>NZ_DATMRV010000256.1:0-14627 GCF_035565795.1 Pseudorhodoplanes sp.
GCCGCGAGGCGCCCGCCGTTCCAGTCGATGACCATGCCGCCGTAATCGAAGCCGAAGCCGTAGAGCCTGAACGGCCGCCCGTTCAGCGCCTCGACCTCGGCCAGCGGCGTGCCGCGCCGGATGCCCTGCGCCGTTTGCCACGTCGACGCCACGCCGAGCCGGATCTCCGCCGGATTGCGCCGCCGCCTGTCGTCCCGCCACAGCACCTCGATGCGGCGCGTCTTGTCGCGTGGAAAGACGACGCTCACCTTCTCGGTCTCGCCTTCAACGGTGCCGACGGTCTGCACGGCGACGTTGTTCGCGCCGAACGCCTTGACGAGGCTCGCATGGCTCATGCTGCGCGCGAACGGGCCGGTGCAGGTCAGCACGCCGGGCGCCTTGCGCGGCGCGGCCTGATTGCGCGGCGCAGCCTGTGCGGAGGAGGCGGGCGCCATCAGCGCGAGGCAGAGGAGGGCAAGCAGCTTCACAGGCATGGCGGCATCCATCCGCGCGGGTTGCGACCGCGCCTGTCGCGGCCGTCAACATCCCACGCGCCGCGATGCTGCTAAGACGGGGATGCCGGGGTCAAGCCCGATCGAAACGGGCCGCCCTCAATCCGGATAATGCAGCGCGATCAGCTCCACGACCGGCGCGGCCGAACGCATGCCGGCATTGCCGGAGGGAATGTCGCGATCGCCCTCGATATTGGCTTTGGTCGCTTTCGTCGGCTTGAAACGCAGCATCAGGAAACAGCCGCCGGGCTGGGTCTGCAGCTTGCCGTCCTGCCAGCCGCGCGTGGTGCCGCCCATCTCCCAGCCGAAGCCGGACAGCAGGAACGGCTTGCCGTTGATCTTCTCGACATCCGCCAGCGCCATGCCGACGCTGAGGCCCTGCGGCGTGCGCCAGGCCGAGCCGGCGCCGACGCGGATCTGTGCGATGCTGCGCTTGCCTTCGTTGTCCTGCCAGAAGATCTCCAGCCGCTGCGCCGGGTCGCCGGCGAACAGTACGGTGATCTTCTCCTTCTCGCCCTCGCCGGCGTTGATCTCCTCGCTTGTCACATTGGCCGCGCCGAACGCCCTGGCGATGCTCTCGGGCGTCGCGTTGCGCGCGAACGGACCGGTGCAGGCGAGCGCGGTGCCTTGCTGTGCGGCCTGCGCGGACGCCGCGAGACCAAAGAAGGCCAAGGCGAGAGAGGCGAGTGCGAGAGAGGCGAATGCGAGAGAAGGGTGGGCCGAATAACGCTTCATGATAGTTCCGAACATGGCTTCACATTGTGTGTCGTGGTTCAAACCTCGGGGCAATCCTGCTGCAACTGCGAACCTCGTCGTGGCCCGCGCGTTTGCCCTTCGTCCGAACAATCGACACCAATACAGAGGAGCAGGACATGAAGAAACTCATTCTCGGCTCGGCGGCTGCCGCCGCCCTGTTCATCGCGGCGCCCGCGAGTGCGCAGGTTTATTTCGGTGCTGATCCGTATGGCGCGGGCGTTCAGGTCGGCCCGTTCGGCGCGGGCGTCGGAGGCTATGGTTATCGTGACGCCTATCGTGGCCCGGATTGCCGCATCATCCGCGAGCGCGCCGTGACCCCGAACGGTCGCGTGATCTATCGCTCGCAGCGCGTGTGCGATTAATCCAGCTATAATGTCTGACGTGAAACGGCCCCGCGCGAGCGGGGCCGTTTTGCGTGTGCCGTCGATGTTCGGAGCGGTTATTTCTTGAACTTGCGGCTGGTCCAGCCGCCGCGCTGGCCCGGCTTGCCGAGCGATGAGCGCGGGCCGGTTCGTTCGCCGCCTTCGCGATACGGCACCGCTTCGGTGCCCGGCCCCATGGAATCGAGATCGGGGAAATGGGGCGCGTCGCGGGTCGCGCGCGCTGTGCTGCCCTTGCCCTTCTTTCCCGGGCGATCCGGCAGCACCTCGTGATAGGAGGCGACGCCCATCTCGTCGAGCGTCGGCTTGTGCGGCCGGCTGACATCGACCTTGCCGGCCTTGCTGCCCGACTTGCCGCCGCGGCCAGATGCATCCACGCGCTTCGTCGTCGGATTGTCGTTCACCGCAAGCTCGGTGGCGCGCAGGCGCTTGATCTCGTCGCGCAGACGCGCGGCTTCCTCGAAATCGAGATCGCTCGCCGCTTCGCGCATGCGGGTTTCGAGATCGGAAATCACCGCTTCGAAATTGTGCCCGATGGTGGCGACCTCGGCGAATTCGCCCTTGCCGTCGCCCGTGTCGATCAGCACGTGGTCGCGTTCGTAGACGCTGTCGAGAATGTCGGCGATGTTCTTCTTCACCGACGCCGGCGTGATGCCGTGTTCCTTGTTGTAGGCTTCCTGCTTTTCGCGGCGGCGATTGGTTTCCGCCATCGCCCGCTCCATCGAGCCGGTGACGTGATCGGCATAGAGAATGACGCGGCCGTCGACATTACGCGCCGCTCTGCCGATGGTCTGGATCAGCGAGGTTTCGCTGCGCAGGAAACCTTCCTTGTCGGCGTCGAGGATAGCGACCAGCGCGCATTCGGGAATGTCGAGGCCCTCGCGCAGAAGGTTGATGCCGACCAGTGCATCGAACGCACCGAGCCGCAGGTCGCGGATGATCTCGATGCGCTCGATGGTGTCGATGTCCGAATGCATGTAGCGCACGCGGATGCCCTGCTCGTGCAGATATTCGGTCAGGTCCTCGGCCATGCGCTTGGTCAGCACGGTGATCAGCGAGCGATAGCCCTTGCGCGCCACCTCGCGCACCTCGCCGACGAGATCGTCCACCTGCGTGCGGGCGGGGCGGACATCGACCGGCGGATCGATCAGTCCGGTCGGGCGGATCACCTGCTCGGCGAACACGCCGCCAGCCTGGTCGATCTCCCAGCCTGCGGGCGTTGCCGACACCGCGATGGTTTGCGGACGCATCGCGTCCCATTCCTCGAAGCGCAGCGGCCGGTTGTCCATGCACGAGGGCAGGCGGAAGCCGTATTCGGCCAGCGTCGCCTTGCGCCGGAAGTCGCCGCGGAACATGGCGCCGATCTGCGGCACGGTGACGTGGCTCTCGTCGAGAAACACCAGCGCATTGTCGGGGACATATTCGAACAGGGTCGGCGGCGGCTCGCCGGGTTTTCGTCCCGTAAGATAGCGCGAATAGTTTTCGATGCCGGCGCAGGAGCCGGTCGCTTCCATCATCTCGAGGTCGAACAGCGTGCGCTGCTCCAGCCGCTGCGCTTCGAGGAGGCGTCCGGCTTTGACCAACTGGTCGAGCCGCATCTTCAGCTCGGCCTTGATCGAGGCCATCGCCTGGATCAGCGTCGGGCGCGGCGTGACATAGTGCGAATTAGCGTAGATCTTGACGAATTTCAGCTCGTCGGTTTCGCGGCCGGTGAGCGGATCGAATTCGGCGATCTTCTCGATCTCGTCACCGAACAGCGACACGCGCCAGGCGCGATCCTCATAGTGCGCCGGAAAAATCTCGATGGTGTCGCCGCGCACGCGGAATGTGCCGCGCGAAAAGTCGAGCGTGCGCTTGTATTGCAGCGCGACGAGGTCGGCGATCAGCTGGCGCTGTTCGATGCGTCCGCCCTTCTTCAGCGAGAAGGTCATCGCCGAATAGGTCTCGACCGACCCGATACCGTAGATGCAGGACACCGAAGCGACGATGATAACGTCGTCGCGTTCGAGCAGCGCACGCGTCGCGGAGTGGCGCATGCGGTCGATCTGCTCGTTGATGGAGGAGTCCTTCTCGATGTAGGTGTCGGTGCGCGGAATATAGGCTTCCGGCTGGTAGTAATCGTAATACGAGACGAAATATTCCACCGCGTTGTCGGGGAAGAAGCTCTTGAACTCGCCATAGAGCTGCGCGGCCAGCGTCTTGTTCGGTGCGAGCACGAGGGCAGGGCGCTGCGTCGCCTCGATCACCTTCGCCATGGTGTAGGTCTTGCCCGAGCCGGTGACGCCGAGCAGCACCTGGGTGCGGTCGTGCCGCTGCACGCCTTCGACCAGTTCCTTGATCGCAGTCGGCTGGTCGCCCTTCGGCTCCATCTCGCTCTTGATGACGAGTTGCACGCCGCCTTCTGATTTCTCCGGGCGAGGCGGGCGATGCGGCGTCCAGGCCTGGGAGTTGAATTCGGGGCGGCCGCTGCGAAGGAGATCCTCGAGCGCGGCATTCGATGCGGCGGCGCCAGTGACGCCGCGGCCGAGATCGATCTCGTCCGGATTTTTCTCGCGCCTTTTGCCGACCTGCGCGCCGGGCAGTTCGGCATTTTCATCCGGCTCGAGCCCGAGTTCCTTGGCAAGCGCGGGATCGAGCCCCGAGATCGGCGGCGCTTCAAACGGCGCGCGCGCGACATAGCCCGATTGCGGCTTTTCGCGGAAACCCTCGCTGGTGGAGAGGCGCGCGGTGTGCTCGGCGGCATTGCCGGCGCGCCGGTCGAACGAGTTGTCCGGCGGCGGCTGCAGTCCGGTGCCGGACCCCATGCCGGCACGGCCCTTGCCGATGCCGGGATTCAGCAGGTCGTCCAGCGCCGGGTCGTGCGCAGGCGCTTCCGGCCGGTGCGCCTTTGCGCGCGTCGGACGTGCGTAATCCCTTGGCTTCTTCGGCGAATTCTTCGGCTTGTCGGGCGATTTCGGCATACCCCCGCAATATGGGCGGAGTCGCCCCGCGGCGAAAGGGCGCGTCCGCGTTCGTTTATCTGCCGTTCACGGTCATGCCGTCTTGCCGACAGAGTTTTGCCTGACAGAATGCCCCCGCAACGAATCTCGTGCGACGTGCTCATGGCCCTCGATCCCAGTCTGCAGGCGGCTCTGCTTGTTCATCGCTTCGGATTCGTGCCGAAGCCGGGCGGGCTTGCAGCCGCCGGCAAGGACGGCCGGGCCGCACTCCTCGCCGAGCTCGAGGATCCGAATGCGGCCCATATTGCCGACGACGATCTGATGGACTCGGGCGAAGCTTTCCGTGCCGCCTACGCTGAGCGGTTGAGCGTCCGCGCCGAGCGCCTCAATGCGCGCAACGAAGCCGCCGCAAAGCCGCAGATGCAGACCGGCGACAATGCGATGCCGCCGGGTGCGCAAAAGCAGAATGAAAAGCGGAACCTGCCGCAGCGGATCTACCGCGAGGAAGCCAGGGCGCGATTTGACGCCGCTTTTCGTGCGCCGGTCGGGTTCGTCGAGCGGCTGGTCTGGTTCTGGTCGAACCACTTTTGCGTGTCTGCGGCCAAGGGACAGGTGCGTACGATCTGCGGGGCGTTCGAGCGCGAAGCCATCCGTCCGCATGTCACCGGCAAGTTCGTCGACATGCTGATGGCCGTCGAGACCCATCCGGCCATGCTGCTCTATCTGGACAATGCCGATTCGATCGGGCCGAACTCGCAGGCCGGCAGGCGCCGCGGCAAGGGGCTGAACGAAAATCTGGCTCGCGAAATCCTCGAACTGCACACCGTCGGCGTCGGCGCGGGTTACACGCAGGCCGATGTCACGAATTTCGCCAAGGTGATCACCGGCTGGACGATCGTGCGTCCGAAACAGGATCCCGAACGCGGCGGCGACTTCACGTTCGATCCGCGCTTTCACGAACCCGGGCCGCAGCGCGTGATGGGCCGCGAATTCAAGTCCGGTGGGATCGAGCAGGGGCGCGCAGTGCTGACAATGCTGGCGCAGCATCCGGCCACCGCGACGCATGTCGCCCGCAAGCTGGTTCGTCATTTCATCGCGGACGACCCGTCGCCCTTGCTCGTCGAAAGGCTGGCCAAGCGTTTTCGCGACACCGGCGGCGACCTGAAAGAGGTCGCGAAGACGTTGGTGATTTCGCCCGAAGCTGCCGATCCGTCACGTGGCAAGTTGCGGCCGCCCGCCGAGTGGGTCCTTGGGATTCCGCGCGCTATGGGTGCGATGCCGGGAGACATCAATCCGCTGCTCCAGGGCCACAACCTTCTCGGACAGCCGCTCTGGCGTCCGCCTGCGCCGAAAGGTTTCTCCGACGATTCGAGTGCGTGGATCGATGGCGTTGCACAGCGGCTCGATGTTGCGACGCAGTTTGCGCGCCGCAATCCCACGCAGCGCGATGTACGCGAGATTGCGTCCGAGACGTTCGGGCCGCTGTTGAGCAACGATACGCGCCAGACGATCGAGCGTGCCGAAAGTCAGCAGCAGGCCATCGCACTTCTGCTGATGTCGCCCGAATTCCAGCGCAGGTAACAGCCATGCCGCATCATCCGACACGACGTGAATTGTTGCTGGCCTCGGGCGTGCTGTTCGCGTGGGCGCATATGCCGAAAGTGGCGCTCGCCGAGGGTCGCGATCCGCGCCTTCTGGTTGTTGTTCTGCGCGGTGCGCTCGACGGACTTTCCGCCGTAGCTCCGGTCGGCGATCCGAACTGGCAGCGGCTGCGCGGCGACAACGCATTGACGAGCGACCGCGCCTTGCCGCTGGACAATTTCTTTGCGCTCAATCCGGCAATGCCCAATCTGCATCGACTGTATCGCGCCGGGCAGGCAACGATCGTGCACGCCGCCGCAACGCCGTATCGCGAGCGGTCGCATTTCGACGGACAGGACATCCTCGAGAGCGGAATGCCGCGGGTGGGTTCCGCCGAGAGCGGCTGGCTCAATCGCGCGCTGCAAGGACTGCAGCCCGAGGGGCGCGTCGAAAACAGGCGCGCCTTCGCGGTCGGGCCGATCACGCCGCTGGTCGCGCGCGGTCCTGCACCGATCCTGTCATGGGTGCCGCCGCGCCTGCAGCCCGCGGCGGCAGACACCGCGGCGCGTCTCCTCGACCTCTACCGTCACACCGATCCTGCTCTTGCCGCCGCACTTCAGGAGCGCAGGGACCTCGCGGCAATCGCGATGGGCGGGGGCATGAGCCTGTCGCCACAGAAGGCCGGCGAGAAGCCGACCGGTCCCGGTGCGGGCAACCGCATCTATTTCGCCGAAGCCGCCGGCGGCGCTGCAAAATTCATGGCGCGTCCCGACGGCCCCCGCGTCGGCGCGCTCGCCTTTGACGGCTGGGATACGCACGTCAACGAGGGCGCGGCGGATGGACGGCTGGCGCTTCTGTTGTCGGCGCTGGACGGCGCGATCGGCGCCATCGAAACGAACATGGGCGATGCCTGGAAGCAGACCGCCGTCGCCATCATCACGGAGTTCGGGCGGACGGCGCGCATCAACGGCACCGCCGGGACCGATCATGGCACGGCGACGGTCGCCCTGCTCGCCGGTGGCGCGCTCAAGGGCGGCCGTGTGATCGCGGACTGGCCGGGCGTTGCGGACAAGAACCTGCATGACGGCCGGGATCTCAAGCCCACGACCGATCTGCGTGCCGTACTCAAGGGCCTCCTGCGCGATCACCTGCGCGTTGACGAGCGCGCACTCGCGACCACGGTTTTTCCGGGCAGCGATGACGTGAAGCCGATGAGCGGGCTGGTCTGACCGGAGCAGCGCAGCAGGGTCTATCTCGAAGCTTGCCGCTTTCCGGAAGCCGGATGTAAGGCAGCCAGGACGACGACCGAAGCGAAATCGTTCAACCCCGGCGCCACTGCCAAGAGTGTGCCGCGGCGGTGAGATTGGACAGCTTTGGAATTGATTTACCGCAATGACGACATTCACAGGTGGAACCCCGAACCGGCCTGGATTCGTTGCTTCGAAAGGCGCCACCGGCCTCCGGCCCATCTGACGATCACCCTTTGGAAAGAGGGAATCACCTATACTGGGCTGGTTCCGAACCATTCAGTTTTGACAGCAGGGTCGCATGACCATCCTCAATCCCGGCGCCGTTTCGCCGGGGCGAAATCCCAGCGACGACGCGGAAATGTTCGAGCTTGCGCCGGTGTCGCTCTGGCTAGAGGATTACAGTGCGCTGAAAGCATTGTTCGCGCAGTGGCGCGAGCTCGGCGTTACCGATCTGCGTGCGCATTTCGCGGCCGACCCCTCACGCGTCAAGCAATGCTCCGCCTGCATCCGTGTGATCAAGGTCAACAGGAAAACGCTGACCCTGTTCGACGCCAACGATACCGATCACCTTGTGGCCAATCTCGACAAGGTTTTCCGGGACGACATGCTGAATACCCATGTCGACGAACTGGTCCAGCTCTGGGACGGCGGCTCTGCATTCGAAAGTCATACAGTCAACTACACACTGACCGGGCGGCGCCTGGACATCCAGCTTCACGGTCGCATCCTGCCCGGTCACGAGGAAACGTGGGATCGTGTGCTGATCGCGATCGAGGATGTCACCGAGCGCGAGACTGCGCGGCGCAAACTCACGGAAAGCGAAACCTATGCGTCCGGCCTGTTTGCGCATTCCCCGGTGTCGCTGTGGGTGGAGGACTTCTCGGGCGTCAAGAAGCTGCTCGACGAGGTGCGCGAGCGCGGCATCACCGATTTCCGGGTCTTCACCGATGTGCATCCGGAATTTGTCGCGCGCTGCATGAGCGAAATCCGCGTGCTAGAAGTCAACCGCCGCACGTTGGAATTGTTTGGCGCGGCCGACAAGGGAGCGCTGCTGCGAGCGCTGCGGGACGTGTTCCGCGACGACGTGGAGACGCATTTCCGCGAGCAACTGATCGATCTGTGGGACAACAAACTGTTTCAGCTGCGCGAAGTCGTGAACTACGCGCTCGACGGCACCAAGCTGAACCTGTTGCTGCAATTCTCGGTGCTGCCGGGCCGCGAGCGCGACTGGTCGCTGGTCCAGGTGGCGCTGACCGACATCACGGCGCGCAAGAAGGCGGAGGCCTATCTCGAATATCTCGGCACGCATGATGTGCTGACCAAATTGTTCAACCGCTCATTCTTTGTTGACGAGCTGAACAGGCTCGACCGCAAGGGGCCGCATCCCGTAACCATCATCATGGCCGACCTGAACGGGTTGAAGGCCGCGAATGACGAACTCGGACATGCCGCCGGCGACGCGCTGCTGCGGCGCGCGGGCGAGGTGCTGACGTCGGCGATCGAAAAGCCGGCCTATGCCTGCCGGATCGGTGGCGACGAATTCGCCATTCTGCTTCCGGAGACCGACGAGGTGGCGGGCCAGGCCATGATCCAGACCATCCAGGATCTGGTCGCAATCAACAACACGTTCTATCCCGACCACTCGCTCAGCCTTTCGATGGGCGCGGCGACGGGGCGTAGCGTCGAGCGGCTGGAAAGCGTGGTCAAGCGCGCCGACCTCGCCATGCTCGATGCGAAGCGGCAGCACTATTTCGAGAGCGACCACGATCGGCGACGGCCGGTCGGCGGCGTACCGTCGATCGCTGCGTCCTAGCGGCAGCTTCTGCTGACGGATCAGCGCGAGCGGATGAAGTTCGGGATGGGCCCGCGCTGCGGCGTCGTGTCATCGCCGAGATCGAGGAACACCTCGTCGACGTAACACCAGCCCCAGCCTTCGGGCGGATCGTAGCCTTCGATGACCGGATGCTGCGTGGCGTGGAAATGCGCGGTGGCGTGCCTGTTCGGCGAGTCGTCGCAGCAGCCGACGTGACCGCAGGTTCGGCACAGCCGTAGATGCACCCACCAGCTTCCCGGGATCTTCAGGCATTCCTCACAGCCGAGCGCGCTCGGCGTGACCTTGCGAATAAAGCCGCCATGCGTGCACTGCTTCGTCATGCCTGCTCCGCAAGGTAACGGTGGATCGCCGCGACCACCTGGGCGCCTTCGCCGATCGCACCGCCAACCCGTTTCACGGAGCCGGAGCGGACGTCGCCGATCGCGAACACGCCGCGCACGCTCGATTGCAACGGATTTTCGCCGTGGCCGGCCGAGCATTCCTTGCCGGTCACGACGAAGCCGGCGCGGTCGAGTTCGACGCCGCAATCGGCGAGCCATGCCGTGGCGGGGGAGGCGCCAATGAACAGGAACAGGTTGCCGATGTCGCCTTCCTGCTCGGCGCCGGTCTTGCGATTGCGCCACCGTACCTTTTGCAGGCGGCCGTCACCCGCGAGTCCGACAACTTCGGTCTGCGACATCACTTCGATATTGGGCGCCGCCTCGATCCGGTCGATCAGATAGCGCGACATGGTGGCCGCAAGCCCGTCGCCTCGCACCATGATGCGCACCTTCCTGGCATGTGCGGCAAGGAATACGGCGGCTTGGCCGGCCGAGTTGCCGCCGCCGACGATGATCACCTCTTCATTGGCACATAGCCGCGCCTCGATCGGTGACGCCCAGTACCAGACACCGCGGCCTTCGAATTCGGCGAGATTGTCGACCGCAAGCTGGCGATAGCGCGCGCCGCTCGCGATCACGACACATCGCGAACGCACGTTGCCGTTGTCGCCGGTCTCGATCACGAATGTGCCGTCCGCGCGCGAGCAGTCGAGCCGTGCTGCCCTGACCGGGATCATGATCTCGCTGCCGAATTTCTGGGCCTGCACGAAGGCGCGGCCGACCAGCGCTATTCCGGATATGCCGGTGGGAAAGCCGAAATAATTCTCGATGCGTGCGCTCGCACCCGCCTGACCGCCATGCGCGCGCTGCTCCAGCACGATCACCGACAGGCCCTCCGAGCCTGCATAAACCGCCGTGGACAGACCTGCCGGACCGCAACCGACCACCACGACGTCATAGATCTTGTTGCTGTCGATGGCCTCGAGCATGCCGATGCCATGCGCAAGGGCATTGTCGTCCGGATTGCGCAGCACCTTGCCGTCGGGCGTCACCACAAGCGGCAGGTCTTCGGGTTGAGGCGCATAGCGGGTGATCAGATCCTGTGCGTCCGGATCGGTCGCAGGATCGAGCACGTGGTTCGGATAGGCGTTGCGGGTCAGGAAATTCTCGATCCTTGCCGTGTCGACCGAGTTCGGCGCACCGATGATCACGATGCCGCCGATGCCGCTCTCGATCAGCGCCACGCGCCGCAGGATCAGGGCGCGCATGATGCGCTCGCCGAGCTCCGCCTCAGCAATCACAAGGCGGCGCAGTCCTTCGGGCGGAATGACAAGCGCTTCGACCTCGCCTTCGGCATGGGCATCGACCAGCGAAGGCTCACCCGACAGGGAGCCGACTTCGGCAAGGAACTGGCCCGGCGCCGAGTCGAGAATCGTGGTGACGTGACCCAGCCCATCGTGCTGGCTGGCGATGACATGTCCCGACAGAACGATGTGCATTCCACGCGGCTGGCCTGTGAGAAACAGCGCGGCTCCGTCGGCAAACCGATGCACCGCGCCGAAGCGGCGAAGGCGCTCGATTTCCTGCGGAGTCAACGTCGGAAAGGCCTGCGCATAGCGGGCATAAGTCTCGGGCGTGATCACAACGCTGGTGGTCATGTTCAGTCGCGGATCCCTGAGGTCGGACGCGAAAGCTAGTCCGATTTCGAATGAGCGGCCATGCTCCTTTTGCCCCGGATAGCGTGGTGTTGCGGTGAGTGCATGACCGCCGCACTATTTCGCGCCGGACCCGGGCGTGATAACCCGATCCGCACAGGGTCGATCCGGAGGCGCTGATGACGTTGGTCACCACGGTCGAGCAGCTCGAAGCGATCTACGGCGCTCCCGCGGAGCCTTCGCTGGTGAAGGAAACCGCACACATCACCCCCGAATATGCGCGCTACATCGAGGCGGCGCCGTTTGCGGTGCTGGCGACTGCGGGACCGGGCGGTCTCGATTGCTCGCCGCGTGGCGACAAGCCCGGTTTCATGCGGATCGCCGACGAGCGGACCCTGATGCTGCCGGACCGGCATGGCAACAACCGCATCGATTCTCTGCGAAATGTGATCGCCGATCCGCGGGTTGCGCTGCTGTTTCTCATTCCGGGTTTTGGCGGCACGCTGCGCGTCAACGGCACGGCGCGGATTTCGACCGACGCTGCGCTGCTCCGGAGTTTTGCGATCGACGGCAAGGCGCCGCGCAGCGTGCTGATTGTTGATGTGCAGACGGTCTATTTCCAATGCGCGCGCGCCATTCTGCGCTCCGAATTGTGGAATCCGGAGCGGCATGTCGATCCGAAGACGCTGCCCAGCCCCGGACAGATCCTCTCGGCCATCACGTCCGCGCGAATCGGCGGCGAGGCCTATGACAAGGCCTGGCCCCAGAAGGCCAAAGAGACGCTGTGGTGATCCGATGCCCGGCATTCCTGTTCTTGGCGCCGGCGGACTGATTGGGCAATTCGTTGCGACCGGCGTGGATTTACGGTGACCGCAGCGGCACGCCGCTTCACCTCCCGCTCGCGCAGGCGTCGCGCGTGACTTTGGTCTCGCGAATGGCCTGCGTGATCTCGGACGGTGCGAATATCCCGAAATCTCCGGCAGTCAGCCGGCCCTCGCTGGCATGTGTCCTCAGGCTGGACAGAACGCGGCCCTTGATCGCATCGGCGTTGCGCAGCGCATAGGCGCGGTCGCGACTGTCCATTGCGAACGGCCTCTTCTCGCGCGGATCGGACTGCTTGTCGGCCTTGGCTGCTGTCGACAATTGCCGGATCAGAGTCACTGCGGCTTCGACCGCGAGCGCGCGGTTGTCGGCATCGCACATCACCCAGCCATTCTGGCGGTAGATGCAATCGGCGACCTCGGCCCAGACCGATGCGAATTGCGCTTCGTCCACCGCATTCTGCTTGATGCCGGCCGCGGAGGCGATACGGGAGAAACCGCTCGCGGTTTGCAGGATCCGATACAGGTCGCCGGGCAGCGCCTTGTCGACATGGTCGAATTCGATCTTCGAAAACGGTACGCACGTCTTGAGGAGCGGTGCCGTCTCTGCGCGGCCAGTGCGGCGTGCGCTGGTGTCGATGGCGACCTCCGCGGGCTTGGCCGCTTCGCGTGGCGCGACGGGAATTGTCTGTGTCTTCGCTTGCAGCAGGCTCGGCGCACGCACGATCCCGCTCACGCCCAACAGGCCGATGCCGAACGCAATCACTGCACCAAGGATGATCGGCAGCGGGCTCGATCCCTTCTGCGCCTGCCAGGCCTGCTGCTGTCGGATTTCATGGATCATCTTGGACATGATCTCACGCCGTGCTCGCAGGCGGGCAACTGTCGGCAGCGCCCGCATATTGATCGAGAAGAGATTGCATCTGTTCCGCTACGAAGAAGCCGAAATCGGAACGCTTCAGACGCCCGGCCTTGACGTGCGCCGCTGGGCGCTCCGTTGTCCGGAAGCAGGCTTCCCGCACTTCGGCTTTACGCCACTCGCCGATGCGCGACGATCGGATCGACGCATCACCGGTGTTGCCGAAGACGAAGTGGTTGATGGCAAAGGAGCCGACGGCAATGCCGCCAACAACGAACAGACCGCGTGCGATCAAATTCATGACGGCTCCAGAATGAACTTCAATCAAACTTTCGCGTGATATTCGTATTTGTGTATCGACTCGCGTTACGCTTGTCTTAACGCGATCGAACAGACCACATGACACCAGCGTCCATCTGCCCGGGCATCGCCAATGCCCGATTAAATCAATCTCTAAAATTAGAACGAAAGTGCATCTGCGCGATCACAGCGCAATTGCGCGGTGCTCAGGCTGATGCGATCAGCAGCTCTGCAAGCCGATCGGGCATGTCGATCATCGCATCGTGGCCGCACGGCATGTCATGGACGGTCCAGGCAGGATCGGATCGCAGGCGCGCAGCAATCGCGTCGAAACCGGCCGAGTTGAAGTCCTTGGCGCGGATATAGACCTTCTTCGCGACCCTCTCGCGCGCGCCGGTCAGCTTCACCGGATCGCCATATGTGCCGATCGGTTGCGGAGTGCATTTGCGATCGACATAGGCGCGGTCCTTTTCGTTGACGTTGAAATAGGCCGCGGCTGCCGGTGGAATGCCGAGATCGCCGCGCTTGATCGCCGCGTTGACATTGTCGCGCAACCCTTGCCGCGACAGGCTCATGATGGTCTGTCCGTTTGACGGCACGAACGCGTCAAGAAAGACCATCGACGCAAGCTGCGCCTGCACCTTCTCCGCAACGCCGGAGATGACGATGCCGCCATACGAATGACCGACCAGAATGACGCGTTGCAGGTCCTCGAAGCGGATGATGTTGGCGATATCGTCGATATGTGTGGTGACGGTCGGCCGCGTGCTGATCAGATGCGAACGGTCGCCAAGTCCGGTGAGCGATGGCGCGTAGACCTTGTGACCTTTACGCTCGAGACGGTCGGCGACCCGGCGCCAGCACCATCCGCCATGCCAGGCGCCGTGCACGAGCACAAAGGCGCGAGACTCTCCCTGCGCCAGAGCGGGCGCCACGACGGCCGACGCTGCGGCCGTGGTGCCGGCGAGGACAGAGCGGCGGGTGAGGGGCGGGTGCCTGTCGGGCATGGGCGCGGTTATCTCCGGCGCCAGCATACACTAGCGGTCGTCCGCGCGAAGGCGCGGACCTATGTGTACCATTTTTGTAAAATGGGTCTCGCTCGCGGAAGGCGGCAGGGCGTCGTGAGCGCTGATCGAAATGGCGCGGTTATGCCCGCTGCCGCTTCCATTCCTTTTCCGGCAGCTTGGCGCCGGACCGCCGGATCGACTTGATCTGGAGCGGAATCTGGCCGGATTTCTCTGCGATCTCGCGGTCCTGCTGTTCGATGATGGTGCGGGCCCGATCGTCACCCTCGAGACCGCCCAATTCTTCGGCGGGGACACGACGGTTCGAGCGCTGGCTGCCGTCTTCGTAGATAACGTCGAACAGCACGAATTCGGTCCGCTTCGTCGGCTTGCGCGCCATTGTTGTTCTCCTTGTTGGAGCACCCGCGGGTGACTGC
>NZ_DATMRV010000257.1:0-2686 GCF_035565795.1 Pseudorhodoplanes sp.
CTGCCTCATTCGTGACACTAATCCACTCAACTTTTTGAGAACGAGCCCACGCGTTCAAGTGATGCGCGACGGCAAACTTCGAAATGCAAGTTGGGTTTGGAATGCAAATGCGTTTGTCGCGTAAGCGCGATCGTTCATCGCGTTGCAGTGAGTGAGGGTACCATGAGAGTGGTGTCGCAGGGGACGGCGACCGGGCACTCGCGTGAATTCAGCGTTTCAATGCGCGGATTCTACGTTTCTCGAAACAATACGGACGGCCGGTAGCGCGCACGGGGGTGCCGCTGCCGGCCGTTCTTGCAATTGGAATGCAGATAACCCGCGCCTGAACAGGCGCCATAACGCTACATCAAGGGGGAAGTCATAATGCGTAGTCTGATTGCGGCCGTTGCCGCATGTTTCGCTCTGTCGACCCCGGTCGTGATCGCACCGGCACACGCTCAGAATATCCCGGAGGCGCTGAAGCAGACCGGGAATTCGGAATCGGCGGTCAAGGAAAAGCGTAACGCCTGGGCTGTCGGCGTCGCCGGCGGTCTCATGAGCGGCACCTACATGACTTTCGCGAACGAACTCGCGAGAGCTCTCGACGACGGCGACAACCTGCGAATTCTGCCGATCGTCACCTATGGCGCGGCCTCCAACATCGACGATCTCCTGTATCTGCGCGGCGTCGATATCGCCGTCACCCAGTCTGACGTGTTCGAATATTTCAAGAACGAACGCAAAATCTCCAATCTCAACAACCGGATCCATTACATCATCCGCCTCCCGGTGTCGGAGGTTCATATCCTCGCCAAGCGGGACATCAAGAGCCTTGAGGATCTGCGCGGCAAGAAGGTCAGCTTCGGCCCCGCCGGGGCCGGATCGAGCCTGACCGGAACGATCATCTTCCAGCGGCTCGGCATCCAGGTCGAGCAGCTCAACATCGATGAAGCGAGCGGCATGCAGAAGCTTCGCTCCGGCGAAATCTCCGCGCTTGTGCGTCTGGTCGGCAAGCCGATCGACTTCTTCGCCAAGATCCCGGCCGATGCAAACCTGCATCTGCTTCCGATCCCGTTCTCGAAGAAATTCGCCGACTATTACACGATCGGCGAGTTCTCGGCGGATCAGTATCCGACCCTGATGCCCGAAGGTCAGAACAAGATCGACACCATCGCGGTGCCGGCCGTGCTCGCCGCTTTCAACTGGTCGAAGGGCTCCGATCGCCAGAAGAAGATCGAACGCGTAGTCGAGCGGATGTTTACGAACTGGAGCAAGTTCCAGAAGCCGCCATTCCACCCGAAATGGCGCGACGTCAATCTCGCGGCGACCGTGCCGGGCTGGACCAGGCTCGAAAGCGCCGAGCGTGAATTGCAGAAGCTTCAGGCTCAGGCGCCCGCCGCCAACGCGTCCCCGGACCTCAATCGTGACTTCCAGGCGTACCTGAAGAACGCCGACACGAAGCGGGATGCACAACGCACGCCGCAGAGCCGCGAAGCTCTGTTCGCCGAATTCCTGGCCTGGCGTGATCGACAGGAAGCGATGTCCGCCAACAACCAGGCTCAACCAAGCGATTCAAGACCCGTCGCCCGCAGCAAGAGCCGGAAGTAATCCGGCCAGTGCGGAAATGGGATCAGTGAAGGGGAGTTGCGTCATGAGTAAGCCGAGCCGCGATCCACTCGATAATTTCGACCTTGTGTCGCCATATGCAGAAGGCTGGGCGCGAGACCGAGATGCCCAGTCGTCAACGGAGCCGGCCGCGCCGCGGCCAGTTGGGATCGAGACCGACCACGATGCTCAGATCCTCGACGAGATCGAGGCGAGCCTGCGCGCGATGATCGAGATCAATCACACCGAACCAGCAAAGCTGACTGATGTCAGCCGTGCCGCCGCCGCAAAGCTCTCACAAGAGCTGGAACAGCAGCGGGACGAGGAAGCCGACCGCGATAACGGGCAGGACTCTGCCGCGCCCCATGCGGCTCACCAGACGCATCAGTTCGCAGCCGACATGGAGACGGTGCGTGACGCCCTCCACGATCCGCGCACGCCGCCATGGCTTCTGTCGCGCGCAATCGATACGGAGCCGATCCCCGAGCCCGTGGACGAGCATTGGCCGCGACCAAAAAATCGCAACGGCGCTGGCAGCAAGACCAACAAGATGTTCCTGCGCTTCGGGCTGGCGGCGACGGGTGCGGCGATTGTTGCCGTGATTGCCATCAAGGACATTCCGTCCGTGGTGATGAACACCATCGGCGGGCCGATCTCCGAATTGTCAACCAATGCTGCCGCGGTGTTCAACGAGGGCAGGACGTCGCCGCTGCAGGCACGCATGGACGCGGTGCAGAAGGAGCAGGAGCGCGCAGGCGAGCCCGGTCTTCGCTTTGCCGTCGCCAATGCGGACCCGCAGGCACGCCCGATTGCCGTGAAGACCGAGCCGATCGGACGCGCGGCGGAGCCACGGCGGGAAACGGTGATGACGCCGTGGCCCGCGCCGGAGACGACCAGGCGGCAAGAGCCCGCCGGCGGGCAGCCGTCGCAACCAGCGCAGCAACAGGCACAGCCGCCTGTTGAGACGCCGGCGGCGTCATCCGGCGTTGCAAGCGAGAACACTGCAAAGCCGCGTTCTCTCAGTAATGAGGAAATCGCGGTGCTACGGAAGATGGGTGACGACTACATCTCCAGCGGCGACTTTGTCGGTGCGCGCAGCGTG
>NZ_DATMRV010000258.1:0-8580 GCF_035565795.1 Pseudorhodoplanes sp.
TGCCGCGCGAGCTGTTCTATGGCGTGCAAACCGACAATGACCGCACCAGCGTCGATATGTTCACTGCCCGGTTCAAGTCGGAAGTGACGGACTGGCTGACCATCTACAACGATACGCGCTTTGCCTATTATGATCGTTTCATGGCGTTTACAGCCACCAATTGCGCGATCGCCACTTGCGGCGACGCTGTTCCATCCGGCAATCTGAATGTCCCTTACGGGTTCACGGGCGGAACCGCGACCGGAGGCGGGTACGATCAGAACACGCACGGCGGGCAAAACATCACGACCGCGGTGGCCAAATTCCATACCGGCTCTCTGCGACACGAGTTCATCTCTGGCCTCGATATCAACAACCAGAAGGATACGAGGTTCGCAGTCACAAGCAGCCCATCGAAGGTTGCCGGTACGATCCTGAACCCGAACTATTATTATATGGGTTCGGTGTTCGTGAATCCGTACCTCGCCAGTGGCATCAAGAACGCGGATTCGTTCAATCTCGGCGTCTTTGGCAGCGATCGGGTCTGGTTCACTGAGCAGTTCTCGATACTCGGCGGAGCACGCTGGGATCGGTTTGATTCCAAATATCAAACGACCGCTCTTGGCGGGGCATTGCTGCCCCAATTGAACAGTGAAACCGATTTCGTCAGTCCGAAGGCCAGCGCGATCTGGGAGCCGACCAAGCAGCAGATGTATTATGTGAGCTGGGCGCGGTCTTACTCCAACCTCGCCGGTCAGTATGTTGCGATGGACCTCAACCCCATCAACAATGCCACCTTGCAGCCGGAACAGAACGACATGTGGGAGGCCGGCCTGAAATGGAGCATGCTGGACGGCAAACTCGGATTCACTGCGGCTTGGTTCCAGGTCACCAAGAGCAATGCAGTTCAGATCGACCCGGTAAGCGGCAGCGTGGTGGAGACGGGCGAGACCCAACGTGTGTCGGGTGTCGAGTTCGGATTAACCGGCAAGATCACCGATCGATGGGACGTGCAGGCAGCCTACGCGTATATGAACAGCGAGATCCTTACGGCTCCGCTCAACGCGCAGTACACCATCGGCAACCGCGTGTCGTTTGTGCCGCTCAATTCTGCGTCGCTCTGGACGACATATGATATCGCGCCGATGTTCAACATCCCGGGCAAGCTGCTCGTCGGCGGTGGTATGTTCTATACCAGCCATTATTTCGTGAACTCGTTGGGGTCGGCTGAAGTGCCCGATCAGGTGACGGTCAATCTCTTGGCCTCCTATGAGAAGGACAAGTACCGGATCGCGCTGAACGTCTACAACCTGATGGACGAAGTGACGTACGACTCCGCCTTCGGTACCCGCGCCGTTGTGAGTGCAGGGCGTACCATCACGCTGACCGGCGGCGTGAGGTGGTAATCGAAAGGGCTGATCGGGACATAACGCCCCGATCAGCGTTGAAGATGGCGAGCGAGACCGGCATCCCGGTCTCGCTCGCCTGTCATTTTTTCTGTGAGTGCATGAGGATATGCTCGTTCACATTCCGAATGTTCTGACGGCGGACGAACTCCGCGAGGTCCGCACTATCATCGAGGCGGAAGCCTGGATCGATGGCAAGGCGACTGCGGGCGATCAGGCGGCGACTGCGAAATTCAACCTCCAGATCACTGAGGGATCGCCCGCCGGAATGAAGGCCGGCGACATCATCCTGAAAGCTCTCGGCCGAAATCCGACATTCAACTCGGCGGCATTGCCATTTCGCGTGCTTCCGCCGTTGTTCAATCGATATGACGCCGGCATGAAATTCGACTCGCATGTCGACGGCGCGATCCGGATGATCCCGCATACCGGCATCCGCATGCGAGCGGACGTGTCGTCGACGCTGTTCCTGACGGAGCCATCCGATTACGACGGAGGCGAGCTTGTCATCGACGATTCCTACGGTTCGCACTCGGTGAAGCTGCCGGCCGGCGACATGGTCGTCTATCCGGCGACAAGCCTGCACAACGTGACCCCGATCACGCGCGGCAGTCGCTGGTCATCGTTCTTCTGGACCCAATCGATGGTCAAGGACGATGGCAAGCGAACGATGCTCTACGATCTCGATCTTGCGATAATAGAAGTGCGGCGCCGGCTGGGTGATCATGAGAGCGCTTCTGTCGCACTCGTCAGCCATTACCACAATCTTCTGCGGCGCTGGGCCGAGCTTTGAGGGCCTTCGTGTCCTCGCAGGCCAACAACGACCCGCTCTATTACACGTCGCTGCTGAAACTGTCCGCCGACGAACTGAGCGCACGCATCGCGGCGGGCCCGGAACAAGCGGCGCGCATCGCTTATGCGGCGGCGATCGGCGGCAACAGCACCGCACAGGTGACATATGGGCAGATGCTGCTGGACGGGCATGGCGTCGCACAGGATCCCAGCGCTGCGCTGCGATGGTTCGGCATCGCTGCCGCCGCGCAAGACCTGGACGGCATCAACATGCTCGGCCGCTGCCACGAACTGGGGTGGGGCACCGCAGTGGATCGTGAGCAGGCGCGCATCTGCTACCAGCGTGCGGCCGCAAAAAACCATCACTGGGCTCAGTTCAATCTGGCGACGCTCATGCTGCGCGATGATCCGACGCCGGGTGAGTTGCGGACGGCCTTGAGCCTGCTTGTGCGTTCGGCGCGCCAGGGCAATGCCAAGGCGATGAACATGATTGGCCGATACAGGGAGTTTGGCTGGGTTGGAGGAATCAACATTCCCTCCGCGATCCGATGGTATCGCCGCGCCGGGAGCCGCGGCTGCTTCCGTGGCGCCGCTCATCTTGCTCGGTTCCTGCACGCAGAGGGCCGCATGGAGGAAGCAGAGCATTGGTATGCGCGGTCGATCGCAGCAGCGCCGGCGGACTTCTCCCGTGATCTCGCGGTGTCTCTCCTCAGTCAAACGCACGCGGGTCTGCAGGCGGTGGCGCGCGCAGCGCTGAAGCGCGCGGCTGAACTTGGCGATGCTCACGACCGCCTTGCGTACGGGGCTGCTCTGGCACAGGGACGGGGAGGGCCTGTCGATCGCGCCGAAGCGCGCGTGTGGCTTCACCGGGCTGAACTGGACGGAATTCCCGGTGCGCTCGCGATATTGGACGGCGCGGCCGTTCCACGTCGCTGATTACGGCTCGACGCTAAAAGAAAATGCGCATCGGCCGGGGCCGACGCGCATTGTCCAACTCAATTGAGACTTACGAAGCGACGTCAGATCGCTTCTTTCAATTCCTTGGCGGCGCGGAATGCGACTTTCTTGGATGCCTTGATCTGAATCTGTTCGCCGGTTGCGGGATTGCGTCCCATACGGGCGGCGCGCTTGCGCACCTGCAGGATGCCGAGACCGCCGATGCGGATGCGGTCGCCCTTCTTGAGGTGTTTGGTGATCTGGGTCACGAGATCGCCCAAGACAGCTTCGCTCTGCTTCTTGGACAACTGGTGCTCTTCGGCCAACTGAGCCGCGAGATGCTTCAGGGTAACGGTCGGAGCTGTCGCCGGCTTCTTGTCAGCCATGATTGGCCCTCCTCTTCATCAAGCGCCGTAACGAGAAAAAAACCACTGGTTGTGGCGTTTAGACGATTCGAGACTCGCCGGAAACGCCCTGTTTATAAGGCTCCAGAGCATTTTTGGGGGTCGGATGCAACGGGAAAAGCCTGTGCCGCAAGGACTTCTTGCTCACGGGGCCATTAAGAAGGCGTTCCGGGCGGACGTCTGATGACGCGGAAAGCGCTTGGAAACTCTGATAAGCCATTGACCATCAAGGTCAAATGGCGGGAGCGACGGGACTCGAACCCGCGGCCTCCGGCGTGACAGGCCGGCGCTCTAACCAACTGAGCTACGCCCCCGTGATCGGGAGTGGGGCGGACTTAAATCTCACCCCACGCCAAGTCAAGCGCGCAGCATCGATTTTTGCCGCAATCTCCAAAAAAGCATCGGCGCGTCGCTATGGACGCTGAATGAGGTCGCCCGCGCACAGAACCGGACCCCGGAATTTCTTGCAGCCATCCACGCTGCTCAGGTCGACGCTCGCCATTTCGTGTTGCAGGGTCCGTAACCGAGAGATCTGCGAATCGGTGCCAAAGAAGCACGCCGTGCCGCGGCCGGCGGCCTTGGCCTGATATAGTGCCGCATCGGCATTCGCTAGCAGGACAGAAGCGTCCGCGCCTTGGTCAGGAAAGGTTGCAATGCCGATGCTGAGACCGACAGCAAGCCGCTGGCCGTCGATTTCCAGGTCTTCCGCGGTAACCGCAGCAAGCATGCGTTGAGCGATTGTCTCGGCCGCATCCGCCGCCGTGATTGCGACGAATTCGTCGCCACCGAGGCGGGCCACGAAGGAGTCCGCGGCAGCGGTTCTAAGCCGACGCGAGACTTCACGCAGCAACGCGTCGCCAACACCGTGACCGAACAGATCGTTGACATCCTTGAAGCGGTCCAGGTCGATGCACATCAAGGCGAACCGGCTGCCGGTCAGCGATGCGGATTCGATGGTCGATGCAAAGTGCTTGTTGAACAATGCGCGATTAGGCAGGTCGGTCAACGGGTCGTGGTGCGCGAGATGCGCCATATGGCTGATGCGTGCTTCAGCGTCCTTGGCTTCGGTGCGATCCTGAATGACGGTTACGAGATATTTCGGTTCGCCGTCCTCGCCGAGGATCAGAAGGCGGGTGGAAGAGACGATGCGCGTCTCGCCATTGGGCATCTGGATCGGATAGTCTCCGGTCACTTGCGGAGAACGCGTCTTCAGCAATTGCTGATCTTGAACATTGATCAGATCCGCTGCCGCTTTCGAGAAAACGTTGTTCGACGTTTTGCCGATGATGTTGTCGCGCGACAATCCGAAATACTGTTCGGCCGAGCGATTGACCAGAACGTAGCTCAGGTCCTGCGCGTCCTTGACGATAATGATCGATGGCACATGCTCGATGATCGCATTCAGGAAGTCTCTGGTCTTGCGCGCATCGCTTTCGATCCGCCTGAGCTCGGTCAGGTCGATCGCTGTTGCGATGCAGGAGGGGCGTCCCTGGTAGTCCAGTGCGCGACTGTAGATCGCGACTTCGATCAATGAGCCATCGGCCTTGAGATGCCGTCGAATGCGGCCTTGTACCGGCTTGAATTCGGGAGCCGAGATGATGCGACGGATTTCTTCGCGATCTTCCGGCGGCCGGATGTCGAGGACAGTCATCGAGAGGAAGACGTCACGGTCATATCCATACTGGGCAAGCGCGGCGTCATTGACCGCGAGCAGACGCAACGTCTCCCGGTCGTAGACGATCATGGGCGTCGGGTTTTCCTCGAAGAGCAGGCGAAACGATTCCTCGCGGCGTCTTATGTCGCTGATATCGACACGGACGCTGATGGTCCCGCCGTCCGACATGCGCCGGTCCTCGACACGGATCCAGCGGTCGCCGGACAGATGCTGTTCATGTGAGTTGTTCGGCTCGCTGAGTCGCGCGAGCTGCTCAATCAAACATTGCTCCTCACTGCCTCGGAAACCTGGATGCTGGCCGCGCGATATGCTGGCGCGAACGACGTCTTCGAACCGCTGTCCCGGTGCGAGCAGGTCGGCGACGTCCGAATAGATGTCCGAGAAGCGGCTGTTCCACAATACGTAACGATTGTCCGCATCAAGCATCGACAGCCCGACCGGGACTGCTTCGAAGGCTTCCATAAGCCTTCTGTGTGCTTTCTCCCTTTCGACGCGCGCTGCTTCGAGGGAGGCTTCAAAATGAAGCCGCTCGGTGATGTCTTCATGGATGCCCAGCCAGCCTCCGTCCGGAAGCGGCGTGTTGGTCATCGATATGGTTCGCCCGTCCTCCAACTCGATCTGTGTTGTCGAGGTTTCCCGGAGCGACCGGATGGCGTGAAAATCCGATTTGTACCTTTCGCGGTCTTTCAGCCGCGTGCCTTTCTCCAGCCGATGCCGGATCAGGCTGTCAAGGGACATGCCCGGCTTAATGACGCCCTTGTCCAGACCGTAGATCTGAAGATATCGGTCATTGCAGGAGATGATCCGCTCATTGCCGTCGAAGAGCAAGAATCCCCGCGACATGGCATTGATGGCGAGATTGAGTCTCCGATCGCGCTCGCGCATCTGCGCATTGGCGCGAGCGCCGAGCAGAGCGATGGTCACCAGTGCCATCGCTGCCAGCGCCACGGTCACCACAGTTGCGGAGTTGAGCAATTCGGCATCTAGTGTCTCTGAATTGATGGCAGCCATGCCGACCGCAGCGAGCTGATGCGAAAGTATCGCGAGCGCGAGCACCAGCGCTGCGGCAATATTTCTCCTGACGGTGTTTTCGTCTCCGGCAATCACGAGAGCCGCGGCGGCGAGCGACATTCCGAGCGCGGATGACGCAAATATCAGGCCGGATGACCACGTCATGTTCGGCGACATCGGACCCGCGATCATGGTGATCTGCGATGCCGCCGTAATTGCCGCCCCTATGAAGCCGCCGGCAATAAAGGCACGCCAGTGCGCGGGAGCATCGATCGCTTGCCAAAGGCCGACGCCTGCGAGGATGCCCACGATGGCAAGCGAAAGAGTTGTTGGCGTTGCGTTCGGGGCTGCGCCGCTGGCTTCATGGAGAAGAGTCCCCATGAAATAGACCGCCCAGATCCCGCAGCCCAGCACTGCGCCACCGGCCAATATCCAGCAGGTGCGCGCACCGCCGGTGGCCGCTTGACCGCGGCGCAGGATATAGATGACGAGCAGGCTCGCGGAAGCGCAGACGCTCGTCATCAACACGACGGAGCGCCAGCTAAGGTCGCTGGAAAGGTCCGCCAGAATGCCGCTCATTTCCATCACGCCATTCGTTCCCAACAGCGTAGTGTGTTCCCGGCAGCGTAGTATTATGGCTCGGCGTTTCCCGGTGGTTGATGCAAACTGCAGCCTCGGAGTGTAGTTAAGGACGCCTTTTCGGAACCGTGCAGTTTGAGCGGGAATTGCTACTAGATGCCACTCAGCCGGTAGGCGCTGCCGTAACGGCCGAAGTCGTGACTGGTGACGCCGTTTCGCACCGAGCCCTGATAGGTCGTCTGGGCGGCGACCACGGTCACCTTGATCACCGCACTGTCCCCTGGCTTGACGAGACCGGCATGGACCGCCGCAACGGCAAGCGCGGAGTCGCTTGTGTAGACATCGGTGCCCCAGAGCGGGCCCTCGGTCTCGCCCTTCACGCGGAAGTAGAAGCTCGCTCCCACGGAGCTGCCGAGTTCGAGCATATGAGGCGGCGCGTCGGCCGCGAGATAGCCCTTGTCGAGCAATTGCCGGACTTCCTTTTTCGACAATTGTCCGCGCCGGTCGAAATACGCGACCAGCTCCTGCACGACCTTCATGATCTGCTCCCATCCATTGCAATGACCCGGCCATATGGCGGATTGAACGCGGCGGCGCGCGGCAGGACCCACAGCACGTCGTAGGGCATCGGCTCGGCGGGGAAGGCGATCTCGCCATCGGTGATGATAACGGCCGCGCGTATGAGCGGATCGTCGGCGAGCGTCAGCATCGCGGGCGACAGGTCGCTTCCGCCAAAGCCGCGCACGGCATAGGTCGCAAGCTCCTCCGGCGAAACGGTCTCGTCGGCGGTGACGGCAGCGTCGCATTGAACGACGCGAACCTGATCGACGCCGGCGCCGTCGCAAAAGTCTGCGATCGCGCCCAGCGCAAGCGGAATGTCGTCGACCATCGATCCCGAGGTATCAAGCACGACATTGAGCATCCACGACGTCCGCATCCGACCGGGCATCACGACGTCGGTACGCTCTGCGCCGCGTCGTGACGGGCGTGCGAAGGTTCGTTCACCCGCGGACGAGCACTCGATCCAGCGTTGCAGCGCCTGTTGCCACGCGGGCCGCAGACGACCGCGCTGCGCCGACACCTGCGCACTCATGCCTCCGCCCACGGTGCCGCGCGCATTCTGCCTGCCGATGGCTGCTGCCAGCGCTTGCCCGCGCGCGATGATGTCGTCGATCGCGGCTTTCTGCTGCGCCTGGTCCTGCGCATCGGCAGGGAACATCTCGCGCTCGGTCTTGTCGCCGAGCACGTCGCCGGCATCGTCGTTGCCGGGTTCGCTGCCGCCTTGTCCCTGGCCGAGCGCCTGACGCACGGAAGCATCCTTGCCTTCCCAGACCTTTGTGCGCGAACGCATCAGGTCGGCATTGCGGCGCATTTCGATGACGATGTCTTCGGCCGAGCGTTCGCGCGCGCCCGGCATGTCGAGACCGCCGGCGGGGATGGTGGCAAAGCCCAACTCGCTCCGCAGGATGTCGTTGATGATGTAGTCGTGCGCGTAGTTAAACTCGAGCCGGCCGGAACCGCGGGCCCGGTCGTGCGTGCGAAGCGCCAGATGAAGGAGCTCGTGCGCCAGGACAAAGACCAGCTCGTTGTCCTTGAGTCTGGCTGTGAATCCGGGATTGGCGATCAGGCGACCCGAGGCGAAGATGCCCATGGTGGGTACGCGCCAGTCGAGACTGACGCGCACCGCCGCAGCGAGCCCCGCAAGATGCGGCAGCGGCACCGTCACCATTCGGAGCCCGTTCTCGATCCGCTTCAGGGTTGCCCGTTCGGCATTTCGATCAGGTAATGTCGCGGCGGC
>NZ_DATMRV010000259.1:0-13009 GCF_035565795.1 Pseudorhodoplanes sp.
CAGCGCGAATTGTCCGTTCGCGGCTGCGGCACGCTCGACGGTATCGGCGAGCTTCATGTTCAGCGCCGCGCGATTTGCGAGGTCAGTCAGGGGATCGTGGTGCGCAAGATGGGCGATGCGCTTTTCGTAGCGCTTGCGCTCAGTCACATCCTCGATGACCGTCAGAAGGTATTCCGCATCATTATTTTTGCCGCCGATGGCGACGCGCTTGGACGCGACATCAAGCAGCCGCCCGTCGAGTGTGCGCGTAACGTGGAAGTCCTCCTTCATGTGCCCGGAGCGCAGGGCGTCGCGATCGCGCGCGAGGATGAGATCGGCCTGATCCTTTGGGAAAATCTCTTCGGTGGTCTTGCCGATCAGATCTTCCTTCTTCGCGCCGAGGAGTTGTTCGCCGGCCCGGTTGACGAAAATGTAGACGCCGGTTCTCGCGTCCTTCACCACCAGCATTTCCGGGATGTTCTCGACGACAGCACGCAGCATGTGCCGGGCGCGCTGCAACTCCCTTTCGCCACTCACATGTTCGGTGACGTCGGCGATGACGTTCAGGATGTATTCCGGCTGGCCGTCCTTGCCCGGGATGGCGATGCGCGTGGATGTGACATCGCGCGTCCGGCCATCGAACGTGTTAACTTCCCGGCTCTCGATGGTGAATTTGCCGCTGTTGAGCACTTCCTCGTCGCGACGGCGAACCTCGAGGGCCTCCTGTTCGGGAAATAACTCGTCGCCTGTCTTGCCGATGAAATAGTCCTTTGTGACCCCGAACAGGGCTTCGCCGGCGCGATTGACGAAGACGTAAGCCCTTGTCCTGGCATCTTTTACGATCAACGTTTCCGGAACATTCTCGACCACCGTGCGCAGCATGTTCCGCGTGCGCTGCAACTCCTTCTCGTCGCGCCGGCGCTCGGTAATGTCTTCATGGGTCGCGACCCACCCGCCGCCGCCGGTCGGCTGGTTGGTGACGCAGAAAGTACGGCCGTCGGCGAATTCGGCGATCTTGGTCAGCGGCTCGCCGGCGCGCATCTTCGTTCGCAGTTCGATGAGATAGTCGTCGATGTCGTCGAAGAAGGTGTTGGTTTGCACCCGCAATTCGAGGACGCGCCGGATCGACACGCCAGGTTTCATCTCCTCGTGTGGCAGATCGTAGATTTCGATGAAGCGGTCGTTGCAGACGACAAGTTCGCCCGCGGCATTGAACATGACCAGGCCCTGAACCATGTGGTTGACTGCGGTGTCGATCCGCTCGTTGGCTTCCTCCAGCGCAACGGTCTGTTCGGCGAGTCGTGCCTCGCGTTCGATGATCGCCGCCTTCGACGCCGCAAGCTGCGCGAATTGATGCCAGAGCGCGTAGATCAGGAGGAGGGAGCAGATCAGGGCGATCAGAGCGCCAATCCCGATCGTCATCGCGCGGTATCTCCAGCTCGCCAGAGCCTCCCCCGGCGGGATGCCGGCATTCACGACCAGCGGGACGTCCTTCAAGAGCCTGACGGCCATCAGTCGCGAAGTGCCGTCGAAGTTGCCGCTTGTGTGATAGAGCCCGCCGCCCTTCTTGACCGTGTCGTACCATGCCGAATCGACAGGCAGTCGTTGGCCCATCAGCCCCTCGACATAGGGATGGCGCACCAATGCCAGGCCGTCATCGCGCAGTAGCGTCAAGGACAGCCTGCGGGATGAGGTCAGGGCGTCATAGACATGATGGAAATAGGAGGGCTTCACGCCGGCGAGGACGACGCCGAGGAACTCGCCGCTTGGTCCGTTGATACGTTTTGCAAAGAAGATGTTCGGCTTGTCGCTGACGCGGTTTTTCACCACCTCGCTCACGTAGAGCCGGGATCCGGGATTGTCGCGCGCAAAGGTGAAGTAATCCCGGTCGGAAAGGTCCGTGGACGCGACGGGCCAGCCTCGCGATGCGTTGACGTGCCGGCCGTGCTGGTCGATCACGGCCATGACTTCCGTCTGCGGCAGCCGCGACAGCCGGTCCAGCAGGTAGAGATGGGTCGCTTCGCTGCGAAGGATAGCGTCGAAATTCTCGGCGGGGAGCGCACGCCTGCCCAGGTGTTCCGCAATTTCCGATGTCGCGAGGTCGACGGACTGAACCGCGCGCGCGGTCTGTTCGGCGAGCATTGTCGCGATGTCGTTGGTGTCGTTGATCGCGTCTTCCATCGCGTCCTGGCGCAGCGCAACCAGAGTAATCGCAATCGCGACCACCGAGGCGCCGATCAATCCCAGCGCCACCAGCAGCAATCCGCGAAACGACACGCGAGGCAAGGAAGAAAGCAAGGTCCGACGCTCCCGGACTTTTGAGTTTCTTCCTGAATAACGATCCCGGTTTCCGGAATCGTGAAAGGCTAAGTTCAATTCGTCGTTGTTCTGAACGAACGATTACTGCTCACTTGGTCAAATTGATCCTTGCCGGTGCCCGTTTCGTTAACCAACGCGCACCGGCTGGACTGAAATAACGTCAGGGCATCGGGATTTCGCCGACGTCCTTGGGCACCTTGTAGCCGCGCTGGACCGCCGGGCGTTGGGCAATCGTGGTGTACCAGCGCTTTACGTTCGGGAACTTGGCGAGATCGATCTCCTGCCATTCGAAGCGGGAGATCCACGGCCAGGTCGCGATGTCGGCGATGGAATAGTCGCCGGCCAGGAATTCGCGGCCTTCCAGGCGCCGGTCGAGCACGCCATAGAGGCGCTGCGCCTCCTTCGAATAGCGCTCCTCGGCATAGGTCGACTTGCCCTTGTTGTACTTCACGAAGTGATGCACCTGGCCGAGCATCGGGCCGACGCCGCCCATCTGCCACATCAGCCATTCGATTACGCGATAGCGACCTTCGCCGTCCTTCGGCATCAGCTTGCCGGTCTTGTCGGCGAGATAGATCAGGATCGCGCCGCTCTCGAACAGCGACATACCGTTGTCGTTGTCGACGATCGCCGGGATACGGTTGTTCGGTGAAATCTTCAGGAAGGCCGGGGCAAATTGTTCGTCCTTGGAAATATCGATGGCGTGCGCCTTGTAGGTCAGTCCGAGTTCCTCCAGCGCAATCGAGACCTTGCGTCCGTTCGGCGTTGTCCAGGTATAGAGATCGATCATCGTTTCCTCAGTTCACGTCAGTTGCTTCTGATCAGCGCCGGGGCGGCGAAACGTACTAACGCGGCACGGCGTTTTTCACCACCTTTCCGTCTTTCATGATGACAAAAAACGATTTGGCGGGATCGGCAATGAGCTGGATGTTTTCAATTGGATTGCCGTCGACGAGGATCAGGTCGGCGAGCGCCCCTTCCTCTACCACGCCGAGTTTTCCGGCATAGGGACTGCGCAACCCCGACAGGGCCAGCAGTTCGGCATTGGTGGATGTCGCCATCTTCAACAGCTCTGCGGGCGTGTACCAGCGGGTCATCTTGGCGAGCATCGCGCCGTGGCGAGGGGCAAGATGGGGAGAGAACAGAATGTCGGTGCCGAAAGCTGTCTTGATGCCGAATTTCTTCGCGAGGCCATACGCGCGATCGGTGCCGGCCATGACCTGCGCCTTCTTGTATTGCTGGATCGAGCCGGGCGGGAATTGCACGGCATCCTCATCGTCAAGGAACGGCTGGATGCTGAGCCAGATGCCTTTGTCCGCCATCATCTTTGCGGTGGCTTCGTCCATGAGATGACCGTGCTCGATGCATTTGACGCCGGCGGCGATCGCGCGCTGGATCGCGGCTGACGTATAGGCATGCACCGTCACATAGGTGCCCCAGTTTTCCGCGGCTTCGACAGCCGCCCGCAATTCGGCTTCGGTAAATGTCGATACGTCGATCGGTGAGTGCGGGGAGGCGACGCCGCCTCCGGCGGTCAGCTTGATCTGCGAGGCACCGAACATGAGCTGTTCGCGCACGCGCGTACGCACCATATCCGGACTGTCCGCGATCATGGCGCCGCCAATCTCTTCCACGCGGCTGAGCGGACCGCCGGGCGTGCGGGGGAGTTCGTAGGTCTGACGAAAATCACCGTGACCGCTGGTCACGGTGATCATGGCGCCGGACGGAAAGATTCGCGGTCCGGGAATGATGCCTTCGTCGATCGCTCGCTTGAGACTGAAAGCCGGCCCGCCGAGATCGCGGATTGTCGTAAAGCCGCGCATCAATGTGTCGTTCGCCTCTGCGGCTGCGACGAGCGTCGTGTAGCCGACATCGTTCACCATCGCCGCGACGGGATTGGGGCGCACCAGCATGGTGTGCCAGTGTGCGTCGATCAGGCCCGGCATCAGCGTTCGCCCGCCGCCGGCGATCACGGTGGTCGCGGGATCGACCGCGATTGGTGCTGTCGAGATGCGCTCGATCGTGTTGCCTTTGATGAGGACATTCGAGGGCGCGGTGAGTGTCTCGCTCTTGCCGTCGAAGATGCGGACGTTGTTGAAGAGGGTTTGCGTACTCGCGGAAACGCTGAAGGCAAGTACGATCATTCCGGCGCACAGCAGCCGGACGGCGGCGGTCCTCATGGCGTCTCTCCCTGTGGGCGCTTTGCCTGAAGCAGGATGGCCTCAGGTCGTATCGTCATGCCCGCACGTGTCGCGGGCAGCCACATCGTCACACGTCAGGGTCGGAGGCCATTATGCTCCGACTGAGGCTCAGTCTTTCTTTTTTGCGCTTTCAGTCGAGCCAGCGCGGCTTCGATCGGGCGGAATGGGCCGAACTCGTGCTGCGCCTGGCTGAATCCATCGACATAGGGCCCGTAGGGCGTATCAATGGGCTTCAGCAGGAGATCCGGAAAATCCTTTTCGCGGTCTGCCTTTTTCGGGCGGGGACGCGAAATCATGTACGCGGCGACATCCCAGGAATCCTGGGCCGAGAGCCGCGGCTGCGTATAGCTTGTGCCGTTCGGCATGTTGAAGTGGATGAAATTCGCCGCCGTGATCAGCCGCGACATGCCGGCGCCGTCATTGAAACTGTCCGGACCCCATAGCGGCGGGTTGAGGTATCCGAACGACGGCAAGGCGGGATCGCGCAGCATGCCTTCACCGTTGGCCTGATGGCACTGCGCGCAGGCGCGCATATAGACGATGCGTCCGCGCGCCGGATTGGCCGCGGACCGCAGCAGCGGCATCCGGCCGGCGCCAAGGCCCGCAAGTTTTTCGCCGCGCATGGTACCGGCGGACAGGAATTTGATGTAGGCGACGAACGCCTGCATCTCCGGCGAGTCGTCCGGCAGCGGCTTGCCGTTCATGCTTCGCGTCATGCAGGAATTGACGCGGTCCTCGATCGAGATTTCCGCGCCCGAGCGCGCCGAGTAGTGCGGGAAGTTGTCATACAGCCCCCACAGCGGCAGACCGAATTTCTTGGTGCCGGCATTCAGGTGGCAATTGCTGCAGGCGAGGTTGTTGCCGGCATAGCGTTTGTTCGCGTCCGCGACGGCGGGGCCGATATGGGCATAGGTCGCGGTCACGAGGTCGCGGCCGCGGCGGATCAGCATGCCTCTTTCGTCATAGGGCAGGGTTCCGACCTGCGGCACCGACCAGTTCGGATCGGCCGGCGCGTAAATGTCCTGCGCCCGCAACGGTTCGATGATCGCAAGGAGGGCGAGCAGCGCGGCGGCCAGAGACCCTGCGTGCAATGCGCCTCTCAACGTTAGCTCCCGCGATAGGTCGAATAGCTCCAGGGCGTGACCAGGAGCGGTACATGATAATGCCCTTCCGGTTCGGCAATCGAAAAACGGATGGGAACCACATCGAGGAAAGCCGGGTCGGATTGTGCGGTGCCATTGGCGGCGAAATAATCCGCGACCGCGAATTGCAATTCGTATGACCCGATACGCAGCGGTCCGCCTGCGATCAGCGGCTGATCGGTGCGCCCATCAGAATTGGTCAGCGCCTCCGCCAGCAGCGAGCGCGCACTCGCGCCGATTTCATAGAGCGAGATCCTGACGCCCTTGGCCGGCTTGCCGCTGACATTGTCGAGCACATGCGTCGAAAGCCGCCCTTCCGTCTTCGGCTTGCCGGGGCCGTCGACGCGTGCGACCAGGCGCAGCCGCGTGATCAGCGCGATCTCGTCGAGCGCGGCCTTGCGTTCGGTGTCGGCATCGTTGTCGAGCCGCCGCCGGAATTCCTTCAGGATCGAGTCCCGCGTGTGCCGCCGCACGCAGATGATGAACGGTATCCCGAACTTCTCCGCATAGGCTTCGTTCAGCGCGGTGAAGGTCTTGAATTCCGCGTCGCTCAGGCGGTCGAGGCCGAGCGAGCCCTGTTCGGCCTGCGAGTCCGCGGTGAGGTCGAGCCGCTTTACCTTGGAGCCGAGTTCCGGATGGGCGCGGATGAAGGCGAGCTGCCGTTCGGGCGGGCTCGCCCGCACCACGCCCATCATCGCCTCGTGCAATGCAGCAACCGTCGCAAAGGGCCGGTGGCCGAAGGCCGCGTCGGCGACCCAGGAGGCATGCTCAAAAACGTCTCCGATCGCCGCCGAGAAGGCCGGCAGCGGCAGCGAATTCAGCGATTCCAAGGTGAACATCTGGCTCATGTTCCACGACAATAACGGATGGCGCGAGAAAAGTCATTGATAACAATGACGAAATTCCCCTATTGGGAATATTCCCCCCTTGCATTAGGAAGAAGGGGGTTACTTTTTCGACCCGCCTAAAATTTCGCTCACATCCAATTGAACCGGTCCCGGACTTCCCGCGACCAAACCATGAGCCGACCGTCACGATGCAGCAAACATCAGACGAAGTCCTGATCCAGCGGATCGCAGGCGGTGATCGGCTCGCCATGCAGGTGCTGTTCGCACGACACCATGTACGGGTCTACCGGTTCGTTCTTCGCCTGGTTCGTAACGAGTCCACGGCGGAGGATCTGATCAGCGAGGTCTTCCTCGATGTCTGGCGGCAAGCCGGACGCTTCGAGGGCCGCTCTGCGGTTTCGACCTGGCTGCTCGCCATCGCAAGGTTCAAGGCTCTTTCGGCCCTTCGGGGTCGCAAGGAGGCGGAACTGGACGATGAAGTTGCAGAGGCGATCGAGGACGATTCAGACACGCCCGAAGCCGCCATGCAGAAGAAGGATACGAGCGCGATCCTGCGGAAGTGCATTGAAACACTGACGCCGGATCATCGGGAGATCATCGATCTGGTCTACTACCACGAGAAGTCCGTGGAAGAAGTCGCAGAGATCGTCGGGATCCCGGAGAATACCGTCAAGACGCGCATGTTTTATGCGCGGAAAAAATTGGCGGAATCCTTGAAGGCGGCGGGAATCGAAAGAGGTTGGCCATGAGCACCACAATGAAAAACGCGCCGGAGCGCGAAGAGATCGAAGTCCTGCTGCCCTGGTATGCCGCAGGCACGCTGAATCGCCGCGACACCGCGCGTGTCGAGCAGGCGCTCGCGAACGACAAGGAACTGGCGCGCCAGTTCGAGATGGTGCGCGAGGAACTCGGCGAGACCATCGTTGTCAATGAATCGCTCGGCGCTCCGTCGCAGCGCGCGATGAAGGCGCTGTTCGAGAAGATCGACGCCGAGCCCGCGCGACAGCCGGCCGCCGTGTCGTTCAACCTGATGAGCCGCATCAGCGAATTCATGGCGAGCCTGTCGCCGCGGACGCTGGCTTATGCCGGTGGCGTGGCAGCGATCGCACTCCTCCTGCAGGCCGGCGTGATCGGCAAGCTGGTCGGCGAGCGCACGGGATCGTTCGACATGGCATCGGCTCCGGTCACCACCTCGGTGCCGCGTGGCGTCGAGACGCTGGTCCGCTTCTCGCCGCAAGCCAATGCCGCCGAAATCTCGGAATTCCTGAAGGCCAATAACGCCACGATCATCGACAGCTCGACCGACGGGAACTTCCGGCTCCGGATCCCCGCCAAGAAAGAGCAGACTGCCGAAATCGTGAAAAAGCTTGGCGAGAGCAAGGTGGTAACCTTGGTGTTGCCGGCCACCAACTAAGGCGGCAGAGCGCCTGCGCTCCGGCTGACCGGAGCGCCTTCGGAACGATGCCTCTCGGAGGTTTCAGTCATGCAGCTCACGCGCAACCGGCAGATCGTGATCGCGGTGTCGGCTTTGGCCGCGGCCGCTTTCAGTGCAGCATTCTCCGGTGCGGCTTCCGCCCAGACCTATCACGGCGGTGGCCGCTATACGGTTCAGAGCGCGCCCGCGAACCCGCAGCCGCGCAAGGTCGTCAAGCCGCGCGGACCAAGCGAGGCGCAGGCCCGGCCGGTGCAGTCGGTCACGCCGGCGCCGGCAGCGAACGCTGTTCCCGCGCCTGGTGTTGACGAACCCGCTCAGCCCACGACGCAGCTGCCGCGACAGACCAGTGGCGTGCCGGTCGCCGGCGAACGGCGCTTCGTTGCGAACGAAGTGGTGATCGAGGTTGCTGGCCGTCCCAGCCAGCAGCAAGTCGACGCCATGGCGCGGCGCCACGGCCTGAACCGCCAGGAGTCGCAAAGCTTCGAGCTTAGCGGCACGACAATGTTCCGCTGGAATATACCCGATGGCCGCAGCGTCGCCTCGGTCATCCGTAGCCTCGAGGCGGATTCGACAATCCTGTCGGTGCAGCCGAACTATCGTTACACGCTCCAGCAGTCGAAGTCCGGGCAGGGCGGCCTCCAGTACGCGGTGGAGAAGCTTCACCTGACGCGCGCGCATGAACTGGCGCGAGGCGACCGGGTGTTGGTCGCCATCATCGATTCCGGCATCGATGTCGACCATCCGGAGTTGCAGGGCGCGATCGAGGATTCCTTCAATCCGGCCGGCGGCGATGGTTCGCCGCATTCGCACGGCACCAGCATTGCCGGTGCGATCGTTGCGAAGTCCAAGCTGATTGGTGTCGCTCCAAATGCACGCATCCTTGCGGTGCGCGCTTTCGACCCTACCGCAGCGAGCGCTGAAGGTACGACCTTCAGCATCCTGAAGGGACTGGAATGGGCGACCGGCAAGGGCGCCCGTGTGATCAACATGAGCTTCGCGGGCCCGCAGGATCCGATCATGGCGCGCCTGCTTGCGGCTGCGAGCAAGCGCGGGATCGTCCTGGTTGCTGCGGCTGGCAATGCCGGTCCGAAGTCGCCGCCGCTCTTTCCCGCGTCCGATCCGAATGTTATCGCGGTCACCGCGACCGATTCCGATGACAAGCTGTTCCAGGGGTCGAACCGCGGACATCATGTTGCGGTGGCTGCGCCTGGTGTGCGGGTGCTGCTGCCGATCCCCGGCGGCAATTACGACATGACCACAGGCACCTCGTTTGCAGCGGCTCATATCAGCGGCATTGCCGCGCTGATCCTGGAGCGCGAACCGGGATTGTCGCCGGACTCGGTGCGTCGCGTGCTGCTCTCGACCGCGCACGATCTCGGCCCCGCCGGCCGCGACAAGGATTTCGGCGCTGGTCTTGCGGACGCCTTCGAGGCATTGCGCGCCGTTGGTGGACGCTCGGACGCGGTTGCCGGCGGGAACAGCCAGGGCAGTGGTCGTTAGGCTTTGTCACGTATTTGCATGAAGGTTCTGCGGAAGACGTTGTTCGCCGTCGCGATCGGATGCGCTGTGGCGACGCCCGCGCTCGGCCAGAAGGCGCCTCTGCCTGTCCATCTTTCCGATGGCGATTCATTTGCACTCGGCGGCGAACGCTACCGCCTTTATGGAATCGACGCGCCCGAGCTTCATCAGGAATGCACCGACGCCAAAGGCAAGAGCTGGCCCTGCGGGACGCGCGCGCGGTCCGAACTGCGCCGGATCATCGGCACGCATCCTGTCCAATGCCGGACGCTCTCCACGGATCGCTACGGACGCTACATTGCGGTGTGTCACGCCGGTGGCCGCGATCTTGCCGAAGAGATGGTCCGGGCCGGATTTGCTACGGCCATGGACCGGCGCGGGTCCGCCAATCCCTATGAGCTGGCCCAGGCGGAGGCGCGTTCGGACAAGCGCGGGATATGGGCGGGCCGTTTCGATATGCCGGACGAGTGGCGGCGGGCCCATCCGCGCGATCCCGATACGCAAGCGACCGAGACGCCGCGTGACTGGCTGCTGCGCAAGAGCGCCGAACTCTGGCAGTCGATCAGAGACTGGGTACGTCAGCCGGCTGAGCGCTGACGTCGCGCCGGCCAACAGATTGCCGGCCTGCCATTGAACCGGACGGCGGATTCCCACGACCAATCAGGGCAACAGGGATTGCGGATGGCATCTCGCCGCCGCCCATCGTGTGACCGGTACGCGCGCCCCTTCCACCCTGTGCCGGTCCGCTTGACCCGTCCGGCATGTCCCCGCCGGGCGGGTCTTTTCGTTTCGAAAAGCGACACTTTGCCTGGGGCAACCAACCGAATTGTGAAGGGCGAGCGCGCTTCGCGTGTATTTTGATATTCAGCAGGCGCTTGGAATTGCGATAGGATTTCCTCGATCGCGGCCGGATCTGGCCGAAACCCTTCACGTTGCTTTGAGACTTTGAACGCGATTTGCGAAGCCGGACACAAACAACCGACACGGCGTGTCACGCCGCGCGTCGCAACGATTGCAATGGGAGACCACAATGAGCGGTCGTCTACGAGTGAGTAGCCCGGTTCAGGGGTTCGCCATCGCGGCCGCATTCGGCCTCGGGCTGACCTTTGCCGGCGCTGCCAATGCTGCCCCGCCAAGCGACCCTGTCGCGAAGGCGGCTTACGATGTTCTCGAAAAGCACTGCGCTCGCTGCCACCAGACCGGTCAGCTGAGTCAGAAGGACCTCGATGGTGTCGAACACAAGCGCGAAAACGCCGCGAGCAATTTCGGCAACGTGCTGAATCTCGAAGAGATCGCGGCCAACCCGCATTACGTTCTGCCGGGCAATGCGAAGGGCTCGCGTCTCTTTAGTGAAATCATCAACGAGAAGATGCCTTACGATTGGGCGAACGGGCAGGGCAAGTTCGATCCGGTGTCCCCGGAAGAACTCGCTGCGCTCGAAGGCTGGATCAACGGGCTGCGCATCAGCTGCGATCCCAAGGCCTATGTCAGCCACTCCGACATGATCGGCATGATTGCGGCCGACATCGAGCGCGAGCGGATCGCACAGCGCCGCAAGGGCATGCGTTACATCACGCTGACGCATCTTGCGAATGCCTGTACGGATGAAAAGGCGATGAAGGTCTATCGTCAGGGGGTCATCAAGCTGCTCAACAGCCTGAGCCGGTCGCCGGACGTCGTGCGTTTCACGCCGATCGATCCGGGCGAGACCATCATCCGCGTCAATCTCGACGAACTCGGCTGGACTGCGGAGGATTGGGAAACCATCCTGAAGTCTTATCCGTACAAGATGCAGCCGGACACGAGCTACAAGAACCTGCTCGTCTCGGCGACCGACAGCAAGATGCCGTATGTGCGCGGCGACTGGTTCGCCTTCACGGCTTCGCGGCCGGGCATGTACGAGAAGCTGCTGAAGCTTGCGCCGGACTTCAACAAGCTGGCGAAGGAGGAGGGCGTCGACATCGAGGCCAACCTGCAGAGGTTCATCGCCCAGCGCGCGGCGTTCCAGGTGTCGGGCGTGAGCCGCAACAACCGCATGATCGAGCGGCATCCGTCGCGTAACGGCTATTTCTGGACCTCGTATGACTTTGCCGGCAACAAGGGCAAACAGAACCTGTACGAGCATCCGCTTGGCCCGAAAGGCGAGAACGCCTTCAAGCATGACGGTGGCGAAACCATCTTCAGCCTGCCGAACGGTTTCCAGGCCTATTATCTGAACACGGCCGACGGCAAGGCGTTGAACACTGGTCCGACCAACATCGTGCAGGACAAGCGCGCCAAGGACCTTGCGGTGACGAACGGCATCTCCTGCATGGGCTGCCATGAGTTCGGCATGATCAAGGCCAAGGACGAGGTCCGCAAGATCGCGCTCGGCGGCCCTGGTGGCAAAGCCTTCTCGCGTTCGGAGCTGCGCGAAATTGAGGCGCTCTATATCGAGAACGAACGTATGGACAAGGTTCTCGAAGGCGACGCCAAGCGCTTCCAGGACGCCATGTACCGCGCCGGTCTCGATCCGAACCTGAACTATAACGGGCTCGAGATGATCACCGCTCTGTCCCAGCGTTACGAGCAGGACGTCGACCTGACCATGGCGGCAGCCGAGCTCGGTATGCGCAAGGAAGAGTTCCTGCAGGCCACCAGCGGCGGCTTCAACTCCTCGCTGATTCCGACCGTCCGTCGGCTCCAGCAGAACTCGTTGCCGCGTGACCAGTTCGAGGAGAAATACCGTCAACTGGCCGAACTCGGCGACGAGGAGCCGATCGACGAAGGCGTCCAGGTCTCCGACAACAGGAACGGCGTGCAGAAGGTCAAGACCGACGTCGACTTCGCCCTGACCTCGGACAAGGATGTCTACAAGCTCGGCGAGACTCCGGTGTTCACGGTCGTCTCCTCGAAGGACTGCTTCCTGACGCTGACCAATATCGACGAGAAGGACACGCTGACGGTTCTCCTGCCGAACAAGTTCCAGCAGGATAACCGGATCAAGGCCGGTGTCCCGGTCAGCTTCCCGGGTGCGAAGTCGCCGTTCGTCTACAAGCTCGGCGACAAGGGCAGGGAAACGGTGATGGCTGTGTGCAGCGACAAGCCTGAAGTCGATGGCATCAAGCACGACTTCAACAAGGAACCGCTGACCACCGTCAAGAACAACACCCGGTCGATCGGCGAGCGCCTGCAGAAGCAGGGTTCGACCCGCAAGATCGATATCCTGCCGGCTCCGGGTGGCGTTGCTGCAGCGCCGAAGAATGGTGGTGCCGAGGCTCCGGCGCCGAAGACTTCGGGCAGCGACATCAAGCGGACCGCGATCAAGATCGACGTCCGCTGATCGAAGCCGGTTGGCCGCCGCATCTGCAGCGGCCAGCCCCTCCGAAAGAAGAAGGGAAGCCCGCCCGCGATTTTTCGCAGGCGGGCTTTACCATTTCCGCAAGACGTGCAGTCATGTCGATTGGGACAGACGTTGGGCAGGCGTCGAAGGCATGAGCGGCGAGATTATTCTCGAAACAAGAGACTTGACCAAGGAATTTGCGGGTTTTGTTGCGGTCAGTGGCGTCAATCTGAAGGTAGAGCGGG
>NZ_DATMRV010000260.1:0-3413 GCF_035565795.1 Pseudorhodoplanes sp.
TGAAATCGTTGGCGCTCCCTAGGGGAATCGAACCCCTGTTTCAGCCTTGAGAGGGCCGCGTCCTAACCGCTAGACGAAGGGAGCGTGGCCCTGAGATAGCCGCGTTCTGCGGCCCGTGCAAGCGCGGCCCTGCGCCTCCGCGGATCAGCCCTCGGCCGGCCGTCATAACGCTCGCGACGGTGGCGGCGCCGAGCGGCCGTCTTGCCTGCGCCGGCGCTACTGCTACTTACGGTCGATGAAGCGCTCGCCGCCCTTTCCGGGATCCTTCTTCACGTCGGAACAGATCGCCCGCAGCGCCTGCCATTCCTGTTCGGTGAGGATCGGCGCGCCGGCCACCCCGCGATCGTCCTGTTTCATCCGGTCGAGCCGGTCGGCGCTGAGCGGATGGCTGTCGATCACAGTGGCGATGCGTCCGCCGCCGGTGACGCGCACCAGAAATTCGCCCATCGGCCGCGGCGAGCGGCCAAGGCCGCGCATGGCCTTGATGGTGAAATCGTCGGCGCGCGTCTCGGCCTCGCGCGAATAGGATGCGTCCACGATCGAGCGCGCCGCGAACAGCATCGCCGAGCCGCCGGTCACATCGCCGAACAGCAGCCCGATCAGGAACGACGAGCCGCCGGTCTGGATGATCTTGCGCAGGCCGTCGCGATTCTGCGCATGGCCGAGTTCATGCGCCATCACGCCGGCCACCTCGTCAACGCTCTTTGCGCGCTGCAGCAGTCCGTCGAGCAGATAGACCTTGCCGCCCGGCAGCGCATAGGCATTCGTGATGCTGGACGAGAGCACATGCGCTTCGAGCGGCGCATCGAAGCCGCCCGCGTCCTTCAGCTTCGACATCATCTTGTCGAACGCGGCCTTGCCGTCCGGCCGCGTGCAGACCTGCCCGCCAAAGACTGCGCGCGCCTGGCGGTCCACTGCTTCGCCGATGCGCTTCTCCACGGCGTAGGGCACGAGCGGCGCGAGCCGGTCGGCGATCAGCGGAATGCCGAAGATGGTGACAAACACGATCGACACCGCGGCCGCGAGCGACCAGGCGACGATGCGGCCGGTTTGCGCGCCGGCGCGTCCTGCGTCCAGTTGCGGAAAATGCACCGTCACCCGGGCGGCCGCGTCGGCGTCTGCGATTTCGAGCCGCGCGAGCGGCGGCGCGCTGGTGCACATCAGGCGCAGCGCCTTCCTGCCGTCGGCGCGCCGCACATCGGCAAACGGCCAGGTGGCGACGACGGCACCGTCTTCGACAATCTCCATCGCATCCGCAAAGCGCAGGGTCACGCTGCGCTTGCGGTTCGAGGTGCCGTCATAGAACACGGCGGCGATTGTCGTTGTATCGGAGGCGTCAGTCATCGCATGAACCATCCGGGGTCAACGTCCTCCCGATATCGAATCAGAACCCACCGATATCCAGGCTGTCGGCAAAGCCCTCACCGATTGCGCTTGCGGCTTCACCCAGCACCGCGATGTTGTCGGCCGCCGCTAGGTTATGCACCACACTGGTCTCGCACACCCTGGCCCACAGGTCGCGCACCAGATACATCCGAAGAATCACGTTGAAGGCCATTGCGGTCCCGAGGTAGCCGACGCCCATGCCGACCAGGACGAACGGGTTCGCCATCACCGCGGCCATTTTGGCCTCGCCTTCGAGGCCATTGCCGATGGCGAGATGGCCAAGGCCGAACACGGCACCGAACCACAGCGACATCACCAGCAGGGCCAGACACAGCCAGCCGATCACCTTCCAGTAGAAGCCCATCAGGTCGGCGATATCGAGATCGCTTTCGAAGCGCACCGCACCGAAGCGCAGGCCGTTCACCCACCAGCGCCACTCGATCGCCTTGTACATCGCGTAGAGGAACGGGATCGGGAAGATGAACATCGCCGTCGGCCACATCAGCAGCCACAGCCACCAGCCCTGCCTGAAGAAGGCGCCACCCGTCCCCTCGAAAGAGCCCTGCAGCGTGCCATAGGACGTGTAGCGCATCTTGAAGCGCTCGAGTGCCGCGGCGCGCCAGGGCAGCGCGAGCCCGAGCGTCACCCACACCCACAGCGTCCAGAGCGACGCACGCCACGCATAGGACCAGCCGGAGCCGCCCATGCTGAATCGCACCCCGCGCCACACCGTGCGCGTCATGCGATAGCGGCGCGCGCGATAGAGCGCGAATTGCGTGAACACATAGAGGAAGGCGATCAGCGGCAGCGAGGCGAAGGCCTGCACGCGCTCGGCCTCGAGGCCGACGAAGAAATACGCGACATAAACGGGCACAAGGATCGCCATCGCGACCAGGAAGCCGATGAACAGCTCCTTCGCGGTGCCGGTATATTCGGCCGCATCGCCATGCACCTCGGTGTGCGACCACAGATGCCGCCGCATGTCGGTCGCGAGCCAGAAGCGATAGAAGCCGAGGGTAACCAGTTCGAGCAGCGCGCCGCGCGTCACCAGCTTTCGAAAGTCGCGCCGCTCGCCGGTGAAGGCGATGGCTTGCGGGACGGGCGCGGCTTCACCCGCCTGCCCTTGCGAAATCTGAGGAACCGACACCGGCTTGTGCATGACGACCACGCGCTCCTGATCGGCGCCCTGTTCGGGACGCGAAGATTCGGGCGGGCTTTCTCCCGCAGGGGTCACACCCCCGTGCATGCGTCGTCACTCGCGCGGAAAGGGTTCAAAGCGGATTGAAGTCTAGCGCAAGGATGGAGGGATTGTAGGTACGATGATCGAGCTGATTGCGGGTTCGATTAATGATCGATGGCGGTTTTCACCCAAGTCATCCCTGCGCCTTCCGCGCCACCGGATATTCCACATCGCATCGCTTGCAGCGAAACACGTCGGTCACCTTCGCGACCGCCTTGTGCACCTCCGCAAGGATGGTTTCGCCGCCGCATACGGGACAGGGCGGCGTGGGCTTCGGAATCAAATCACCAATCGACAAATCGGACATGGAAATCCCTCCTCTGCTTGCGCGCAGAATCATGTCTCCGGCTGTTCGGGATGCCGCCCGGATCGGGCGTGGGGAAATAACGCGCGCACGCCGATCGGGTGCCGCTGAAAATTTCTGAAAATCTGCGTGATGCGCGGGAACCGCGCCGATCGTCTCGCGGCCGCATCGCAATGAATGTGCGCCGCCGCAAATGAAAATGGCCGGGACAAGCCCGGCCATCACAACGGCAATCATCGAAAAAATTCGTATCGCCTTCTCAAAGCGAACCTTGCCAGTACATCCGTGGCGAGCGTTCGCTTGCTTGCCGCCGCCTTACGCGGCCTGCAACAACCGCGGTTCACGCGGCCTGCAGCAAACCGCGGTTACGCGGCCTGCAGGTTGTCGGCCGAGGACTTGCCGGTCTTGCGATCGGCGCGGAGCTCGTACGAGATCTTCTGACCTTCGTTCAGGCCGCGCATGCCAGCGCGCTCAACGGCGCTG
>NZ_DATMRV010000261.1:0-4443 GCF_035565795.1 Pseudorhodoplanes sp.
ATGCGCTACGGCTTTGCCGAATTGTCGCGACGGCACGGCGATTACGCGATCGCCGGGCTCGCGGCGTCGGCGCGCGCCGATGGCGCGTCTTTAAAAGACATACGCCTCGCCTATTTCGGCGTCGGGCTGACGCCCGTCCGCGCGAAGGGCGCGGAAGCGGCCCTCGCTGCGGGCAAGATCGACGACGCCGTGAAGGCCCTCGCCTCCGATCTCGATCCGCCCGACGACATCCAGGAAACCGGCGCCGTCAAGAAACATCTCGCGGGCGTGCTGTTGCGCCGCGTAGCCGCACAAATGACCGGAGCGCGCGCATGACGCACGCCTACGACATCAGTCTCACTGTCAACGGTGAGCTGCTGACCGCGCGCGTCGAGGCCCGCAAGTCGCTGGTCGATTTCCTGCGCGATGATCTCAGCCTCACCGGCAGTCATGTCGGATGCGAACACGGCGTCTGCGGCGCATGCACGGTTCGCGTGAACGGGCAGATCGTTCGCGGCTGCCTCATGCTCGCGGTGCAATGCGGAGGCGCCACCGTCGAAACCATCGAGGGCGTATCCGACACCGGCGAAATCGCAGACCTGCAGGATGCGTTCGAGAAGCGCAACGCATTGCAATGCGGCTTCTGCACGCCCGGCATGCTGCTGACCGCGCAGGAATTGCTCTCCAACGGAAAGACGCCAAGCCGCGACGACATTCGCGAGCATATCTCGGGCAATTACTGCCGCTGCACCGGCTACCACGCGATCGTCGATGCAGTGGAAGCGGTTGCGCAGGCGCGGAATGGGAAGTGATATGAAAATCGTCTCCGACCTGCCCTCGCCGCTGACAGCGCTCGACCGTCCGAATTCCTATATCGGCCGCTCGGTGCCGCGCCCGAATCTGAAGCGCCTCGCACAGGGGCGCGCGCAATATGTGAGCGACATGACGCTGCCGCGCATGGCGCATGTCGCCTATCTGCGCTCGCCGCACGCTCATGCCCGCATCGTGAAGCTCGACAAGAGCAAGGCCGAGAAGGCGCTAGGCGTGATCGCCGTCGTCACCGGACCGGAGCTTGCGAAAGTCATCACGCCATGGGTCGGCGTGCTGACCCATCTCAAGGGGATCAAGTCGGCGCCGCAATATGCGCTTGCGGTCGATCGCGCCTGCTGGCAGGGCGAAGCGGTCTGCGCCGTGGTCGCAAAAGCGCGCGCGCAAGCGGAAGACGCCTGCGAGCTGATCGAGATCGTTTACGAGGAATTGCCCGCCGTCACCGATCCGGAGACCGCTCTCGATCCAAACACGCCGGTGATCCATCCCGAACTCGGCGACAATCTTACCTTCGAGCGCACGCTCGATGCCGGCGAAGTCGACAAGGCGTTTGCGGAATCCGACGCCGTGATCGAGCAGACGTTTCATTTCGGCCGCCACACCGGCGTCACCAACGAACCGCGTTCGATCATTGCCGACTGGAATCCGGGCGAGGAACGGCTCACCGTCTACCAGGGCACGCAGGCGCCGCACATGATGCAGAACCTGTTTGCGAAGCACCTCGATCTTGCAGAGCATCAGGTGCGCGTCGTCACCAAGGATGTCGGTGGCTCCTTCGGCGTCAAGGTGCACACCTATGCCGACGAGATGGCCGTCGTCGCGCTCTCGAAAATGCTGAAGCGGCCGATCAAGTTCGTTGCCGACCGGCTGGAGAGCTTCGTCACCGATATTCATGCGCGCGATCATCGCGTCAGAGGCAAGATCGGCATCAGGAAGGACGGCACGATCACCGCTTTCGAGATCGATGATCTCACCGGCATCGGCCCCTACTCGGTCTATCCGCGCACCTCCGGCATCGAGGCGAACCAGGTCGTCAACCTGACCGGCGGACCCTATGCCTGTCCGAATTACCGCGCGCGCGCCCGCGTCGTGTTCCAGAACAAGAACGTCATGTGCCAGTACCGCGCGGTCGGTCATCCGATCGCGGTCGCGGTGACGGAAGGCCTTGTCGATCTCGCCGCGGCAAAGATCGGCATGGACCCGGTCGAGGTCCGCAAGAAAAACCTCATCCCGGACGACGCCTATCCGGCGACCGCGGCATCAGGCATCAAGTTCGAGAAGCTGTCGCATATCGCATCGACCGAGAAGATCCTGTCGATGATGGATTACAAGGCGCTTCGTGCCGATCAGGCGGCGGCGCGCGCCAGGGGCATCTATCGCGGCATCGGCTTCGCCTCTTTCATTGAAGTGACCAATCCGAGCGCGGCCTTCTACGGTGTCGGCGGCGCGAAAATCTCGGCGCAGGACGGCGCGACGGTGCGGCTCGACGGCAAGGGCGCGATCTTCTGCCATACCGGCGTGTCCGAGCAGGGCCAGGGCGCGGAAGCCGTGATCGCGCAATGCGTCGCATCGGCCTTCGGCGTGTCGATGGACAAGGTGCGCGTCATCATGGGCGACACCGACAATACCCCTTACGGCGGCGGTACCTGGGCGTCCCGGGCCGCGGGCATCGGCGGCGAGGCGGCGTGGCAGGCTGGTAAAGCTCTGCGCGAAAACGTCCTCGCCGCCGCGGCCTCGATCCTGCAGGCGCAGGCCTCCGATCTCGATATCGACAACGGCATCGTGGTCAACAAGGGCACCAAGACCGAGCGCATCACGCTCGAGGAGGTTGCGCGCGTCTGCTACTTCCGGCCGGACACGCTGCCGCCCGGCTTCCAGGCCGAACTGGTGGCGACGCGCCATTATGTGCCGCGCGCATGGGCGTTCTCGTTCACCAACGGCATTCAGGCGTCCTACCTGGAGGTCGATACCGACACCGGCTTCATCAAGCTGCTGAAGCACTGGTGCGTTGAGGATTGCGGCACCGTCATCAATCCGCAGCTCGTCGACGAACAGATCCGCGGCGGCATCGTGCAGGGACTCGGCGGCGCGCTGTTCGAACATTGCCTCTATGACGAGCGCGGGCAGCTGCTGAACGGAAACATGGCGGACTATCTCGTGCCGATGGCGATGGAGATGCCGGACATGCAGATCGGTCATGTCGTGACGCCGACCGCGGATTCCGAGCTCGGCGCCAAGGGCGCGGGCGAAGCCGGCACTGCCGGCGCACCGGCTTGCGTGATGAACGCGATCAACGACGCGCTCCGCCCGCTGGGCGCGAAGCCGCTGACCGACATGCCGTTCACGCCCGGCAAGGTGCTGCGCGCGCTGGGGAAGGTTTGACTTATCCCTTCCCCGCAAGGGGGAGGGTGGACGCGAACGAAGTGAGCGGACGGGTGGGGACGTTTCATCAAGATGCCCCACCCCGCTTCGCATCCCTCACGCGATGCGAAGCGACCCTCCCCTTTCAGGGGAGGGATAAGAAGTCAAAGCACGCGGTGAACGCGATCACGATTGCAGCGATCGCAAGAAGAGCACGGCGCATCACATACCTCCACGCATTGAAGCGCCTGTACCGCAAAACCCGCGCGGCCGCTGATATTCCACATCGTCAAACTCAAGAGCGCACCCGCCGCACCAATCTGGTGGTAGACGAACCGCCCGCCCTTCAGCACAATCCCGCCCGGCCGCCGATCGGAAGAGCCGGAACGAAAATGATGCGGAGGACAGCGTGTCGATGAACATCAAGGTTGGTCTGAAGGCCATCGAGGAAGCATCCGAAAAGCTCAGCAACTGGGGCCGCTGGGGCAAGGATGACCAGATCGGTACGCTCAATCACGTCACGCCGGAGGATATCGTCAACGCCGCAAAACTTGTCCGCAGCGGCAAGGTGTTCGCGCTCGGCATTCCGCTCGACCGCAACGGACCGCAGACCGGGTTGTTCGGCGGCCGCTTCAATCCGATTCACCAGATGCTCGCGACCGGCACCGACGCCATCGCCGGCCAGCAGGACTGGAACAAGATCCGCTATGCCGACGACACGCTGAACCTGTGCGTTCAGGGCGCGACGCACTGGGATGCGCTCGGTCACATCTTCTACGAGGACAAGTGCTACAACGGCCACGACGCGAAGCTGATCGACTCGCGCGGCCTTGCCGTCCTCGGCATCGAGCATTCGAAGAACAAGATGATCGGCAGGGGCGTACTGCTCGACATCGCGCGCTTCCGCGGCGTGCCGTGGCTCAAGGATGGCGAAGGCATTTCCAACGAAGAGCTGAACAAATGCGCGCGCGCCCAGAATGTCGAAATCCGCAAGGGCGATTTCGTGCATGTGCGCACCGGGCAGATGGAGCGCTGCCTCGCGGAAGGCGAATGGGGCGGCTATGCCGGCGGCGACGCGCCGGGCGTGATGTTCGAGAATTGCTACTGGTGCCAGGAGAAGCAGATCGCAGCGCTCTGCATGGATACCTGGGGCTGCGAGGTGCGGCCGAACGAAACAACGGAAGCGAACCAGCCATGGCACTGGGTGGTGATCCCGGCGATGGGGCTGTGCATGGGCGAGATCTTCTATCTCAAGGAACTCGCCGAAGACTGCGC
>NZ_DATMRV010000262.1:0-19732 GCF_035565795.1 Pseudorhodoplanes sp.
GATGCAGGACGCACATGTCACCCATGCCGAACTGATGCGCACCTTCGACGCCTTCAAGGCGGCGAATGACGAACGCATGGCCGCGATCGAGCGGCGTTCCGCCGATGTGCTGCACGAGGAGAAAGTGGCGCGCATCGACGCCGCGCTCGACGCGCAGACACGCCGGCTCGACGAACTGGCTCTCAAGTCCGCACGCCCCCAGCTTGGCCTCGAGACCGGCAGGGACCGCGCGTCCGCACGCGAGCACAAGACCGCGTTCGAGTCCTATGTCCGCTCGGGCGAGAGCGCCGGACTGCGCGCGCTTGAAGTGAAGGCGATGAGCGTCGGTACGCCGGCCGATGGCGGCTATCTCGTCCCCGACGAGGTCGAACGCGAGATCGGCAAGCGGCTCGCGGCGATTTCGCCGATCCGTTCGATCGCGTCGGTGCGCGAGATCTCCGGCAATGCCTACAAGAAGCCGTTCATGACGGCAGGGCCCGCGACCGGATGGGTGGCCGAGACCGCCTCGCGTCCGCAGACCAATTCGCCGACGCTGGACGAACTCTCGTTTCCTGCCGCCGAACTCTATGCGATGCCGGCCGCGACCGGCGCATTGCTGGAGGACTCCGCCGTCAATATCGACGAGTGGATCGCAAGCGAGGTCGAGCAGGTGTTCGCGGTGCAGGAGGGGGCGGCCTTCGTCAATGGCGACGGCAGCAACAAGCCCAAGGGCTTCCTGCAATACGACAAGGTCGCGGAGGGCTCCTGGGCCTGGACCAAGATCGGCTTCGTCGAGACCGGCGCCGCCGGCGCGTTTCCGGACGAGGCTCCGACCGACCCGCTGATCGATCTCGTCTATGCGCTGAAGGCCGGCTATCGCCAGAACGCCAGCTTCGTGATGAATCGCAAGACCCAGAGCGCGATCCGCAAGCTGAAGGATGAGGACGGCCACTATCTGTGGCAGCCGCCGTCGCAGGTCGGCATGCGTGCCGGCTTGCTCACCTTCCCGGTGGTGGAAGCCGAGGACATGCCGGACATCGCGACCGGCAGCTATTCGATCGCGTTCGGCGATTTCGCGCGCGGTTATCTCGTGGTCGACCGGCAGGGCGTGCGGGTGCTGCGCGATCCGTATTCCGCCAAGCCCTATGTGCTGTTTTACACCACCAAGCGCGTCGGCGGCGGCGTGCAGGACTTCGACGCGATCAAGCTGCTGAAGTTTTCGGCGACATAGCCCGTTCGCCGCAAGATCGCATAAATCGTCACAACGACGTGAAAGCGGGCCGCGCGGGGCGCCTCTACATCCCGGTCAACGAGATGGAGGTCGCCATGCGCGTCTTTATTCTTTCGGTCGTCGCCGCCGCGATCGTCGCCGGTGGGGCTTATGTCGGGCTCCAGAGAGTCCAGGAGAGCACGGCCGACGCCTACACCACCGGTTCGGCGCGGCTCGACTGGCAGGAGGAGTCCAATTTCTACGGCCGTGAGGTGCCCCCGCCGCCTGGTCAAACGAACTAGCGTTTTCTGGAGCGGGTACGGACTTGCGGCCGCATGCGGCCGCAGCATTGCTGGAATGTCGTAACGGCGTCGTGAACGGGCGAAACGCGCACGGCGCACTTATGTGCGCCGCAACAAGAAGACTCTGGAGATTGATATGCGCGTCTTTATGGCCCTGGCATTGTTTGCGGCGGTCCTCGCCGGCGGTGCCTACTCGGTCGTCCGGTCGATTGAGCATCCGGTGGCCGAAGGCAATTACTTTGCTCACTCTACGGGTGCGTCCTCTCGCCTCGAGCGAACGGACCGGGTCGAGGTCGGCTTCGACGAATAGCCCTGCGCGGCTTCCGCTGCGAATGCCGTTCCCCACCCATCGACGATCTGCCGGTCCGGATGTTTCAGTCCGGCCATCAGGCGGAGTTGACAGACTCTCATGAAGCGGGTGCTGCTTGCGCCAGCTCAGGAATGAACCTGAGCCTGGTGTGAAGCAGCACGCGCCTCTCCGAGATCGGCGCCGGGACCGCTTCGCAAGTGGGGGGAGCGGAATGGCGCGGGTCTATGCGTTTGTCTTCATGCTGGTCGGCTGGTTCTCGGTGATCGGCCACTACATCGCGAAGTCGGACTTTCATTCGCTGGCGGGCACGATCAACTATCTCAGCTATTTCACCATGCTCTCGAACACGCTGGTCGCGGCAACCTTCACCGCGGCGGCGCTGTTGCCGCAGACGCGCGCGGGCCGTTTCCTGCTGTCTCCGCCGGTTGCGATGGCGACGGCTGTCTACATCTCTGTCACCGGGCTGGTATTTTATTTTCTGCTCTCCGGGCTCTACCAGGTTCACGGATGGGAGGCGCGCTACGACCATCTCCTGCATTATGTGATGCCGCCGGCCTATGTGCTGTTCTGGCTGATCTACATGCCGAAGGGATCGCTGCATTTGCAGAACGTGCCGTGGATCATGGTGCCGCCGCTGATCTATGGCGGCTGGACGCTGCTGCACGGAGCCGTCACCGGCTTCTACCCGTACCCGTTCATCGACGTGTCGAAGTTCGGCTATGCCAATGTGCTCGCGCACATTGTTGAATTCGTCTTCGTGTTTGCCTTCGTTGCGGTGGTGTTCGTGTTTCTCGACCGGATGATCCATCACTTCGATCTGCAATCGGAGCCGGCGCTGGACCAAAGGGTCTGAGCGCCGTCAGGCCCGCGGCCGGGCGACCATCGCAAGATATTCCCACACCATGGTCGCAGCCGCGAGCGCGGTGATCTCGGCGCTGTCGTAGGCGGGCGCGACTTCGACAATGTCCATGCCGGTGAAGGTCAGCGCCTCGAGCCGGCGCAGGATCGCCTGCACCTGCCAGCTCGCGAGGCCGCCGATTTCCGGTGTGCCGGTGCCGGGCGCAAAGGCCGGATCGAGGCAGTCGATATCGAACGAGAGATAGGCCGGCGCATTGCCGATGACTTCGGTGACGCGCTGCGCGACCGCATGCGGAGTGGTCTCGTGCACGTCCTGTGCCGTGATGACGGTCACGCCCTTGCCGCGCGTCCAGTCGTACACGTCCTTCTGCACCGGCGAGCGGATGCCGATCTGCACGGTCCGCTTCGGATCGATCAGGCCTTCCTCGATCGCGTGGTAGAACACCGATCCGTGCGCATAGACCTGACCGAAATTGTCCGGCCAGGTGTCGACATGCGCGTCGAAATGCACGAGCGCGAGCGGTGCGCCGTTTCCGATCGCGCGGGCGCGCAGGAGCGGCAACGAAATCGAATGGTCGCCGCCGAGCGCAACGAGATGCGCATGGGCCGCGGCCTGTCCCTGGATCAGCGCGAGACTGTTCGCGATGTCGCCCAGCGCGATATCGAAATCGCCGATATCGCAGACGGGCAGGGCGGCCGGATCGACCCACCAATGTGGATGGTCGCCGTCGACCAGCATGCGGCTTGCCGCACGGATTGCCGGCGGACCGAACCGCGCGCCGCTCCGGTTCGTGGTGCCGATATCGAATGGGATGCCGGCGATGTGGATCGCCGCTTCGTCCGGCGCCCGCAGGATGCCGAGAAAGGTTGGCGGAACGGCAAAAGTCGGAACGGTCGCCATTGTCACTGTCCTGCGAAACGGAAGACGGCGGCCGCGATCGCGCAGGTCCAGCGGCCGGCATCGTCACCGACGGCGGCGGCCGTGATGGAGGTCGAGCCGAAAATGAGATTGGAGGTCTGATAGACCTTCTTGCGTTCGTCCCAGGCGGCGTTCGGATCGAACTCGATGCCGAGCGTCGAGGCCAGCATGGAAGCCGCGAGATCTTCGGCATAATCGCCGCTCTGCTCGCCGGTCATGCCGTAACCGTGATGCTCGGAGATATAGCCGTACATCTTCTTGTCGGTCGGCCGCGCAAGGCCGATGCTGGAATGGATGCGGCGGCCGGGCTCGTCAGTTTCGGTACGAGCCATCACGCAGAAGGTGATCTCGCCGGGACGAAGGGTTGCGACCCCGGCCTCGCGCGTCATCTCCACGCATTCCGGCGGCAGGATCGAGGACACGGTGACGAGATTCTGCTGCTCGATGTCGGCTTCGCGCAGCGCGAGCTCGAAGGCGGTGAGCCGGTCGCGATGCGCGCCGACGCCGCGGGTGAGGAAATAGCTGGTTGGAACCGGAAACATGCCAACACCTTTCGTTGCGCCGACAGCAGGAGACTGGCAGCGGCACGCTGTCGCGTTACGGCGCCAGGGGACTGCCGAGCTTCTTCGCGGTCTCGACGATCCAGGGATAGTATAGCGACAGCGGCGTGACGCCGGTGAGACCGCCGCACCCGGCTTCATTGCCGGCGGCCGTCGACCAGCTCACGACGCCCACCACCATCATCCGGCCACCGATATCGCGAAACACCGGTGCGCCGGAATCGCCGGTGCAGGCGCCGAGACCGGAACGTTCGTTGCGGGCTGCGGGATCCATCAGCCGGATCTGCAGATTGCCGGGCTGGCCGGTGACGGCAAGCGTCGCGCTGCGCAGCGTGCCGCCGCTCTTGCCGTCGCCCATGCGGGTGAGGCCGTAGCCCCAAATGGTCAGCCGGTCGCCCGGCGCGATCTTCAGGCGCTCGCCATGGACAGGCGACGGCACGCCGGCGCCCGCGACCTTGACCAGGGCGACATCGGCGGTCGCGCGATGGGCGTCGAAGGTTTTCTGGCTGAACTGCGGATGGCGCGCGATGCTTTGCGTGTCGCGCAGCTTCGGCTGACGGCGGGCATCGAATTCGACAAGTTTGTAATCCGCGCCGGGCGGCACGCAATGCGCCGCGGTCAGCACGAGGTCGCGCGCGATCGCGACACCCGTGCAGGAATTGCCGCGCGAACCGACGATCATCACCGCGCCGTTCGGACCCTGGACGGGAGGCGCGCCGCCGACCAGCGCGGAGGCGGATGCTGCGGGAAAGAGGAATGATAGAGAGAGGATCAGGAGGCTGCGGCGCATGGCACATCTTGGAACGGTGCTGGCGGACGATGTCAACCATGCCACGCGGGGTGGCAATCGCGCCATCACGGCGCTTGGCAGCATGGCGCGGTGATGCGAGGGTGAGTCGCACTCGCACCGATTTGATTCTCCCGCATGCTCTCCAGTTCGCTGTCCGTCCTTCTGCCGGTCCTGTTCGTTATTGCGCTCGGCTACGCGGCCGGCCGGACCAAGGAGTTCGACAGCGATCAGGTCAAGGGCATCAACGAACTGGTACTCGACTTTGCGTTGCCGGCGATCATGTTCGTCGGCATCGTCAAGACCGCGGCGCATCCTCCGACCGGCGAGACGGCGTTCCTGATCGCGACCACGTTCGCGCTGCTGGCGTTCTATATCGCGGTGCTGCTCGTCAGCATGATGCTGCTTCGCCGGCCGATCGGCGAGGCGGCCTTGCAGGCCTGCCTTGTCAGCTTTCCGTCCGTGGCGTTCATGGGCATCCCGATCTTCAAGGGGCTGTTCGGCGAATCCGGCGTCCTGTCGGTCACGACCGCAACCGTGATCGCGAACCTGACGATTGCGCCGCTGACGGTGCTGCTGCTCGAGATGCACAAGCAGCGAACCGCCAAGGCCGGCAGTGGCGAAGTCTCGCGCCTCGGCGACGAGATCGTGTCGGCGCTGAAGAGCAGTTTCGTGAAGCCGGTGGTCTGGGCGCCGTTGGCGGCGATCCTGGTCGTTGTGAGCCGCATTCCCGTCCCGGAGCCGATCGACGCCACGCTGACGCTGATCGGCTCGACCACGTCCGGCGTGTCGCTGTTTGCGGCGGGCCTCATCATCGCGGCCTACAAGGTCAATGTGAGTTTCGAGATTGTCGGCAACGTGATCACCAAGATGATCGCGCAGCCGCTCTTTGCGGTTTTCCTGGTCTGGCTGTTCGCGGTCCGCGAACCGCTTGGGCACGAGCTCGTGCTGATGTGCGCGATCCCGAGCTCGGCTTTCGCCGTGCTGCTGGCGCCCCGCTACAACGCCTATGAGACGGAGGCCGCATCCACGCTGGTGCTGACCTCCTTCGCGATGGTCGCGATCATGCCGATCGCCATCACGCTGACCGGCGGGATGTAGGTCTGCTCTCCCCGGGCGTCGTAGGACGGGCCCGGCCTTTTTCGCAATCGTTGAAGCCTTCTGGATTCCGGGTTCACGCGCTTTCGCGCGTGCCCCGGAACGACGGAGATTGCCATGTCCGCCATTCTCTTGACGCCGCCGGCGCTCGAGCCGGTGTCGCTTGCCGATGCCAAGCTGTTCCTGCGGGTCGCGCATGACGATGATGACGATGTGATCGCCGCCCTGATCGCGGCTGCCCGCGTCCATGTCGAAGCGCAGACCCGCCGTGCGCTGATCGAGCAGAGCTGGCGCCTTGTGCGCGACGTCTGGCCGGCGAGCGGCCGTCTGCCGATCCTGCCCGCGCCGCTGATCGCGGTGACGGCGATCCGCGTCTTCGATGCGGACGGTGGGCCGCATCTCCTCGCACTCGATAAGTTCGACATCGACACAGGATCGGCGCCGGCCGTGCTGGCGTTCGAGCGCGGAGCGCCCCGCGTGCCGGGCAAGCTCGCGTCCGGGATCGAGATCGACATCACGGCGGGCTACGGCGATGACCCGGATGATGTGCCCGAGCCGTTGCGCCAGGCGATCCGCGTGCTGGTCGCGCACTGGTATGAGAACCGGGGCGTGATCGCGGCGAGTCGCGAGGTGGCCACCATGCCTGCGTCGGTATCGTCGCTCATCGCTCCATTCCGGGTGTTGTCGCTATGAGAAATCCGGGTGCGTTGCGATCGCGCCTCACGCTCGAGGCCCCGGTCGAAAGTGCGGATGGCGCAGGTGGCGTGGTCCGGAGCTACAGCGCGGTCGCGACGCTGTGGGCGGAGGTGACGCCGGTCTCGGCCGCGCGTGCATTCGAGGCGGAACGCGCAGGCGCGCGCATCACCCATCGCATTGTCATCCGCTTTTCCGGGGACATCACCACCCAGCACCGCTTCCGCGAGGGCGACCGCGTGTTTCGCATCGCGTCGCTGCGCGATCGGGACGGGCGGAGGCGGTTTCTGCAGATCGATGCGGAAGAGACAGTTGCTTGACTTATCGCTCCCCCGCAAAGCGGGGGAGGGTGGCCGCGCCGCGCGCGGCCGGGTGGGGGCGATCCTGCTTCCACGACGATCTTTAACCCCACCCCGGCGCTTCGCGCCGACCCTCCCCTGAAGCGGAGGGATGGAGCCTCATCCATGCCCACAGCCACCGCCGCGTTGCGCGCGGCGATCCACGACGCCTTGACTGCGGATGTTGCACTCGCCGGTATTCTCGGCGGCGCAAAGATTTATGACGAGCCGCCGGCGACGGCGGCTTTTCCATATGTGACGCTCGGCGAAGCGCGGGTGTCCGACTTTTCCGCCGGCGACGACGCGCTGCAGGAGCATCAGCTCACGCTGCATGCCTGGTCGCGGCAGGGCGGACACAAGGAGGCGCACATGATCGCGGGCGCGCTCCTGCAGGCGCTGGACGATGCGCCGCTGTCGCCTGACGGCCATCGACTGGTGAACCTGCGCTTCTCGCTCGCCGACATCCGGCGCGAGGCGGACGGGCGCACCTATCACGCGCTGGTGCGCTTTCGCGCGGTCACCGAGCCGGTGTGATTGGCAACAACAGGAACACAACTATGGCAGCACAAAAGGGCAAGGACCTGCTCATCAAGATGCATGACGGCTCGGGCTACGCGACCGTCGCGGGCTTGCGCTCGCGGCGGATCGCCTTCAATGCCGAGACCGTCGACATCACGCATGCCGAAAGCGCCGGGCGCTGGCGCGAATTGCTCGACGGCGCAGGCATCAAGCGCGCGGGCGTGTCCGGTCGTGGCCTGTTCAAGGACGCCGCAACCGATGCGCTGATGCGCCAGACCTTCTTCGATGGCGCGGTGAAGAATTGCCAGGTCTTCATCCCTGATTTCGGCACGGTGCAGGGGCCGTTCCAGATCACGAGCCTGGAATTTGCCGGCGAGCATGACGGCGAGGTGACGTACGACCTTTCGCTGGAATCCGCCGGCGAGCTGACATTCGCGGCGGCTTAGTGCGCGCAGCTGAGTGACAGTCTTCCGCTCATGCCCGCGAAGGCGGGCATCCAGCATTCCTGACTCCGGGTCCCCGCCTTTGCGGGAACGAGCGGTGGAGAGAACGGAGACTTGACCATGCCCAATCGTCACCGCGGCGAGATCGAAGCGGATATCGGGGGACGGAGGCGCACGCTGGTGCTGACGCTCGGCGCGCTGGCCGAACTCGAAGCCGCGTTCGGTGAGGGCGATCTGGTCGCGCTCGCGGAACGCTTCGCCAAGGGCCGCATGAGTGCACGCGACCTGATCTCGATCATCAGCGCGGGCCTGCGCGGCGCGGGAGAGAGCGTGTCCGACGACGAGGTTGCGCGCATGGCGGTGCCGGGCGGCGCGGAAGGCTATGTGCGGATCACCGCCGACCTGCTCGACGCAACGTTCGGGACGGCCGGCACATGAAGCCACTTCCATGAAAGCGTTTCCATGAAAGCGTTTCCCTGGGACGAAGCCATCGGCTTCGGGCTCGGCGTGCTGCGGCTGTCGCCCGCAGCGTTCTGGGCGATGACGCCGCGCGAACTGGCGCTGGCGATTGCCGCCGTGAGCGGCGGCGTCACGCCGCTGCGCCGAAGCGACCTCACTCACCTGATGACGAGATATCCCGATGGCCGATGAATTCGACGATTTCGCACTGACCGAAAGCGTGGACCGCCTCGATCGCAGCATGCGCACGATCGATCGGGGAATGCGCGACATCAACCGCAGCGCGGCGCAATTCGGCCGCTCGCTGTCGGATGCGTTTACGCAAGGGGTCAATGGCAGCCGCGGGCTCGACGATGTGCTGAAGTCGCTGTACCTGCGGCTGTCGGACATCGCACTGAGGCTCGCGTTCAAGCCGCTGGAGAATGCGCTCACTGCGGGCTTTTCCGGTTTATTTGCCGGGACCGGAGGCGCCGGGCCGGTGCAGGCCTTCGCATCGGGCGGCATCATCGGCACGCCGACCTATTTTCCGTTGCGCTCCGGCGGCGCGGGGCTTGCGGGCGAGGCCGGACCCGAAGCGATCATGCCGCTCCGGCGCGGACCGGATGGCCGGCTCGGCGTTGCCGCAACAGGCAGCGCCGCTGCAAGCATCACGGTGAATATCGCAACGCCCGACGCGGACTCGTTCCGAAGGTCCGAGCTTTACGTCACCGGGCAGATTGCGCGCGCCGTTGCGCGCGGCCAGCGCGGGATGTGACGCGTCATGCCAGCTTTCCACGAGATCCTGTTTCCACTCGATATCGCGCTCGGGAGCGCGGGCGGGCCGGAGCGGCGCACCGAGATCGTCGCGCTCGCGTCGGGCCGCGAGGAGCGCAATGCGCGCTGGGCGCATTCGCGGCGTCGCTACGACGCGGGCTACGGCATCAAGACGTTCGACGCATTGTCGGAGGTGATCGCGTTCTTCGAGGAACGGCGCGGCATGCTGCACGGCTTTCGCTGGCGCGACCGGCTGGATAACAGTTCCGCTGCACCGGGCATTGCGGTGACGGCACTCGACCAGGTGCTGGGCGTGGGCGACGGCGCGACCGACACGTTTCAGCTGACGAAGACCTATGGTGGCGCTTTCGCGCCCTATGCCCGGCCGATCGCAAAGCCCGTGGCCGGCAGCGTACGCGTTGCCGTCGATGGTGTGGAACTGGAGAGCGGCTTCGCGGTCGATGTGACGAACGGCGTCGTCACCTTCACCGAGCCGCCCGGTATCGGCGATGCTGTCACCGCGGGCTTTCTGTTCGACGTGCCGGTGCGGTTCGATACCGATTATCTCGAAGTCGATCTGTCGGCCTTCGCGGCAGGGGCCATTCCGAAGATCCCGCTGATCGAGATTCGCGTCTAGGGACGGCAAGCGCCAACAGCCTGCCGCTCACACACCCGCGAAGGCGGGCATCCAGTCTTTTGCGCTGGGTCCCCGCCTTCGCGGGGACGAGTGTTTTGAATCATTACCTCGGAAGCGTTCCATGCGCACGATCCCGCCTTTACTCCAGGCAAGGCTCGAGTCCGGCGCGACCACATTATGCCGATGCTGGATTGTCACGCGTCGCGATGGCGCGGTGCAGGGCTTCACCGACCACGACCGCGACGTGACGCTGAACGAGGTCGTGTGCCGTGCCGATAGCGGCTTTGCCGGGACGGAGGCGATTGCACGGCTTGGATTGTCGGTCGATGGCATCGAGGTGTCGGGCGTGCTGTCCGACGAGAGCCTGAACGAGGATGCGCTTGCCGCGGGGCGATACGATGCGGCGCAGGTCGACATGTATGTCGTCGACTGGAGCGAGCCGTCGCTGCATGTCCTGATGTCGCGCGGGCATGTCGGCGAGGTGCGACGCGAGGGCAGGGCGTTTGCCGCCGAACTGCGCGGCCTTGCCGATGCGCTGAATGTTGAAACCGGCCGGCTTTATACCGCGGGCTGCGCGGCCGATCTCGGCGATGCGCGCTGCGGCGTCGATCTCGACGATCCGGCCTGGCGCGGCGAAGGAACGGTCGCGGCGCTGAACGGCACGTCCGTTTTCATCGCCAACGGATTGCCCGCGTTCGATGACGGCTTGTTCACGGGCGGGCGCGTTCTCTTCACAAGCGGGGCGAATGCCGGCGATGCGATGGAGGTGAAACGCCATCGCATGCAGGACGACACCGTCACCATCGCGCTCTGGCAGGCCATGGCTCAGCCGATCGCGCCCGGCGACACGTTCGTCGTGACAGCCGGCTGCGACAAGCGCTTTGCAACCTGCCGCGATCGCTTCGACAACGTGCTGAACTTCCGCGGCTTTCCGCACATTCCGGGCAACGATTTCCTGATGCGCTACGCGACCGACGGCGAGCCCGGCCATGACGGGCAAAGCCTGCAGAGGTGACGCATGTCCATCACCCCGACTGTCATCATCGCCGAAGCGCGCAGCTGGATCGGCACGCCGTACCGGCACCAGGCCTCGCTGAAAGGTGTCGGCTGCGATTGCCTGGGCCTGGTGCGCGGCGTGTGGCGTACGCTGTATGGCGAGGAGCCGGAGCGCATGCCGGCCTATTCGCGCGATTGGGCGGAAGCGTCGCTGCGCGAGACGCTCGCCGAAGCCGGCACGCGGCATCTGATGCCGGTTGCGCGCGACGCCATGCAGCCGGGCGACGTGGTCCTGTTCCGCTGGCGAACGGGCTTCGTCGCCAAGCATGCGGCGATCCTCACGTCGGAGACCGCAATGGTGCACGCTCATGACGGAGCCGCGGTTGCGGAGGTCGCGTTCGCGCCGTGGTGGCGTCGTCGTCTCGCCTATGTCTTTCGCTTTCCCGGAGTGAATTGATGGCGTCGCTCGTTCTCTCCACCGCGGGTAGCGCAATCGGCGGCGCGCTGTTCGGTCCGGTTGGCGCATTCGCCGGGCAACTTGCCGGTGCGATCGGCGGCAGCCTCATCGATCAGAGATTGTTCGCGCCTGCGGCCTTGCCCCCGCGCACGCATGAAGGTCCGAGGCTGCGCGATCTCGACGTGATGGCGTCGACCGAAGGCGCTCCCATCCCGCGCGTTTACGGACGTGTGCGTGTGTCGGGTCAGGTGATCTGGGCGACCGCACTCGAGGAGGTCGTCACGACCCGCACCGAGACCGCGGGCGGTGGCGGCGGCAAGGGCGGCGGCGGATCGGCGGCGCCGGCGCAGAGCGTCACCACGCGCACCTATTCCTACTATGCCAATTTCGCGGTTGGGCTCGCCGAAGGTCCGGTCGCGCATCTGTCGCGGATCTGGGCCGACGGCAAACCGCTCGATCTGTCCGGCGTGACATTGCGCTTCTACTCCGGCAGCGAGGATCAGGGCGCCGATCCGCTGATCGTTGCGAAAGAGGGCGCAGAATATGCGCCGGCCTATCGCGGGCTGAGTTATGTCGTGTTCGAGCGGCTGCCGGTCGACCCGTTCGGCAATCGCATTCCGCAACTGTCGTTCGAGATCGTGCGGCCTGTGGGACTGCTCGAACAGCTGATCCGCGCGGTGACGCTCATTCCCGGCGCGACCGAGTTCGGTTATGAGCCGGCGACCGTGACGCGCAGGCTTGGACCCGGCCAGCACGCGCCGGAGAACCGGCATGTCGCGCATGCGCCGTCCGATGTGATCGCCTCCCTCGACGAGCTCCAGATGCTGTGTCCGAACCTGGAGCGCGTTGCGCTGGTGGTCGCGTGGTTCGGTGACGATTTGCGCGCGGGGCATTGTCGCGTCCGCCCCAAGGTCGACCATGCAAGCAAGGCGACGAATGGCGCGAACTGGTCGGTGGCGGGTCTTGGCCGCGGCAGCGCGCATGTCGTCTCGCAGGTCGACGGACGCGCGGCCTATGGCGGAACGCCATCCGACGCCAGCGTGCGCAACCTGATCGCCGAACTGAAGGAACGCGGGCTGAAGGTCACGCTCTATCCGTTCCTGATGATGGATGTGCCGGCGGATAACGCATTGCCTGATCCCGGGAACGGGACCGCGCCACAGCCGGCCTATCCCTGGCGCGGCGAGATCACCTGTTATCCGGCTCCCGGCATCGAGGGTTCGCCGGACGGAACGAGTGCTGCAGGCGACGAGGTCGATGCGTTCTTTGCGGAGGGTGGCGGTACCGGCTGGAATTTTCGCCGCATGATCCTGCATTACGCAGCTCTGGCCGCGGCCGCGGGCGGCGTCGATGCGTTCGTAATCGGTTCGGAGCTGAAGGGCCTCACGCGGGTGCGCTCGGCCTCCGGGGTCTATCCGGCGGTAAACCACCTCGTGGCGCTTGCGGAAGACGTGCGCGCCATAGTCGGCGATGACACGACCATCACCTATGCCGCCGACTGGACCGAATACGGCGCGCATGTCGTTGACGAGACGGCGCAGGAGGTGCGCTTTCCGCTCGACCCGCTTTGGGCCTCGGAGAATATCGACGCGATCGGCATCGACTATTATCCGCCGCTGTCGGACTGGCGCGATACGCCCGATCATGCCGACCGCGCGCTCACGGACACGATCCACGACCGCGGTTATCTCGAAGGCAATCTGGATGGCGGCGAGGCGTACGACTTCTTTTACGCCGATCCGGCTGCGCGTGAAGCGCAGACCCGCACGCCGATCACCGACGGTCTCGGCAAGCCATGGATGTTCCGGCAGAAGGATCTCTGGAGCTTCTGGAGCGAGCCGCATCATGAGCGCGTCGGCGGCGTCGAGCTGTCATCTCCGACCGCATGGATGCCGGAATCGAAGCCGATCTGGCTGACGGAAACCGGGTGTCCCGCGGTTGACAAGAGCGCGAACCAGCCCAGCGTGTTTCCCGATCCGAAATCGGCGAGCGGCGGCTACCCCTATTTTTCGAACGGCCGGCGCGACGACCTGATCCAGCGGCGCTACCTCGAAGCGGTGCTGTCGGCGTTCGGCGCAGCCAGCGCACGCAATCCGGCATCGTCTCTTTATGACGGACGGATGGTCGAGCCGTCCGCGATCCATCTCTGGACCTGGGACGCGCGCCCTTATCCGGTCTTTCCGCAGGCGACCGATACGTGGAGCGACGGCGCGAACTGGGAAACCGGACATTGGCTCACGGGGCGGCTCGGCGCGTCGCCGATGGATGGCCTGATCGGCGCGATCCTGTCCGATGCCGGAGCGCCTTTGTGCGACGTATCGGCGCTCGGCGAGGGGCCGGACGGCTACAGCATCGACCGGCCGATGAGTGCGCGGGCGGCGATCGAGCCGCTGGCGCAGGTCTTCGCCTTCGACGCATCCGATGAAGGCGGACAACTCGTGTTTCGCCCGCGCGGCGGGAGCCCCGTCATCGAACTGACGGGCGCCGATTGCGTGCTGCCGGATCGTGGCGCGCCGTTGCGGCTCACGCGCGCGCAGGAGACCGAATTGCCGCGCGAAATCGCGCTCGGCTTCTCGGACGGCCGAAACGATTATCGCCGTGGCGCCGCCTCGTCGCGGCGTCTGGTCGGTTCGTCAACGCGGCTTGTGCAAAGCGAGATCGCGATGGTGAGCGCCAGCAGGGCTGCGGAACGGCGCGCGGATATCTGGCTGCAGGATCTGTGGGCCGGCCGCGAGAGTGCGGATTTCGGATTGCCGCCGACGAGGCTCGCGCTGACGCCGGGCGACGTTGTCGCACTAAACGCGGATGGCCGGCGACGGCTGTTTGAAATTCGCGAGATCGTCGACGCGCAGGCGCGCGCGATCAAGGCGCGCGCGATCGATCCGGAGATCTTCAATCTTCCGGTCGAGCGCGACGGCGATGTCGCGGTGCCGATCCCGCCGCCGGTCGGTCCGGTGGAGGTGCGCCTTCTCGATCTGCCGGCCTTCGATGGCGGCGATCCGGTTGTCCTGACGCGCGCCGCCGTGTTCGCCGATCCCTGGCCGGGACCGGTCGCGATCTGGCGCGCGCGCGACGATGCGTCCTATGAGCGCGTCGCCACGGCTTTTGCACCGGCGATCATGGGTGAGACGCTCGATCCGTTGCCTGAGGGGCCAGTATTCTGCTTCGACGAGGCAAACACATTCCGCGTGCGACTTTACGGCGGGGCGCTGGTTTCGGTTTCCGATCTTGCGCTTCTCGGCGGCGCCAATCTCGCAGCGCTGCAACGGCCGGACGGCGCGTGCGAGGTGATCCAGTTTGCGCATGCCGAACTCGTGGACGACGGCACTTACAGGTTGTCGCGATTGCTGCGGGGGCAGGGCGGTACCGAATGGGCCGTGTCCGATCCGCTGCCTGCGGGTGCGGCGTTCGTTTTGCTGGACGCGCATTTGGTGCCGGTCGCGCGTGGTCTTGCGATGCTCGGGCGACCTTTGTTGCTGCGGATCGTGGCCGCCGCGCGCGATCATGGCGATGCGGCTGCGGTTTCAATCGAGACCGAACCGCAGTCCGTGGCGCTGCGTCCCTACGCGCCGGTGCATCTGCGCGCCGCGCGTGGACCTTCCGGGATTGAATTGTCCTGGGTGCGGCGGACGCGCACCGAGGGCGATTCATGGGAGGCCGAGGATGTCCCGCTCGGCGAAGCGTCGGAACGCTACGAGGTCGATATCCTCGATGGCGCGACGGTGAAGCGGGTGCTGCATGCGAACGCGCCGGAAGTGCTTTACGCATCGGCCGACGAGATCGCCGATTTCGGTGCGCCGCTGGACACGCTCACGCTGCGGGTCGCGCAGATGTCTGCACTGGTCGGTCGCGGCTATCCGGCGGAGGCGACGCTCGTGGTCGGCTGAACATCGCTCAGCTGAATCGACCATGCGCCCATCGTCTCGGGCGCCGCGGCGATATCACGCTCGATCGCAGCCCAATCGAGTTGCCGCGTCTGTGTCGCGACCGCGTTGATCGCTGCGATCACGGCCGGAATGCCCCATTTCAGGAAGTCAATGTGGGTGCCGTCCTGCATGACAAGCCGGAATTTCCGCACGAACAGGAACGATGCGTTGCGGATTGCGGAAATCGCCGGAAGCATGATCGAGAAGGCCGGCTCGACCGGGTTCGCCGGTTTGAACTTCAGCCGGTAATTGGTGAGGTGCAGCATGCCGAGCACCTTTCGCGGTGCGGATGCACCGAGCACGTAAGGCGGCGCGCCTGTCCGGCCGGCATCCGGATGGAGCGGCAACAGCACATTGGCGCCAAAGCTGCTCAACAGCTTCTCGCCGGGCAAGAGTTCCTTCTGCATCATCAACGCCGGGCTGACGTCGTTCATCGCTTCGACCTGTTCCTATCGCGGCTCACGGCCGCGGCATCGCAATAACGGAAAACCGACATGAGCGATACCATCCATCTCGCCTTGCCCATGATCGCGGCCTCGCAGGCGCAGAAGCACGTCACGCATAACGAAGCACTCCGCGCTCTCGACGCTCTCGTCATGCTGTCGGTCAGGGACCGCGATCTGTCCGCACCGCCCGGTTCGCCCGCGGAGGGCGATCGCTATCTGGTGAAACCGTCAGGTACAGGCGCGTTCGCGGGCAAGGACAACCAGATCGCGCATTTTCGCGACGGCGCCTGGGCCTTCCACGATCCGCAGGCGGGCTGGATCTGTTACGTCGAGGACGAGGAAACGCCACTGGCGTTCGACGGCAGCGACTGGATCGCGTTGCTCGGTTCCAGTCCCCAGCTTCAGAATATTGCGCGGCTCGGGTTCGGCACGGTTGCCGATTCAACCAATCCGTTTGCTGCGAAACTCGGGAACGCGTTGTGGACCGCGCTTTATGACAGCGAGGGCGGCGACGGCAGCCTGCGCATGAAATTCAACAAGGAGTCGACGGCGGACGTGCTGTCGCTTCTGCTGCAGACGAATTATTCCGGGCGTGCGGAAATCGGGCTGATCGGCGACAACAAGTTGCGTGCGAAAGTCAGTGCCGATGGCAGCGCGTGGAAAGATGTCGTGGTGATCGACGAAACCACGGGATATATCGGGTTGGGGACCGACGCGCCGGAAGCGGCTTTTCATCTCCTTCTTTCAACGTCGGTGCAGCCGCTTGTGGATCTCGCCGCCAACAGCGCCTCGGCCGCGGGCCTGGCCTTCCGGAAAGCGAGGGGGACGATTGGCAGTCCGGCTATTGTCCAGGCCAGCGATAATGTCGCAGCCTTTCCGGTCCGCGCCTGGGACGGCTCGGCTTATGTCGCGGTTGGAAATTTGCGCTGGGTGGTCGATGGAACGCCGTCTGCCGGAAATGTACCGACACGCATCGAATTCCAGAATTTTTCCAATGGCGGGAGTAATGCCTCGCGGTTCGTGATCGAAAATGCCGGTCATTCCCGGCCGGCGGCGGACAATGCGTATTCGTGCGGAACCGCGTCGTATCGCTGGTCTGCCATCTACGCGGCCAACGGCACCATTCAGACGTCAGATGCTCGCGCCAAGACAGACATTGCCGACAGTGAGCTCGGGCTCGACTTCATCAATGCGCTGCGGCCGGTCTCGTACAAATGGATTGTCGGCGGGCAGGATGTCGTTGCCGATCCGGACGCGCCAGCCGACGACGACGGCGTCATTCCGACCAGAACCGTGCCGCGGCCCGGTGCACGCACGCATTACGGATTGCTCGCGCAGGAGGTCAAAGCCGCGCTCGATGCTGTCGGCGCCGGCGATTTCGGCGGGTATATCAAGACGGATGTCGGCGATGCCGACAGCGAGGAGGGCCTGCGCTATGATCAGTTCATCGCGCCGCTCATCCGCGCGGTGCAGGAATTGACCGCGCGCGTCGCGACGCTCGAAGCGCGTCAGCCCTGAGGTCGGCCGGCGGGGGCGGGCGCCCGGCCGATGCCGGTATAGGAAAATCCGTAACGCTCGACTTCTTCGGGCGGATAGACATTGCGCAGATCGACCATTACCGGCGTCTTCATGGCGGCCTTGATCGCGTCGAGATCGAGCGCGCGGAACTGCTCCCATTCGGTGACGATGACGATGACGTCGGCATCCTTCGCGCAATCATACGCGCCTTCGGTATAGGTCACGTTGCTCAGCACTTCGCGCGCCGCTTCCATGCCCTCGGGATCGTAGGCGCGCACCGTCGCGCCCATGTCCTGCAACGCGGTGATGAGCGGGATCGACGGCGAGTCGCGCATGTCGTCGGTATTGGGCTTGAACGTCAGCCCTAGCACCGCGACGGTCTTGTCCCGCAGGCTGCCGCCGCAGGCGGCGAGCACCTTGCGCGCCATCGCGCGCTTGCGCTGGTCGTTGACGGCTGCCACGGTCTCGACGATGCGCAGCGGCGCTTCGTAATCCTGCCCGGTCTTGATCAGCGCGAGCGTGTCCTTCGGGAAGCAGGAACCGCCGAAGCCGGGACCCGCGTGCAGGAATTTCGATCCGATGCGGTTATCGAGCCCGATACCGCGCGCCACTTCCTGGACATTGGCGCCGACCTTCTCGGCAAGATCGGCCATCTCGTTGATGAACGTGATCTTGGTCGCGAGAAACGCGTTCGCCGCATACTTGATAAGCTCGGCGGTGCGCCGCTCGGTATACATGATGGGTGCGCGGTTGAGATAAAGCGGACGATAGATCTCCGCCATGACTGCCTTGGCGCGCTCGTCCGTCGTCCCGATCACGATGCGGTCGGGATGTTTGAAGTCCCGGATCGCCGCGCCCTCGCGCAGGAATTCCGGATTGGAGACCACGGCAAAATCCGCATCGGTGCGGCTCTGTCGCATGACGCGCTCGACTTCATCGCCTGTGCCCACCGGTACCGTCGATTTGGTGATGATCACGGTGAATCCGTCCGTCGCGCGCGCGATCTCGCGCGCTGCGTCATAGACGTAGCTCAGGTCCGCATGTCCGTCGCCGCGCCGTGACGGCGTACCGACCGCAATGAAGACAGCGTCGGCCTGTGCAACCGCTCCGGCCAGTCCGGTCGTGAACGACAGGCGGCCCTGGCGGACGTTGTTGCCGACGAGCTCCGACAGGCCGGGTTCGTAGATCGGCATCTCGCCCTGGTTCAGCGCCTCGATCTTGCGGGCGTCCTTGTCCACGCAAACGACGTGATGGCCGAAATCGGCAAAGCAGGCTCCCGAGACGAGGCCGACATAGCCCGAGCCGATCATTGCGATACGCATGCGTCCCTCCGAAACGGCGACTGCGGACCTGGGCGGTCGCCGGGCCGAGGACACGCGTGCCGCCCGGCGCAAGCCGTGTAACGGCGAGGCGGCCGCGAGGCAAGCGCCACCGCGCCTTTGGCAAAGACAAGCGGCCGGTTCATTCGGCCGTCACACAACCGCGGACGACACATGACGAATGCCCAAAGCGCTGGCGCAACGCTGCGCGCGTTCCTGATACAAGGGCTGGCCGGTGGCCGGCCCTTTTACTTTTCCGGTGGTCTCGACGTCCTCGCGCGCAAGCTGACCGCGCAAGGCGTCAGCGCCAGCGTGCACGCGCAGGGCACGTTCCTGCGACCCTATGGCCAGGTCGATGCGATCGCGCGGCTCGCGCTGTCGGCAGCAGCGAAGGGTGCGCGGCCGGTTTTGATCGGGCATTCGATGGGTGCTGACGCGGCGCTGAAGGTGGCGGTCAGGCTCGAGAGCGCAGCAATCGCGGTGCCGCTTGTCGTATGCTTCGATCCGACGAGTTTCCGTCTCCTGTTCGGGCCGCCGCCGGTTCCTGCCAATGTCGCGCGGGCGCTGTGCTTCTATCAGAAGATCAGTCCGCTCGGCCGCGGCCTGCTGAAACCGGCGCCGGATTTCAAAGGTGCGCTGACCCAGGAGCGGGTCGCGACCATCCATAGCGCCGTCGACGATGATCCGGCGCTGCATGCGCGTGTGCTCGCCGAAGTGAAGGCGCTGCAGGACGCGCCGCGCTGAGCGCCGACGCTTTCGACCACACCGACAAAACGCACGAGCCGCGCATTCGCGCGGCGCTTTTACTTTCAGGAGGTGACGATGGAATGGATCGGATGGGCGATCGTTGTCGCGGCGGTGTTAGCGCTAGCCGCGTATCGCCACGCATTCGGCAAATGGCCGCTGCGGCTCGACCTGTGAGGAGGCGAGCATGGCGGCGACGAATTACGATACGTGCCTCTCGCGCGTACTGAAGCATGAGGGCGGTTACAGCAATCATCCCTCGGATGCTGGCGGGCCGACCAATTTCGGAATTACGATCCATGACTATCGCCGCTACATCCACGCCAACGGCACGGCGGCCGATGTCCGTGCGATGACGCTTGCCGAGGCTGCGAAGATTTATCGCGAGCGATACTGGCATGTGTTGCGTTGCGATGAACTGCCGGCCGGACTGGATTACGCAGTCTTCGACTACGGCGTGA
>NZ_DATMRV010000263.1:0-19297 GCF_035565795.1 Pseudorhodoplanes sp.
ACGCGAGTGCATGATCGTGTGCAACGACGCGACCATCAAGGGCGGCACCTACTACCCGATGACGGTGAAGAAACACATTCGCGCACAGGAGATCGCGCGCGAAAACAGGCTGCCCTGCATCTATCTCGTCGATTCCGGCGGGGCCAATCTGCCGAACCAGACCGAGGTGTTTCCCGATCGCGATCATTTCGGCCGCATCTTCTACAACCAGGCCACCATGTCTGCGGCAGGCATTCCGCAGATCGCGGTCGTAATGGGGTCGTGCACGGCGGGCGGCGCCTATGTGCCGGCGATGTCGGATGAAACCGTCATCGTGAAAAGCCAGGGCACGATTTTCCTCGGCGGACCGCCACTGGTGAAAGCTGCGACCGGGGAGGTGGTGTCTGCGGAGGATCTGGGCGGCGCCGATGTGCATACGCGCAAATCCGGCGTGGCCGATCATCTTGCAACGAATGATGAACATGCGCTCGCGCTCGCGCGGCGGATCGTAGCCAACCTCAATGTGGCCAAGCGCGTCGATATCCCGCTCATCGCCTCGCGCGAGCCTCTGCATGACGCGGCGGAACTGGAAGGGATCGTCCCGACCGATCTGAAGAAGCAGTATGACGTGCGCGAAATCATCGCCCGTATCGTCGATGGCTCGGAGTTCGACGAATTCAAGAAGCTGTACGGCACGACGCTCGTCACGGGCTTCGCGCATCTTGCCGGGATGCCAGTCGGCATCATCGGCAACAACGGGATTCTGTATTCCGAGAGTGCGCTGAAGGCCGCCCACTTTATCGAACTGTGCTGCCAGCGGCGCATACCGCTGCTGTTCCTTCAGAACATCGTCGGCTTCATGGTCGGCCGTGACTACGAGGCCGGCGGCATCGCCAAGGATGGCGCCAAGATGGTGACGGCGGTCGCCTGCGCGCGGGTGCCGAAGATCACGTTGATCGTCGGCGGCTCGTTCGGGGCCGGCAATTACGGGATGTGCGGCAGGGCCTATGGCCCGCGCTTCCTGTTCACCTGGCCGAACTCTCGGATTTCGGTGATGGGTGGAGAGCAGGCGGCGTCCGTGCTCGCGACCGTACGGCGCGACAATATAGAGGCCGCCGGCGGCAAGTGGAGCGAGGTCGAGGAGGAGGAATTCAAGCAGCCGATCCGCGAGCAATATGAGCGCGAGGGCAGTCCGTATCACGCGACCGCCCGGCTGTGGGACGATGGCATCATACTTCCGCGCGAGACGCGTCGCGTGCTGTCGCTGGCACTATCTGCGACGCTCAATGCGCCGGTGGATGAAACTAGGTTCGGGGTATTCAGGATGTAGGGAACACATCCTCCGAGACTGCGTTGGTGTTTCCGCCCAAGAACAAGAACGGAGAAGCACCCATGTACCGTGTCTATTCCGGTCCGGTCGGATCCGAAAGAATAAGCCCGCTCGACAAGGGTCGTCATCTCTTCAAGGAATTCGGCACCATGGATGAGGCGGTGGGTTTTGCCCAGCATCTCAAGGCAACCGGCCGTGTGGCGCTCCTGATCGAGGGCGACGACGGCACCCATCTCGACCGAAGCGCGCTCGCAAAGACGCTGCATCATCGCGCCAACGAGCAGACTCACGGCGCCTGGTAGCCTGAAGGCGCTTGCGAACCGAGCCTCGAGCCATCATCCTGCGCGGCCCAGTGACCTCGCAGGAGATGGCTTATGCCGGCGTTCGCCTATCGCAGCGCATTGATTGTCGGCGCGGGGACAGGGCTGAGCGCCTCCCTCGCGCGTCTCCTGTCGAAGGCGGGGCTGAAGATTGCGCTCACAGCGCGCTCAACGGACAAGCTCGCGAAACTGGCGGCGGAAACCGATGCGAAGGTCTTTGCCTGCGATGCATCGCAGAGCGGGCAGGTGACGGGCCTGTTCGAGGAGCTTGACGCGTCGGTCGGAGCGCCGGACGTGGTCATCTACAATGCCAGTTTCCGGACGCGCGGCGCACTGGTCGATCTCGTGCCGGCGGACGTCGAAAGGGCGATGGCGGTCTCTGCCTTTGGTGCATTTCTCGTCGCGCAACAGGCCGCGAGGCGCATGCTGCCGAAAAGCCAGGGCGCAATCTTCTTCACGGGCGCCTCAGCCAGCGTGAAGGGCTATGCCAAGTCTGCCCCGTTCGCGATGGGAAAGTTTGCATTGCGTGGTCTCGCGCAAAGTCTCGCCCGCGAATTGCAGCCGCAAGGCATCCATGTCGCGCATTTTGTGATCGACGGCGGCATCCGCTCAGACCGGCGGCAAGAGCCAGCGGACAAGCCGGACGCGCTGCTCGACCCCGATGCCATTGCGCAAACCTATTTCGATGTCCTGCGCCAGCCGCGCAACGCCTGGAGCACGGAGGTGGAGTTGCGCCCCTGGGTGGAGACGTTCTGAGGTTCAGATCTCCACCGCCAGCCCATCGACTGCGCATTCGATATCGACCCGCGCGAGATGGGCGAGCATATCCTCGCTCAGATGCGTCAGGATCACGCGCTTCGCGCCGATGGCCGGCAGATGCTGCCGCAGCACCGACAGTGTCATATGCGATTTGCGGAGCTTCTCGAACATATAGCATTCGCAGATGAACAGGTCGGCGTTCCGCGCGGCCTCGATCAGGGTATCGGTCCATTCGGTATCGCCGGAATAGCACAGCGTCTTGCCGCCGCTTTCGATCCGGTAGGCGAGGCAGGGGCCGGCGCGATCGTCGTGCTTCACATGCACCGGCGTCACCTGCATCCCGGCAAGGATCTGCGCTGCGCCGATTTCAACTTCGCGCAATTCGAGTGCGAACGGCAGCGTGCGCTCTCCCGGAAAGGCGAGCGCCATCGCACGCGCATACCAGTCGCGCAGTCCGGGCGGTCCCGCGATCAGGAGCGGGCGTGTGCGCTTCACATTGAGTTGCTGATCGAGAATGAAAAACGGAATGCCGCCAAAATGGTCGGCATGGAAATGAGTGAGCAGGATCGCATCAATCGCGCCGCGGTCGATGCCTGCCTTTTTCAATGCGACCAGTGAACTCGCGCCGCAATCGACCAGGAAGGATCGCGCGCCATCCTCGACATGAAGGCAGGTGTTGAACCGCCCTCCGGATCCGAAGGCGTCGCCGCAGCCCGCGAATTGCACTTTCACGATGACGCCCCTTGCGGCTTTTCCCGCTTCGCGAGGTCGGCACTCGCGTCGGCGATATACATATCGTTGCGGCAGGCGACGCGCATCTCGACGCTGAACACGGCGCGCATGGTGATCAGCGCGACGAAGATGCCGAGCAGCAGTGCGATATAGGCTGGTATTGCGTGCGGTGACAGCCCGGGAATGCCGTAGAGGATCAGCGCATCGTTGCCGCCGGGAAGAAGCGCGCAGCCGAGGCCCATCAGTACTCCGCCGAATATGTTGCGCAGCCAGGTCAGCCGCGGCCGCCAGTCGACCCGGAAGCTGCCGCGCTGCCAGGTCGACGCAAACATGCCGAGCAGCACGGCCCCGAGCACGAGCCAGCGCCCATAGGGGGGCATCGGTCGCGTTCCGACATGCGCCTCGACGATCTGCTGGAACGTTGTTGTGTAACCCGGCGAGCCGAAGATGAGGAGGATCAGCCCCCCGGCGAATCCCATCAGGAGTGCCGCCGTGGATAGCCGATAGGCCGGCGCGAAGATGAGACTTCGGAGAGTCGAACCGGCCGGACGGCTGCGCCAGAGCCGGACGACCTCGTAGGCGCCGACAATCGCCAGCGCCATCAGAACATACGGCGCGATCTGAATCATCTCAGGCAATTGGCTCGGCGCCGGCGAAGGGCGGGCGAGCGTGCCGGTGCTGATCAAAGCAACGAAGATCAGGACGCCGGCCGCAAAGCCAAGGACCGTGAGCAGCATGCCGATCTCGCCGTCGATCATGCGTGCCATGGTCGCGTAGGCGCAGGCGCCGTTGACGCCGGCGCCGATGCCGAACAGCAATCCTCCGAACATTGCGGTGAGGGTCAGCTGCCAGCCTGAAATCGCGGTCGCGGTGTGCGGGAGGATGAGAAAGACCGGAATGGTGATCGCGAAAACCCAAAGCGCAGACTTCACGATGCTCGCGAACATGTAGCCGGTGCCCGAATGCGTGAACTCCGCCACGGCGCGCACCGTGCAGATGCTGGCGCGATGCGCGGCGAAGCCGAGGATCGCGGCAAGGATGCAGGCGATGATCAGGTTCAGCATGAAGCACAATGGCGCAGGAGTGTTCGACGAAACTTAGCCGCGAATGCACGCCTCGCGAATAGGGGAACGCGTGGCCGTGGCGAGTGTCCGGCCGCAGCGAATTTTCAACCGAATAACAGCGGCGCGCAGATTGATGATTGCCGCGGCGACGGTCGCGGAGATTTTGCTGCGAAGCCGGCGCGGTGTCGGCCGAACGCTTGGTGCCGGGAACTGACGACGCCCCTCGCGAACGCGTGTAGAGTGCGCATCGGCGGTGGCGGCGCGCAACGGCGTCACAGCTACAACGGCGCGACGATCTGCGAAGGGGCCGCCGGTAAGCTGATCCGCAGCCGGGCGGTGACGGGCCCCGGCGCATGCCCGAAGACCTTCTCCTGCAGGAAAAGCATAAATGACGCTAACTATATGACTTTTATGGTAAAACGGTCCGCCGTGGATTTGCCGAATTTTTCCCCTCAGGCGCGCTATTGATGCTATAGTGCAACAAGTAATGAAAATTCGGGGCCGCGAGCCCTGACGCAGGTAGGGCGAACCTGTCGCGTCGGATGGAGTGCAGCGTGCTAAAATCTCATAAGTTTACTGTGGGGCAGACCGTTCGTTACATGGCCGGCCCGCTGAACCGGGCCACCGCAGACGGAAGCTTCAAGGTCGTCAAGCTGCTCCCGCCGGATGGCGACGAACACCAGTATCGCATCAAGAATACCGAAGAAGCGTTTGAGCGCGTGGCGAAAGAAAGCCAGCTCGATCGCCACGGTTAGGGATCGCGATCAGGCCCGGTTGATGCGCGCGCGCAGGTCGGCGAAACCGTCCTGAAGCCGAACCTTCAGGCTGTTCCAGTTCGCGTGGACAACGTCCCAGTTGACCATCGGCCGATTGTCCGTCGCGGACGGTCCTGACGCGACCGCCGAGGTTTTCATGCTGTCGTGATAATAAGCGCCCGCGGTCAGCAGGAGCGCACCCAACAGCATTCCGAGAATCAGTCGCATCGGCCCATCTCCACGAGAGTGTCCGCGTCCGGAAAGTCCGCAATCAGCGGCGATCTAGGTAGGAACTCAAATTTGCCGCACTGTGCGGCAGGTTGCCGTTTCGAACGTACTGGATGCGGAATTGTTCCCGCATGCTGGACGTGGGGCAGGGGTGGACATGCCGATATTCATCACACAGGGGCGATACACGCGTGATGCCTTGCGCGGGATGGTAATCAGCCCGGAAGATCGGGCCGATGCGATGGGGCGGCTTCTCGCGAAGGCGGGGGGCAAGCTGATCGGCCATTATCTCACCTTCGGCGACTACGATTTCCTGTTGATCGCGGAAGCACCGGGCGAAACCCAGATGGCGGCGGTATTGCTGGCGGTGGCAAGCAGTGGCGGCGTTGCCGATCTCAAAACCACGATCGCGATGACGTCCGTCCAGGCCAAGGGTGCATTCGCTGCCGCCAGCGATCTCACGCCAGGTTTCCGGCCACCGGGCGGGGTTTGAAATGGGAACTTTCACGGCGCGAAAGTGTCTTGCTTTAGCCGATTTTAGGGCGTCCAATCTGGGCGTACGGCAAATGGGGCGGACATGGTGCCGGACTTCCACAGCATGAATGACATGATCTTTTCTCCGCTTTGGGGCCCCGCGGTCTTGGCCGCGGTTCTGGCGGTTATCGTAGTCGTTGCGATCGTCCGGTTCGGCGGCCGCCAGGTGTTTGGCTTCGGCGCGGCAGCCATCCTGATCATCGGATTGGGGTGGATTGCAATCGACCGGCTGGACATGCAGGGCAGGGCCGAACAGCGCCGCGCCATCGAGGCGCGTGTCGCCGTCCTCAACGCCCAGGCTCTGCTGCCGAATTCTCATCTTGCCTGCCTCGACGCAGCGGGCGGCGATGTTGTTCACGACGCTTGCGAGAAAAGTCTGTTCGCCGCGCCCGAGCAGGTCGCTGCGGCCCTGAACTATGTCAGCGCGCGCCTTGATGTGTTGCGCGAGATCGCGGCGTTGCCGGACCGCGACCGGTCATCCTACGACAGCATCCGTACGCCGATCGTGCGCAGCCTCGAGGCGGATCGCTTCGGTCTTGTCGCACAGATCCTGACGGCACGCGATGCGTGCCAGCCTTCGTCCTGCTACGCCTTCGATTTCCTGAAGAACCGTGATCGCGTGGTCGCCAACATGACTGAGCGCTCCTACGACGCGCGCGTCGAACGGTTCGCTGCGGCGTGGAATGACAAGCCCGGCGTGTCCGGTGCGACAGCGCTCGCGTCTCACAACGCGCCCTCTTCGCCGCCGCATACGCCGGTGAACATGAATTTCCCGACTGCGGATTCGATCCCAGCGGTGAGCATCATGTCGAACGAGCCGGGTCGGCCCGGCCAGAACGGCGTCGTCGGACCGACACGGCCGGAACCGCGTCCGCAGACGCAAGCATCGGCCCCGCCGCAGGAGCAAACACCTCAGCCGCAGACCGCGCCGACGCCTCCTTCGCCTCCGTCGCGCCGTCCCGCACAGAAGGCGCAAGCGCCTCGTGCCGCGCCACCCGCGCCGGCTCCTGCGCCGACGCCGGCACCTGCCGCCGATCCGTTCCCGCTGCCGGTCGGCACCGCTCAGCAGACCACCGGGGCGCAACAGCAATAGGACCGATTGGTCTTTCTTTGCCGCGCCGAGGAAGGCATCCTGCGCATCCTGATGCGCACGGGTGATTCATGTTTGCCTCGGTCTTGATTGCCAATCGCGGCGAGATCGCGTGCCGGATCGCTCGCACGGCGAGCCGGATGGGACTGCGGACGATCGCGGTCTATTCGGAGGCCGACGCCGATGCGCCGCATGTACGCCAATGCGACGAGGCCTATCTGATAGGCCCCGCGCCGGCGCGCGAAAGTTATCTTGCGGCCGACAAGCTGCTCGCTGTCGCCAGGGAGAGCGGTGCGGCGTGTATCCATCCCGGCTACGGCTTCCTGTCCGAGAATGCCGATTTTGCGGAAGCCTGTGTTCAGGCCGGCATCGTCTTTGTCGGTCCGCCGCCGTCGGCAATCCGCGCCATGGGGTTGAAGGATCGTGCCAAGGCGCTGATGCAGGAGGCTGGTGTGCCGGTGGTGCCCGGCTATCACGGCGATCAGCAGGACGAGACCTTCCTGAAGCGCAAGGCCTATGAACTCGGCTACCCGGTGCTGATCAAGGCGGTGGCGGGCGGTGGCGGCAAGGGCATGCGCCTTGTCGAACGCCATGCCGATTTCGATGCTGCGATTGCGAGCGCGCGGCGCGAAGCGATTTCGGCCTTCGGCGATGGCCGGATGCTGATCGAGAAGTACATCACTGCGCCGCGTCACATCGAGATACAGGTGTTCGCCGACAAGCGCGGCAATGCGGTCCACCTTCATGAGCGCGACTGTTCGCTGCAGCGCCGCCATCAGAAGGTCATCGAGGAAGCGCCTGCACCGGGCATGAGCGAGGATTTGCGAGCGCGTATGGGCGCGGCGGCGGTCGCAGCGGCCAAGGCCGTCGGCTATGTGGGCGCGGGGACTGTCGAGTTCATTGCCGACGGTGCCAATGGACTGAAGCGCGACGGCTTCTGGTTCATGGAGATGAATACGCGACTGCAGGTCGAGCATCCGGTCACCGAAGCGGTCACCGGCTTCGATCTCGTCGAGTGGCAGTTCCGTGTTGCCGCCGGTGAGCGTTTGCCCGTGACCAATCAGAGTGAAATTCCGCTGCGCGGGCACGCGGTCGAGGCGCGCGTTTATGCGGAAGATCCCGAACGCGGCTTTCTGCCGTCGACCGGCAGACTCGTGGCGCTATCATTTCCGCAGGGCGAAGGCCTTCGCGTCGACAGCGGCGTGGAGCAGGGCGGGGAGATTTCACCGTACTACGATCCGATGATCGCAAAGGTGATCGCGCATGCCGATACGCGCGAAGCTGCGCTCGATCGCCTGGCCGGAGAACTCGATCGCACGGTCATCGCCGGTCCGCGCACGAACCTCGCCTTCCTGTCCGCGCTGTGCCGCTCTCCCGGCTTTCGCGACGGACAGTTCGACACCAGCTATATCGCGCGTCATCACGACGAACTCGGTCTCAATCAGGGCGGCATCGATGCGCCCGCGGCCGCGAGCGGTGCTGCGCAGTTGATCGCGAATGCGCGTCCGCAGCGACCCGACCCCGATGCGCCGCTCTCTCCTTGGGACGTGGCCGACGGCTTCCAGCTGTCCGGTACGCGCGTCACCACGATCCCGATCGTGGTCAACGGCGAGCCGGACGTTGCCCGGCTGGATTTCTCCGCCGGCGGCTGGCGCGTCACGGTGCGAGGTGCCGAGCCCGATCCATCCGCCAGGCTGATTGCCGCCGCGGGAAACACGATGTTCGTGCTGCGCGGGGGACGGCAGACGCAGGTCGCGCTCGCCGATTTTGAAGCGGGCGACGTGGATCATGCGGCCGGCGACGGTGTCGTCCGCGCGCCTATGCACGGGAAGCTGCTCGCGATCCTTGTCACGGCCGGCGAGACCGTATCGAAGGGGCACCGGCTAGCCATCATCGAGGCGATGAAGATGGAACACGCCATCGTCGCGTCGCGTGACGGCGTTGTGACTGACATCGCGGCCGCCGCAGGCGCACAGGTCGCCGAAGGCGCCCGCATCATGGCCATCGAGGCGCAGACCTGACCTGTGGAGAGTGCACGGCGATGGCTTTGACGGCAGAGCGCCGCGACCGGTATGGAGAACCATGCCGCTACATCTGATCAAATTGTGCGTTGGCTGCGACTCTGTCGACGATCTGAAATCATGGGTCTCTGCCCGACTCAAGGAAAAGAAGCTGCGTGGGCAGAAACCCGAGCATATCCACACCACGCGGATGTCCCCCAAGCGCACCGAAGAATTGCTCGATGGCGGCTCGTTGTACTGGGTGATCAAGGGGCAGGTGATGTGCCGGGAGCGTATCCTCGACCTTCGCCCATTCGTGGACAAGGACGGTATCGGGCGCTGCCGGATCGTGCTGGATGGGAAGATCAGGCTGGTGACGCCGCGCCCGTACCGCGCCTTTCAGGGCTGGCGTTACCTGCCGGCTGCCGACGCGCCGGCCGATCTCGAGCGGACCGCCCGCGGTGCCGCAATCATGCCGGAACAGATGCGGCGCGAATTGAGCGAGCTCGGATTGCTCTGAGTTTTTCGGGGTCCGGTTTGCTATAACGCAAAAGAATAAATCTTGTCCGCCGTCATCCTCAACTGCGCCCCGTGGCTGCGAGGATGCGGCAGGTAGAGTGTGGAGGAATATGAATGATCATCGGCGACCAGAACGAAGTCACCGTCGCAGTGCTCGAAGCGATGGAAAAGACGCCGGACCCGCGGCTGCGCGAAATTGTCACCCTGATGATCAAGTATCTGCACGGCTTCATCCGCGAGGCAAAGCTGAGCGAAGAGGAGTTTCATCAGGCCTGCAATTTCATCGTGCGTCTCGGTCAGAAGTCCGATGCATCGCACAACGAAGTGGTGCTGATGGCAGGCTCGCTCGGGGTGTCGTCGCTCGTGTGCCTCCTCAACAACGGCAACAAGGGACAGACCGAAACATCCGCCTCGATGCTCGGTCCGTTCTGGCGACTGAACTCGCCGTTTACCGAGAATGGCGGATCTATCGTGCGTTCGCCGACGCCGGGCCCGGTGCTGTTTGCGCAGTGCAAGGTCGTGGACGGCAAGGGCGCGCCGATCACGGACGCGATCGTCGACGTCTGGCAGTCGTCGACCGAAGGTCTTTACGAGAACCAGGATCCCAACCAGGCCGAAATGAATCTGCGTGGCCAGTTCCGCACCGACGCGAAGGGTATGTTCTCGTTCCGCAGCATCCTGCCGGCCGGCTATCCGATCCCGGTCGATGGGCCGGTCGGCGATTTCATCCGCGCGGTGAAGCGGCCGCACAATTATCGGCCTGCGCACATTCACTTCCTGATCTACAAGCCCGGCTTCAAGACGCTGATCTCGCAGATCTACGTCAATGACGATCCGCTGCTCGAGACCGACGTGCAGTTCGGCGTGACTAAGACGCTGATCGGCAATTACGTCCGTCACGAGGACGAGACGCCGCCGGCACCGGACGTGAAGGGCCCGTGGTATTCGTTTGAATATACCTTCGCGATGGAAGCGGGAGAGGCCAAGCTGCCGCGCCCGCCGATCTCGGGCAAGGCGGTCAAGGAGACACCGTCGCCGGCCATGGCGAAGTGAGTTTGGCGCGGCCGATGGATATCTTGTCCCGGCCGGCGTCTCACAAGTCTTTGAATTGGCCGTGATTGCCGCGACGCAGCCGCTAGGCTAGCAAGCGGACCCTTCCGGCGCATTCCCGCGCAACATCCAGGCTGCCGTGGTCCGATTTCGGTTTTTCCCAAGGCTCGCACTCTGTGGTGCTCTCATCCTGTCGCCCGCCTTCGCGTATGCGCAAAGCGGCGGCAACCCGTTCCCGACCCCGATCGGAAAGCCTGCGGCTAAGCCAAGCACCGGCGGCGGGGCAGCGGGTGGCGTAGTCGGCAGCGTGGCGACCATCACGCCGGCGGCGAATGTGGCGCGGGCTGGAACTCCTGCGGCGGGATTGAAGAAGGGCGACGACATCCGCAAGGGCGATCGCCTGTCGACCAACGCCAGCGGGGCGCTGGGCGTCACTTTCGACGACGAGACCACGTTCAGTCTCTCCGCCAATGCGACCATCACGGTCGACGAGTTCGTTTACCGGAAGGGCGCGCGCGGCAATGCTGTCGTCAACGTCACCCGTGGCACGGTCGGCTTCGTGGCGGAGCAGGTCGCCAAGACCGGCGAGATGCGCATTAACACTCCGACGGCGATCGTCGGCGTGCGCGGCACCACGGGCGTGATCGAGGTCGGGCCGGGCGGTACGACCAACGTGAAGCTTTACGAGGATGAGAACGGCTCGGTGGGCCGCATCGAGATCTTTAATCGCCAGGGCCAGCGGCTCGCGGAACTGACCCAGGCTGCGACCGGTTACGCCATTCAGATTGTGGCGCAACAGGTGGTCGCCAATGCGCTGACGATCTCGCCGCAGCAATTGGTGCGCGACCGCAACTTCGTGCGCAACGTGTTCAACTTCAAGAATATCGGGCGCGGTATCATCAATCAGCGTCTGAACCTGCGTAATCTCGATCCGCGCAATATCGATCCGCGTAATCTGCCGGGTGCGCCGCAATTGCCGTCGATCCCGGGCCTGCCGTCGATCCCGGGCTTCCCGCGGTAAGACCATGACGGTGAGGGTCGCCGGAAAGGCGGCCCTCGCGGCGGGCGTGGCTAACGCTCAGACGCCAAGATTGTCGATCAGTCGGGTCTTGCCGAGACGGGCGGCGACCAGAAGCCGGATCGGGCCGTCACCATAGGTCGCCACCGGTTCCAGCGTCTCGGCGTGCCTCGCTTCGAGATAGTCGACCGCGAAACCGGCATTGGTGATGGTGGCGCGGCCGTCCGCCAGAATCTTTGCGATCGTCTCGCCGGCCTTGATCCGCGCCGCACTGTCCTTGAGCACCCGGTAAAGCACCGGCGCGGTCTGCCGCTCCGCCGGCGAGAGGTAGACGTTGCGGGAGGACAGCGCGAGCCCGTCCTTTTCCCGAACGGTCGGACAGCCAACGACCTTTGTCGGAATGTCGAGGTCGCTCGCCATCCGGGTCACGACCTTCAGCTGCTGATAGTCCTTCTGGCCGAACAGCGCGACGTCGGCGCCGACCTGCAGGAACAGCTTGGCGACCACCGTGGTCACGCCGCCGAAGAAATGCGGACGGTAAGTATCTTCCAGCCCGGCTTTCGCCGGTCCGTCCGGCAAGACCGCCGTGGAAAAGCCGTCGGGATACATCGCCGCATCGGTCGGCGCCCAGACGAGGTCGACGCCGAGCTCGGTCAAAGCTGCGACATCGCGCGCGAAGTTGCGCGGGTAAGAACCGAAATCTTCTGTTGGCGCAAATTGCTTCGGGTTGACGAAGATCGAGACGGCGACGGCACCTGCGCGCTTCCTTGCGTGCCTGACGAGCGAAAAGTGCCCCTCATGCAGCGCACCCATGGTCGGGACCAGCGCGATGGTCTTTCGCCTTTTGCGCAATTGCGCGATCGCCTTGCGCAGCGCCGGCACGGTTCTGACGATGATCGGCTTTCGAGCCATAGTCCCTCCGCAACGCAGCGAGAAGATTACCTGCGCCATTAACGATCGGCGAGGCGTTGCTGCGCGGCCACGGATTAATGATGAACGTGCCCGGCTGCAACGAGTGCTTGACCGGATGCGATCCAAAGGAAGAGGATAGAGACGGCAAGGGTGTTTGCGTCATGTTGGTCCAGGCGAATATTGGGCCTCGCAAATCAGCGCACGTTGTCGTCGTTGGGAACGAGAAAGGCGGGTCGGGTAAATCCACGACCGCGATTCACGTTGCTATCGCGCTGCTGAAGGCGGGCCAGAAGGTTGCGACCATCGATCTGGACTCACGTCAGAAAAGCCTGACGCATTACGTACAGAACCGGAAGCTTTGGGCGCGGCGCGAGAAGTTGCCGCTCGAGGTTCCGCTGCATTTTTGCGTTGCACGCGCCGAAGGCATCCGCAACGACGAGAACGAGAATGCCGAGTTCACCGCGTTCGCCGAAACCATCGGCTCGGTCGAACACACCCATGACTTCGTCGTGATCGATACGCCCGGCTCCGATTGCTATCTGATGCGGCTCGCCCATGCGATGGCCGACACGCTGATCACGCCGCTCAATGACAGCTTTGTCGATTTCGATGTGCTCGGAACGGTCGACCCGGAAACCTATGCGCTGACCGGGACAAGTCATTATTCCGAGATGGTGCGCGATGCGCGCCGCCAGCGCCGTAAGGTCGATCAGGAAGCCGCCGACTGGATCGTGGTGCGCAACCGGCTGTCCACGCTCGGCTCACGCAACAAGCGGCTGCTGTCGGAAGGCCTGACGGCGCTCGGCCTGCAGCTCGGCTTCCGAGCGACCGATGGATTCTCCGAACGCGTCGTCTACCGCGAGTTCTTTCCGCGCGGGCTGACCGCGCTCGACGATATCAACGAGACCACCCTCGGCATGCGTCCGAACATGTCGCACGTGACCGCCCGCGAAGAGGTGAACGCGCTGCTGCGGGCGCTGATGTTGCCGATCGACGAGAAAGGCCGCCGCCGTGCGGCCGCCCGCGCCGAATGGTTCAATTCCGGCCACAAGCCGCTGGAAATGCACGACCTGCTCGATTGAGCCTCCTGCCAGCCGGCGCCGGGACCGGACGCAGGCTGGCAAACCAGCAAAAGCCACGGCTTCACGCTGAAATCATTAAGCAATCCGCGCCGCGCCCGGATGTCGCGGCGATGTTGCGCGCCCCGGCGGCAGCGAAGACATATATATTGCGTCACGAGGAGTCGCTGCCGCGCGGCAGGCGGGATCGTTGGGAGCGGATGAGCAAGGACAGGCCAGACAAGAGCGTCACCCGGACCGATGCGGCCCAGCCGGTTGCCTCGCGTGCCGAGATCGACGCTTTCCTCAGCAAGGTTCGCGAGATGGCGCCGGCGGCGACGGCCGGCCAGCGAGGTCGGCTGGCTTTTGCGCTGGATGCGACCATGAGCCGGCAACCGACCTGGGACGCGGCCTGCCAGCTGCAGGCGCAGATGTTCGAGGAAGCGGCCAAGATCGGCGGCCTCGACGTGCAGCTCGTCTACTTCCGCGGCTTGAACGAATGCCGCGCGTCCGACTGGGTGGCGCAGCCGCAGCGGCTCGGCGCGCTCATGGAAAAGATCGATTGCCGTGGCGGACATACCCAGATCGGCCGGGTGCTGAAGCATGTCCGCAAGGCATCCGAAGCGCGGAAGATTCAGGCGCTGGTCTATGTCGGCGACGCCATGGAAGAGCCGATCGACGACGTGTGTGCTGCCGCGGGTGAACTCGGATTGCTCGGGGTTCCAGCCTTCATGTTCCAGGAGGGCATGGACCCGATTGCCGAAAATGCCTTTCGCGAAATGGCGCGGCTGAGCCGGGGCGCCTATGCCCGCTTCACGCCCGGCGCGGCGCAGGAGCTTGGTGAACTCTTGCGGGCCGCCGCGGCCTATGCCGCCGGCGGTATGAAAGCGCTGACCGATCTTTCGGCGCGGCGCAGCGGTGGGGCGCAGAAGCTGCTCCGCCAGATGACTTGATCCGGACGAACACAAATCATGGGTCCCATTATTCTTGGCGCGGTGGTGCTGCTCGTGGCGGTATGGGCCTTGTACGGCTTCGCGCGCATCGATCCCAAAGTGACTGCGCAGGTGTTGCGCAAAAGCGGTGGTATCGCCGCACTCGCGGGCGCAGCGTTCCTGACTGCGCGCGGTCAGGTTGGGCTTGCCGTGCCGCTCGGTTTCGCCGGCTTGTCATTGCTCGGATGGGTGCCGGGCATGGCGAGCCTTGGCAAGCGCATGAACAAGAGCACCGGACAGACCTCGCAGGTCCGTTCCGACTTCGTCGAGATGGAGCTTGATCACGATACCGGCGCGATGCGCGGACGGATCCTGAAGGGGCGCATGGAAGGTGTCACGCTCGATGCACTCGACGTGCAGGCGTTGATGTCGCTCCTGCCGGAAGTCGACGAGGAAAGCCGCGCGCTATTGATGGCGTATCTTGACCGCCGGGAGCCCAGCTGGCGTGAACACGCGAATGCGGGTGCGGCAGCGGGGGCGAGTGACGTCAACAGCGGAAAAATGACGGAAGAGGAGGCTTATCAGATCCTTGGCGTTGAGCCGGGAGCGAGCGCCGCCGATATCGGACGTGCGCATCGTGCGCTGATGAAGAAACTCCATCCCGATCAGGGGGGCTCGACGTATCTCGCGGCGCGGGTCAATCAGGCCAAGGATCTTCTTCTCAAACGCCATCGGTAGTCCCTCACTCAACGCAACGACACGCTCGAGCAACCAGCGATCAGTTCCTGGAAGCGAAGCAGGCGATCTTGCTTCGCTTCAGCTCCTTGCAGGCCTGATCGGCTGCGCTTTCGTTCAATCCCGCAAACCGCGCGCGGAAATAGCGCTTCTCTCCCTTCGAGAAGACCTCAGTATAAGGCTCAGCTCCTTTCAGAAGGTTACCGGCCTTGCTTTTTGCGTCGGCGAGTTTCTCACGGGCTTCGTCGCGATCTTCGAATGCGCCAACCTGGATGATCCAGCCGCTGGCCCGCGGCTTGCGCTCGGCAACCTGCGGTGCCGGGGGTGATATCGGTGCGGTATCGCGGACGGCCGGAGCCGGGGCGACGGGCGCGATCGATGCGGTGACCGTCCGCTGGACCGGCGGCTGTGCCACATCCTTGGAGCTCAGCACGCCGAGGACACCCGGCCGGGCGCCTGGGGGCGGCGGCGGAAGCGTGTCGGAAACCGACCGCGTGGGTGCCTGGGTTCGCGCTTCCGGTTGGTACGCAGGCGCGGACGGGGCGGACGGGAGTGCGTCGCGCGAAGCCATCGGCTCGGGTGCGAGCATGGACATCGAAGCGACGGTCCTGGTCGGTGCTGCCTTGACCGAGAGGGTCTTCACGAGATGAGGCCGGATCGGTTCGGTCGAGCCCGGCGCCGGTTGCTCGGGCACCGCACGAACTTCGGGGGCGCGAAGGTCAGGCTTTGCCGATGGCGCAGCCGTTCGGCTCGGAGCCACGGCTGCGACACGTATTGGAGCTTCGGTCCGCGCAGGGACCTCGGCGCGAGTCGGGGCCTCGGTGCGAACCGGCGGCTGGCCTTCCGGCTTCGGGAACGGCGCTCCGTAAATCGCCGATGGTGCCGGAGCAGGCGATGCGTCGGCGATCTCGACGATCTTCGGTGCGGTGCGCTTCACGGAGGCGAGGGTGATCTTCTGATCGATCAGCGTGCGCATCTTCGCATCGCGGGCGCCGGCCGATGCGCCGCCGAGCACGACCGCGACGATCCGGCGATCGTTACGTTCGACCGCGCTGACCAGATTGAAACCCGAGGCGCGGATATAGCCGGTCTTGATACCGTGGACGCCCGGAACGCGGCCAAGCAGCCGGTTGTGGTTAGCCATGCGGACGCCGCGATACACGAAGCTCTGCGTCGCGAAATAGCGGTAATAGCGCGGGAAGCGGTCCTGGATTGCCAGCCCGAGCAGCGCCTGATCGCGTGCGGTGGTGACCTGACCGGGATCGGGCAATCCCGACGCGTTGCGATAAACCGTGCGGGACATCCGCAGCGCACGCGCCTTGCGCGTCATGAGCTTTGCGAATTCCTCTTCGGAGCCCGCGAGGTGCTCGGAAATAACCACGGCCGCATCGTTTGCGGACTTGGTGACGAGCGCCTTGATCGCATCCTCGACCATGAGCGTCTGGCCGGGGCGCACGCCGAGCTTGGTCGGCGCCTGACTCGCAGCGCGATCCGAAACCTCCATCTGCGAGTCCAGCTTGATGCGCCCGGCTTCGAGCTGCTCGAACAGCAGATAAAGCGTCATGATCTTGGTGAGCGACGCTGGATGGCGGATCGAGTCCGCATTCGTCGCATGCAGGACATCGCCGGTATTGGCATCGACGACAATGTCCGCATAGCGCGCATCGGACGTCGAGGTCGCCTCGGACGTACTGCGCTTGAAGAACTTTCGTTTGCCGCGTGCGTCGGCTTCGGTCGTCGACAAGGAGAGGACCGCGACGGCGCAGGCCAGCACAACGACACCGCAACGCAGCCCCAGCGAGGCTCCGGTCGATACGCGAAACATGGTCAACCCGTTCCCGCTCGCTTTGGCGCTGAGCGCGCCCGATATGACTTCCCCCAAGGGCGGTCGAACGATCCCGGCAGCACGCCAGGCGCCGCCGATAATCCACAGTCAATCAAGGTAGGAGCGTGGCGTTTCTAAAAAGTAAATAAAATCTGATGGTTAATGATTTTGGTTGCGGTGCGAAATGTCCTCTTGCATTTTTGTGCGGTGCAACATAAGTTGTCTTGGGACGGTCGATATTGGCCGATGGAAATCGGCCTCGCGGCCGGGCGCAAAGGGCAATGACATGAACCACTTTGATACCAAGGCGTTCGAAGACTTTCAGAAATTCGGCAAGGAAAGTGTCGACGCCAGCGTGAGCGCGCTCAGCACCCTCTCGAAGGGTGTGCAGGCGATCGCGGTCGAGAGCGTGGACTATTCGAAGAAGGCCTTCGAGGACGGCACCGCAGCAGTCGAAAAGCTGTTCGGCGCGAAGTCGCTCGAGAAGGCGGTCGAGATCCAGCAGGACTACGTGAAGAGCGCTTATGAAGGCTTCGTCGCACAGGCGACCAAGCTCGGCGAACTTTACGTCGACCTCGCCAAGGAAGCGTACAAGCCGTACGAGGGCTATCTCGCCAAGATGACTCCGGGCAAGTAATCGTCCGCGTCATACGTCAATAGAAAAAGCCCGGCCAATGGCCGGGCTTTTTTCGTTCTGTACGCCAAGCCTATTTTGCCAGCCGGAGATTGGCGAGGTTCTGCGCGATCGTGGCGAACACGGCGCTGAGCTGCGACGCATTCTGCACATTGTAATACATGTCGGTCTTGCTCGCGCATTGCTCCAGCAGCGATGCGTTGCCGTTGATCACGCGCACCGTATAGACCTTGATATTGGCGGCCCTGACATTGGTGCAGGCGAGCCTGGTGCGGGCATCGATGCTGGTCTGGCTGGTCGACCACCGGTTCTCGGTATTGTCGCCGTCGGTCAGCAGAATGATCACCTTCTCGAGATCGGCCTTCGGCTCGGCAGCGTTGAACGGCGCGACCGGCGACAGCATCTGGAACGCCATCTGCAGTCCGATCGTGACGTTGGTGTTGCCGGTCGGCGTCATCGAGTCGACTTTGCTGTTCAGCGCACTCCAGTCATTGGTCAGCGTTATCAAGGAGACCGGACAGTTGCTGGCCTGGTGCGCGGAATAGAGTGTCGCCTTCAGGTTGATGCTGGCCGCCGAGTTATTGACATCGTAGCTCTGGTCGCGATCCCACACGCAGCCGTTCCAGTCATTCTTGCTGCTGGGCGTCCATGTCCGGCCGGCGTTCTCGCAGCTGGTCTTCGTTGTGTACTGCGTGCGGCTGCACGTGCCGTTCGTCGCCTCCCATTCGTCCCAGCGGATCCAGGCGGCGTTTTTGTTGCTGGTTCCGACATTGACGTCGGTCGCAAACGGCACGATGCCGACCTTGATGTCGTCCGGCTTTTTCGCTGCGTTCTGCAGTGTTTTCAGCAGATCCTTGGCGGCAAGTTTGAGCTGCGTCATCTTGTTGGACGACGACATCGAACCGGTATTGTCGAGCGCCAGGACGAGCTCGAGCCGCTTCATGCCCCACACGATCTGCGACTTGGCGCTGATGGACATGTCGGGCTGCCACATCGCGGTGAATGTCGTGTCGATCTTGCCGGATGCGGAGATGTTGAGCTGAAAGCTTCCGGCCTGCGGGGTCGAGAAGACCGAAGTGACCGTGACGTCTTTGGTTTCGGGCCGATTGTAATTGGCCTTGAACAGCGCGATTGCCTTGGCCTCGAGCTGGGCCTGCGTCAGCGACTGCGCCTCCTTTGACAGGGCGAGGCCGGCCGCGTCGAGCGAGGCCTGCATTGCCGTGCGGGCGGAGTTGGCGCGGCTGTAGTCGACGGCCGAGCCGATGGCGCCGATCAAAGGGATGAGGGCAAGGGCGAATGTCATTGTGACATTGCCGTTCCGGTCGCGCAGCATCTGCCGGCCGCGCACAAGGCATTGACGGACATATTCGCGTTTCATGGCGCCACCCGATCTTTGTCGTTGCCTCGGGTGTAAACGCGCCGGCTGAAAGCCCTGTAAAATGCGACTCAAAAAAGTGGTTACAATTCGTAAACGCTTTCGGTCAAACGCGACCGGTCCGGGCAGGTATCTTCGATACCGTGGAGGGCGGTGCCGCGGGACAGCGGGTCGCCGGGAACGATCCGTCCTATTTTGCGATCCGGAGATTGGCGAGGTTCTGTGCGATCGTCGCGAACACCGTGGCCAGCTGCGAGGCGCTCTGAACATTGTAATACATGTCGGACTTGCTGGCGCATTCCTGCAGCAGCGACGCGTTTCCGTTGATCACCCGCACGGTGTATAGCTTGATATTGGCAGTCTTGGCGTTGGTGCAGGCGATCTTGGTCCGGGCATCGATGCTGGTCTGGCTCGTCGACCACCGGTTCTCGGTATTGTCGCCGTCGGT
>NZ_DATMRV010000264.1:0-28074 GCF_035565795.1 Pseudorhodoplanes sp.
GGTTTCGGCGATCCGGCCGCGGCGGCGCCGCTGATGTGCGCGGGGTTGATCGGCTGGCGCTCGCTCCGCATGGCCGGAGAGGGACGCCGGATTGGCCTTTACGGCTTCGGCGCCGCGGCGCACATCCTCGCGCAGGTCTGCCGCTGGCAGGGTCGCGAGGTCTATGCCTTCACGCGCAAGGGCGATGTGATGGCGCAGTCGCACGCTCTGTCCCTCGGCGCGCGTTGGGCCGGCGCGTCCGAAGAATTGCCGCCGGAGCCGCTCGACGCCGCGATCATCTTCGCGCCGGTCGGATCGATGGTGCCGCTGGCGCTGAAAGCCGTCCGCAAAGGTGGCCGTGTCGTGTGCGGCGGAATCCATATGAGCGACATCCCGCAATTTTCGTATCGCCTGTTGTGGGAGGAGCGGCAGATCGTCTCCGTTGCCAATCTGACGCGGCGCGATGCGGTGGAGTTTCTGTCGATTGCACCACAGGCGGGCGTCAGAACCACGACGACGGTTTATCCGCTGGCGCGCGCCAACGAGGCGCTCGCGGATCTGAGAGCGGGACGCTTCGCTGGCGCAGCCGTGCTCGTGCCGTAGGCGATGGCGCGACCGCGCAAAGTTGAAACAACCCGAAAACATGAAAATTTGAGACGATACGGTATTGTGAAGGGTTATGGCGCGGTGCGGCAATATCGCGGATAGCAAAGTTTCACGCGAGTTCTGCTAGGCTCCTTACGGCGGCGGAATGGTGGGCCTCGTATGAGTCTGCGCTACCGGCTGGCAATCCTGATGTTGGTCGCGCTTGTGCCGCCGCTCGCGATCACGGCTTACAACACGCTGCGCTGGCAATATTTCCTGGAGCGGGATTCGCGTGAGGAGGTGCTGGCGGCGGCGCGCCTTGTCGCTGCCGAACTCGCGCAGATCGTGGAAGGCAGCCGCCAGCTCATGATCGCGATGGGCCGTCATCCGGCGGTGCCGGACAACGTCGCGGAGTGCGTGTCATATTTCAAGGCAGTGATCGCAGGACTTGCGATCTATCGCGAAGCCGCGGTGATCGACGAGAACGGCAAGTTCATCTGTTCCACGATCGAGATCCCGCCGACACTCGACGTGCGTGACCGTCTGTATTTCGATGGACCGATCAAGACCGGCGAACTCACCATCGGTACGCTGGTGCAGGGCCGTGTCACGCGCTCGACCTCGATCCATATCTCGATGCCCCTCAACAAGGGCGACGGCGTCAACCGCGGTGTCATCGTCCTGATCCTCAATCCGGAACGGCTCGCGCAGGATTTGTCCTCGCGGCCCTGGCGCACGAACCATCGCGTAACCGTGATGGATCGGAACGGGAGCCTGGTGTTCACCATCCCGCAGACGGGGGAGGAAGACGCGCGCGAGATCGCGAAAGCCGTCTATCCGACAGTGCGCATCACCAGGGGCGGCGTCACACAGGCGACGGATGCACACGGTCGCCCGCAGATAGTCGGCTTTTCTCCGCTGGAGGAGACGCCGAGCGGACTGATCACCGCAGTCAGCGTTGGCCGCGATATCGCTCTCGCCGAGGTTCGCGACACCGCACGGCGCAGCATCCTGTTCGGGCTCGCGGCCGTGATTCTCGCGGTCACCGGCATGATGTGGGCGGCGAATGAGCTGATCCGTCGCCCGGTGAAGGCGATTGTCGCGGTGGTCAATCGTCGTGAGCGCGGCGATATCGACGTGAAATTCCCGAACCTCGATCCGCGAAGCGATCTTGGGCAGCTCAGCGCCGCGTTGTCGCGCATGTCGGATTCCATCAACGGATTGCTCGAGCAGAAGACATTCCTTCTGCGCGAGTTGCAGCATCGCGTGATGAACAGTCTCAATCTGCTGTCGAGCGTGCTCGACCTGCAGCGCCGGCATACCGCCGATCCCGACGCGCGCGACCAGCTGGCGCGTGCGCGCGATCGCGTCATCTCGATCGGGGCGGTCTACCGTCAGCTTTACCAGGCGGATCATGCGGGGCGGGTGGAGTTTGCCGAATTCCTGAAGAAGCTTTGTGAGGATAGCCAGAATGCCTATGGCGGATACCGGCATCGCATCGAGGTCGATGCCGAGCCGTTGCAACTCTCCGGCAGCAAGGCGGTCGCACTCGCCGTGCTGACGCATGAGCTGATTACCAACGTGCTGAAGCATGCTTATGCGGCTGACGAGACCGGTCCGATTTTCGTCAGTCTGAAGAAGGCGGCCAACGGGTCGTACGAATTGAAGTTCTCCGATCGGGGCAAGGGCCTGCCGCCCAATTTCGATCCGTCCAGATCGAAGTCGCTCGGAATCAAGGTGATCCAGGGGACCGCAAAGCAGCTCGGCGGGTCGGTCGAGATCGTGCGGCTGGAGAAAGGCACCGAGTTTCTCATCCGGCTGCCGCCCAATATCGGGGACTGAACTGTCATCGTTTGTCCTGCTCACGCCTACCTATTCGCCTGCGGGCATATTGTCGGATTGCAACCAGCCCCCTATCCTCGGCGCCACAACATCAATCCTGCCTCGAAGCAGGGATCACAAGGGACGGAGACACCATGGATTTGCGCGTGCGCCACGCCTGGCTTGTTGTTGGACTGTTGTTGCTGCCGGCCGTTCCGGCAGATGCCCAGACCGGTAACTATCCGAACCGCAACCCACGCATTGTCGTCGGTTATCCGCCCGGAGGGGCAACGGACATTCTCGCACGGCTGTTCGGCGACTGGATGTCGAAGCGGCTGGGCCAGCAATTCATCATCGAGAACAAGCCGGGCGCCGGCAACAATCTCGCGACCGAAGCGGTGATCAAGTCGCCCGCGGACGGCTACACGATCATCCTGACAAATCCCGCCAACGCGGTGAATGCGTCGCTCTACAAGAAGCTCACGTTCAATTTCCTCAAGGACACCGATCCGGTGGCAGGCTTCGCGCGCGTGCCGAACGTGATGGAGGTGCATCCGTCGGTCCCGGCGAAGACGGTCGGCGAGTTCATCGCTTACGCGAAAGCCAATCCCGGAAAGGTCAACATGGCGTCGTCCGGCAACGGGACGTCGATCCATCTCTCCGGTATGCTCTTCATGTCGATGACCGGCGTGAAGATGACGCATGTGCCGTATCGCGGATCGGCGCCGGCGCTCACCGATCTGCTTGCGGGTCAGGTGCATGTGATGTTCGACAACCTCCCGCCGTCGATGCAGCATATCAAGGCCGGCACCCTGCGGCCGCTCGGCGTCACCACGGCGGCTCGCTCGCCCGAATTGCCGGATGTGCCGACGGTGGGCGAGACGGTGCCAGGTTATGAGGCCAGCGCGTTTTTCGGTCTGAGTGTGCCGAAGGGTACGCCGCGGGCGATCATCGAGATTCTGAATCGCGAGGTGAATCTCGCGCTGAAGGATCCTGAAATTCTCGCGAAGGTAAAAGCGCTGGGTGGAATTCCCATTGCCGGCACGCCGGAGGATTTCGGCAAGATCGTCGCCTCCGAGACAGCAAAGTGGGAGAAGGTGGTGACGGAGGCCAATCTGTCGGTCGAATGATCAGCGGATCGAGCGACACAATGGACGGCGGGCGCGAATGGCGCCCACCGTTTGTCTGACGGTTGCGGCGACCGTCAATCTGGCGCAATCCTGTCGACGCCGGCGATGACCGGTAGCCCGCAGACGCGGCATCAGCCAAGCAAGTTCCTCGCACACAGCAAACTCCTCGCAAATGAAACAGAAACGGCCCGAAAATCTCCGCAGCCATCGCTGGCTCGGAGTCAACGACCTGCGTTCGTTCGGTCATCGTTCGCGATTGCGCCAGTTCGGCTACGACAAGGCCGACTGGGAAGGAAAGCCGGTCATCGGCATCATCAACACCTGGAGCGACCTGAACGCGTGCCATGCGCATCTGCGTTCGCGCGCCGACGATGTGAAGCGCGGCGTGTGGGAGGCGGGCGGCTTTCCGGTCGAGTTGCCGGCGATGTCGCTCTCGGAACCATTCATCAAGCCGACCACGATGCTTTATCGCAATTTCCTCGCGATGGAGACCGAGGAACTTCTTCGCTCGCATCCGATCGACGGCGCGGTGCTCATGGGCGGCTGCGACAAGACCACGCCTGCGCTGATCATGGGTGCGATCTCGATGGGCATCCCGTCAATCTACATACCGGCCGGCCCGATGCTGCGCGGCAACTGGCGCGGCCAGAAGCTCGGCTCGGGCTCGGACGTCTGGAAATACTGGGACGAGAAGCGTGCCGGAAACATCACCGACGACGACTGGAACGAGATCGAGGGCGGCATCGCGCGCTCGTTCGGGACCTGCATGGTGATGGGTACGGCAGCGACCATGATGTCGATCGCCGAAGCGATGGGCCTCGCGTTGCCGGGGGCATCGTCGATCCCGGCGGCGGATTCCAGCCATCCGCGGATGTGTTCGGGCGCAGGGCGCCGCATCGTTGACATGGTGTGGGAGGACCTCACGCCGGCAAAGATTCTCACGCCCGCCGCCTTCGACAATGCGATCAAGGTCCACATGGCGCTTGGCGGTTCGACCAATGCGATCGTGCATGTGGTGGCGATGGCAAGGCGCGCCGGCATTCCGCTGGATATGGACCGGTTCGACCAGATCTCGCGCGAAGTGCCAGTGGTCGCAAACATCACGCCGTCCGGAAAATTCCTGATGGAGGATTTCTACTATGCCGGCGGACTTCGCGGATTGATGGCCGAACTGCGCCATTTGCTCGACCTGTCATGCATGACGGTTACCGGCAAGACCGTTGGCGAGAACATCGCCGGAGCGAGGGTGCATTTGCCTGAAGTGATTCATCCGCTGTCCGACCCGATCTACGAGGGCGGCGCGACCGCGGTGCTGAAGGGCAATCTCGCGCCGCGCGGCTGCGTGATGAAGCCGTCGGCCGCCGAGCAGAGGCTCACGCAGCACCGCGGCAAGGTGATCGCGTTCGAGGATTACAACCACATGGCGCGCGAGATCGAGCGCGACGACCTCGACGTGACGCCGGACCATATCCTCGTCCTGAAGAATGCCGGGCCGAAGGGCGGGCCGGGCATGCCGGAATGGGGCATGCTGCCGATTCCGAAGAAGCTGGTGAAGCAAGGCGTGCGCGACATGCTGCGCATATCGGATGCGCGCATGAGCGGCACGAGCTACGGCGCGTGCATCCTGCATGTCGCACCGGAAAGCTTCGTCGGCGGACCGCTTGCCTTCGTGCAGACCGGGGACGAGATCGAGGTCGATGTGAAGAACCGGCGCATCCACCTGCATGTCAGCGACGAGGAGCTGGCGCGCCGCAAGGCCGCGTGGGTGCCGCCGAAACCGCATTACCAGCGCGGTTACGGCGCGATGTTCGCCGAACATATCGGACAGGCCGATGACGGCTGCGATTTCGACTTCCTGCTCGCGGGCGCGAAGACGCCGGAGCCGGAAATTCACTAGCCGCACCCGATGGCGCGCTCCCAGCCCGGGTGCGAGCATGGAAGGGACGTAATGCGCGGTGGTTCCGCGTTGAAATGCCGTCGGACGATTGTGCCGATAGCGCGGCGCTATGTAACGCTCGCGGACGCGGTTGAGTGCGAGAGCTCTCAGCCCCCCGCCTGCCGCGGCTCCGGAATGGATTGCACGTACCATTCCAGCGCCATGTCGGTCGGGACGTGCGCTTTCTCGTCGCTCTGCCGGCGGAGACGATAGAATTCGAGCGCGCTGCGCGCCGTGCTCAGTTGCAGCCGGTCGAATGCCGCGAGCGCATCGGCGAGGTCCATCGGCGACAGTCTGCGGTCGGCGGCGCGCATCGTCAGCACGGCGCGGACCGTGGTCCGGCAGCATTTCGCGGCGCGGGTGAGGATGATGATCTGGTCGGTGGACTTGTCGAGCAGCGCGCGCTCGACAAGGTCCATCGGAAACTCGCCGAGTGCGGCAAGCGCAACGGCGGTCCGCTCGAAGTCGTTCGCGCTGGCATAGGCATGCAGATCGGCTTCGCTGAACTGTCCCGTCCGATGCAGACGCTTGATCCGCGCGATGGCACGCGCGTGATCGCGCGACGTGTTGCGCACGTCGTCGCTGATCGACGAGGAGACGTCGGAGACGGTCGAATCGATCACGTCGCTGAGATGCGGATTGGCTGCGGCCAGTCGCGCGCGCACTTCCGCAGATGCGGTTTCCAGGAGCTTGACGAAATGATGTCGCGGGATATCGCGGCGCGAGCCGACATAGCGGGTGAGGCCTTCGTCGCCTGCTGCCTTGGTGACCAGTTTGCCGAAACCGCTGTCGGAGAAACGCGCGCCGGCATTCTGCGCCACGAGCTGGATCACGCGACTGTTGCCGCGATCGACCAGAGCGTCGGTGACGGCCTCGCTCAGCGTCCGCCGCTGCGTGATGGCCTGCAGGTGATCCTGGCTCTTGGTGCTGGCATTCTCAACGAGGTCGTTGTCGGTCAGGCGTTCGGAATGCATCAGGACCGGCGCGGCGACGATGATGGCATCGTCGAAGGCGAGGGTCCGCACCACTTTCGGCGGCGCATCGGAACGATTGGCGAGGCGGCGGGACAACTGCGCCTTGGCGTTCACCTCGATCGTTTCGACGAGCACCATCAGGATATCATCGAACAGCGCAAGTTGTTCGTCGGTGTGCCCTCCCGAACCGGCAAGAAACAGGTCGGTAATGCGGGTCAAGGTATTGAGCCGCATGGCCGGTGATCCGGCTGCAATCGCCTGTTCAAGCTCCTGGATAAGGGAAGGGGTCTCAGACATTTTCGTCCGCCGTACTCAAACTGTGTCGGTATTTGCCGGGAGCATAGCGGTAATTCTTGAATGGTTTTTGCCTTCATTGCGTCGTGTGTGATTAAAATGCCGATCAAATCCCCGATGCCCGGTCTCAGGTGACGGGACTCAGATCCCACAACAGCTTCGCAAGCGGACGCGGATGGCCGACGACGACATTCCTTTCGACAAGAGCTTCGACCTCGAGCCCGGTGTGATGAAGGAGATCGCGCCGATGGTGCGGGCGATCTGCGTCGGCAATAGCGGCCCGTTCACCTTCAAGGGGACCGTCACCTACGTCGTCGGAAGCGGCAAGGTCGCCGTGATCGATCCGGGACCGGAGGACGAGGGGCATGTGCGGGCACTGCTCGATGCCCTTCGCGGCGAAACCGTCACCCACATCGTGCTGACGCATACCCATCGCGACCATTCGCCAGGGGCTGCGGCGCTGAAAGCGGCAACGGGGGCGAAGACCTATGGGGAAGGGCCGCATCGTGCGTCGCGTTCGTTGCATATCGGCGAGATCAACCCGCTCGATGCCGCGGGCGACATGGATTTCCGCCCCGATCACAAGCTCGCCGATAGCGACTTGATCTCCGGCGCAGGCTGGACGCTGGAGGCAGTCGCGACGCCCGGCCATTGCGCCAACCACATGGCGTATGCGCTGAAGGAAACGAATGCATTGTTTTCCGGCGACCACGTGATGGGCTGGTCGACCTCGATCGTCGCGCCGCCGGATGGCGCGATGAGCGATTACATGACCTCGCTCTACAAGCTCGCCGAGCGGCAGGAGACGGTCTATTTCCCCGGCCACGGCAACCTCATTCGCGAAGCGCCGCGCTTCGTGCAGAGCTATATCCGCCATCGGCTCGGCCGGGAGGAGTCGATCCTGCACAGGCTGGCGAAGGGTGCGGCCGATATCCCGACGCTTGTGCGCGCGATCTATATCGGGATCGATCCGCGCCTGGTCGGTGCCGCGGGATTATCCGTGCTGGCGCATCTGGAAGATCTGGTCGCGCGCGGAAAGGTCCTGACCGAGGGGCCGCCCTCGATCGCGGGGTACTACCGCTTGGCCTGAGGTGTCCCCTGTGAGCCCTTCGTCTTGGGCGGGGGCGCCTTTTTCGGCGCAGGGCGGCGGCGCTCCTCGCGCTCGAGTGCCACGTCGATGTTGTCCTCGAGGGCTTCGAGAAAAGCACTGATGCGCGACGCATTGCTGCCGAGGTCGTGAAAGCCATAGCGCGACGAGGAACGCATATCGACGCGTGACTCTTCGTCCGTCCCCCGGATACGGATCACGAGGTCTTCGCGGAAACCCATGATCGGACTGCGGGCAACCGCTTCGATGCGGCCATCGCGTCGCTTGGGTTGCGGTTCGCGAGCGTCCAGCACAAGCCAGCGCCGCTTGTTCACGAGCGCCAGCGCGTGGTCGTAAGCGGTCTTCGGCGGCACCGACAATTCCAGAGGCGCGATATTCGGATAGCCTTCGCGCTGCTGCTCGGCGGCATAAAGACCGGCATATTGAGCCGGATTGGTGTTGCGTGAACGCAGACGTCGGACGGCATCGAAGCCCGGCGGGTCGAGCACGTCGGTGGTGATGTCGTAGATCGGCGGCAGCTTGTAGGCCTTGTAGCCGAGATAAGCGGGGTAGCTGAGGAGCAAACCGCCGATGAACAGCGCGGTGACCGCGTAACCGAGGCCGCCAAGGCCTTGCCGCCAGATTGTCACGAATGAACCCAGCGCCAGCAGGATGGCGAGCCCGGCAAAGGCCAGCGCGCCACCGAGAGCGGCCATGCCCGGGAGCGCCTCGATCAGGCCCGCGCGAACGACAATGATCGCAATCAGCGCTGCCGCCACCGCGAACAGCGCCAGCCGCCGCGACCAGATCGCGAGCTTTGAGTTCGGTTCGTCGGGAAGCCGGCGGCGTACCATGATCGTCCATGCCCAGCGCGGGGAAGTTCTACGGATATCCCGCGCAGATGCGTTTCAAGGCTCTCCACTCGGCCGCGTCAAGAAGGGTTGCGCCAGCACTTTGAGGCGGCGCGATGGCATTGATACGCGAGACGCGGTCCGGTGTCGCCGGATGGTCGACGAAAATCGATCTGGTGCGCGCTTTCCCGGCGATTCGGCCAAGAAACCGCGCCAGCGAACGCGGGTCGCCGCCCGCCTGCTGCATGGTGCGGACAGCGTAGTCGTCGGCCCGGCTCTCGGCCTCGCGCGAATAGGCGGATTTGAGCAGCGATTCGCTCGCCAGAACCACGGCGCCTCCGCCGACGAAATCGCCGAGGAGTATACCGAAAATCAGCGACAGCCCGGTGGCCTGCATGATCGCGCGGGTGCCGTCCCGGTTGGCGACGTGGCCGAGCTCATGGGCGATGACGCCGGCGACCTCATCGATGTTCTCCGCCTGATCGATGAGGCCCTTGAACACGTAGACGTGGCCGCCGGGCAGTGCGATGGCATTGGCTTCCTCCCGCCGGATCACCGCCGCCCGCAGCGGCAGCTTGAGGTCGCCAGCCGCCTGCAGCCGCGCCATCAGCTTCTGAAACGCCGCGCGGCCAGTCTGCTCAGTGGCCGCTTCGCCGCATTCGAAGGGACGCTCGCGCGGGCCCTTGTCGAGCATCGCGCGCACCTGCATGTCTGCGGCGCTGCCCAGGCGGCGCTCGATGCCCAGCGGAACATATTGTGCGAGACGGTCCGCGAGCACCGGGACGCCATAGAACGCAACAGCAAACAGCGACACCGCGGCAAGGAAGCTGAGCGCGATCGCGCGACGCCTGGCCTTGCTCGCGCTTGCGCCGGTTCGGTCGATGTCCGGGCAGGCGACGTCGATGGCGTGTGCCATGTCCTGATCGGTGATCTCCAGCCGGGCGAGATTGTCAGACTTGCGCAGACCGATGCGGAAGACATGCGCCGGCGCGGACAGGTGTTTCAGGCGTAGATAGGGCCATTGGTCGATCAGCTCGCCGGTGAGATCGAAGATCACCACGGCGTAATCGTTCAGCTCCAGCGTCACGTCGTGATGCGCCGAGGTCGCGCCGTCGAAATAGACGGCGTCGCTCGTGCGGCCAACGTCGATGAGGCCCGTCATATGCCACCGAGATTGAGCACGTCCGCGATCCCTTCGCCGAGGGGCGAGCTTGCTTCACCGGCCGCTTTCACCCGGCCGATTGCCTGCGGGTCCGACAATTCGATCGAGTTTGCGGTGAGTCGCCAGACCGACAGCGTGACCACCGCGTTGTAAAGCGTGATCAGCCCGAGCATGAAGACCACATAGGTGCCGACCATCATCGCCACCGTGAGGAATTCCGACAGGAGCGAGCCGTCCTGCGTGAATGCCCCGAGAAAGACCAGGCCGAAAAACACGCCGATCATCAGCACGATGATGAATGCGATCAGCAGGCCGATGAAGCGCAGGTACGCGAAATACACGTCGCGGGTGCGCAAATGGGAGGTCACGACGATGGTGCCGAACCGGATTCCGCCGATCCACCAGCGCATCACCATCGCGTGGAAGGCCGGCAACAGCAGTGCGACCATCGCGAGTGTCACCGCGAAGGCAACGATCCCGAATCCCAGTTGGCCGAGGAAGCCGGGACTTGCCTTTTCGACACGCTGGACCACGTCACCGCCGCCGCGCAGGGCCGTCATCACCGCGGACCAGTTGATCGACAGCAGCGCGCCGGCTGTTGCCAGCAACGGAACGAGCACCAGCAGCCACATCAGGAAGCCGCGGATGAACAGACGCCAGCCCGATCCCTCGAAACGTCCCTGCAGATCGCCGTACCAGGTATGTTTCATCTTGAAGCGTTCGAGCGCCGCGCGCGTGAACGGATAGGCGAAGCCCAGCGTAAGGACGGTCCAGCCCCACCACCAGACCGCGCAGATCGAGTACAGGATGCCGCTGCCCGATTGATGAAAGCGCAAGCCGCGGAACACCGTGCGGGTCAGGCGATAGCGCCGCGCGAGAAAGATGCCGTACTGGCTCATGAAGACGAGCAGCAGGACGGCCGAGGTCGAGAGAAAGCTGCCGAAGGCGCCGAGATCGAGCACCGTGATGGTGAAGGCCGTGTAGACCGGCAGCACCAGCGCGACGGCGAACAGGAAGCCCTGCAGCAGCTCAAGCGCGGTTCCGGAATATTCGAGCGACTCGCCGCCTATCTCGGTATTGGCCCACAGGAAGCGGCGGATATCGGTCGCCAGCCAGAACCGGTAGAGGCCGAGCGTGGCCATCAACAGGACAGCGCCGCGCACGGCGATCCGCCAATACTCTTTCGACGGACCGATGAAGCGCGCGTGACGCGCCGCACTGCTTGCCGCAGCGGCAATCGAGCCGGTCTCTGCCGACGCCATGTCTCACTCCGCGGCCACGATTCCCGGCAGGATGTAGCCCTTGAAGCGTTCGCGCAATGCCGTTTTTTGGATCTTCCCGGTCGCGGTATGCGGAATCTCGTCCACGAACGCCACGTCATCCGGCAGCCACCAGTCGGCGACCTTGCCGCGCATGAACGTGAGCAACTCCTCCTTGTCAGCTTGGGTATCTTTCTTCTGCACGACGATCAGGAGCGGCCTCTCGCCCCATTTCGGGTGAGGCACTCCGATCACCGCCGCTTCCGCAACCTTGGGATGGCCGACGGCAAGGTTTTCCAGATCGATCGAGGATATCCATTCGCCGCCGGACTTGATCACGTCCTTGGAACGGTCAGTGATCTGCATGTAGCCGTGTGGATCGAGGGTCGCGACGTCACCGGTATCGAAAAAATCCTGTTCGTCCAGGATCGGCGAATCGTCCTTGAAATAGCTGCGCGCCACCGCCGGGCCGCGGACCTTGAGCCGTCCGAACGTTTTTCCGTCCCACGGCTGATCGGCGCCGTGGTCGTCCGTGATGCGCATCTCGACGCCGAAGGGCGGATGGCCCTGCTTCACCTTCAGGTCGAGCAGGGCGTCGCCTTCAAGCGCCGCGTAATCCGGCTTGATCGTGCAGAGCGAGCCGAGCGGCGACATTTCCGTCATACCCCAGGCGTGGATGACATTGACGCCGTAGTCCCGTTCGAATGTCTCGGTCATTGCGCGCGGGCAGGCCGAACCGCCGATCACCACGCGATTGAGATAGGGCAGCTTCGCGCCGGTTGCTTCGAGATGCTGAAGCAGCATCATCCAGATGGTCGGCACCGCCGCGGTGCAGGTCACGCGATACGTGTCGAGCAGTTCGTAGATCGAGGCGCCATCCATCTTCATGCCCGGCATGACCAGCGCAGCGCCGTTCATCGGCGCAGTCAGTGCAAGCCCCCAGCAATTGGCGTGGAACATCGGCACGACCGGCATGATGACATCGCGCGACGACACGCCCATGGCGTCGCCCATGCTCGCCATCATCGAATGCAGCACATTCGAGCGATGCGAATAAAGGACGCCCTTCGGATGACCGGTGGTGCCGGAGGTGTAGCACATGCCGGCCGCGCTGTTCTCGTCGAAGCTTTTCCAGGCAAAATCGCCGTCGGCTTCGGCGAGCCATTCCTCGTAAGGCATGGCATTCCTCAGCGACGTGGCGGGCATATGCGCAGCGTCGGTGAGGACGACGTAGCGTTCGATCGAAGGAAGCTTGTCCGCGAGCTTTTCGAGCAATGGAACGAAGGTGAGGTCCGTGATCATCACGCGGTCTTCGGCGTGATTGACGATCCACGCGATCTGCTCGGGGAACAGGCGCGGGTTCACCGTGTGATAGACCGCCCCGATGCCCATGATGCCGTACCAGCACTCGACGTGCCGGAACGTATTCCACGCCAGAGTCGCGACCCGGTCGCCGAAGCGTACGCCGTCCCGCTCCAGCCGCTGCGCAACCTTCAGCGCGCGTCCGCGCAATTCACCGTATGTCGTGCGATGGATCGGACCTTCGACGAGGCGCGATACGACCGGCCGGCCGGCATGAAAGGTCGCCGCGTGATCGAGAATGCGATGGCACAGAAGCGGCCAATCCTGCATCAGCCCGCGCATAGCGTGTCTCCCTTGGCATTTTGTTTTTGTCGCCTTCCAGCGAGCCAAGGTTACTGACGCTGCCCCGTGTCGGGAAGTGCCTCTAGTGGAGCGGATTTGACATTCACTACCCACCCAGCCGCGGGCTCGCAGAGCGAATGTCAAATCCAAAGCTCCACTAGAATCTAATATTTGCTAGTGGTCCTTTGATTCAAACATTCGCAAAGGAGCCTGCCGAGAAGGGATGCGAATGTTTGAATCGGACCACTAGCCTGCCGACCTGGCGAACCGCGACAGCCGGAACCGGCGAAGATCGACTGCCGTCCGCCCGGTCAGCGCGAGGTCGGCGAGCGCCTGGCCGATCGCTGGCGCAAACTTGAACCCGTGGCCGGAGCAGGGCGAGGCGATGACAATGCGCTCGCGTCCCGGCACGCGGTCGATGACGAAGTCCTCGTCCGGCGCCATCGTGTAGAGGCAGGTCTTTGCCGCCATGACCGGACCGGACGCCGCCGGCAGCATCCTGAACAATGGGCCGGTGATGGTCTCTTCATCCGCCGCGCTCACTGTCCGGTCGTAGCTATCCGGGTCGACGACCTCCCGGTCGTGGTGATGTTTCGCGATCTTCAGCAGGCCATCGTCGAGCATCGGGAAGCCGTAATGGATGCCGACTTCGCTTTCGATCATGAAAACCGGGAACCATCCGGTCCTGAACAACTCCGGCTGGTCCGGTCGAACCCAAAGCAGGACCTGCCGCGTCACCACGAGCGGCAGGCTGAGTTCGGGAACGAGCGACGTGGCCCAGGCGCCGGCCGCAACGATGACAACGCCCGCTTCATAGATCTTGCGCTCGGTCCTGACGCGGACGCGCTCGCCAATCTGTTCGACAGAGATGACCGGTTCGCTGGTCCGCATGTCGGCGCCCGCCGCCACCGCCAGACGCAGATGCGCACGGATCCCGGCTTCGGCTTCTACGAAACCCGCATCGGGCTGCATGACCGCGACGTAGTCGGACGGCAGGCGAAACGCGGGGTAGCGTCGCGTGAGCTCAGGAGCGGAGATGACTTCATGCGGCAGCCGATGTTCGCGCGCGGCGGCGAGCGTGCCCGAGACGAGGACAGAGTCCGGCTTTCCAATCTCCGCAATGCCGGTGACGGTCATCAGCGAGCCGCCCGAGGCGGCCTCCAGCTCGCGCCACATTGCGGCAGCGCGGCGGACGAGCGGTACGTAGGAGGGATGCTCGAAATAGCCGTGGCGAATGATCCGCGTGCGGCCATGCGAGGAACCGCGCTCGTGCCCGGGTTCGAAGCGCTCGATCCCGAGCACCCGCACATCCCGGCGCGCCAGATGGTAAAGCGCGGCGCTACCCATCGCGCCGAGCCCGACCACAATCACGTCATGCGTCACATTCGACTTCCAGAGCTTGCGACTTCCCCAGCTCGCGTTGCACCGATGTCTATCACAGCTGCGACAACGAGGAATTGTCGTTGCAGCTTCGGTCCCGCACAAAAGCCGCATTCGCGCCGGACATGCGCAGCCGTGGGACGTTTCTTCAAGATCTTGCTGACAATCACGATGGTGGGCCTCGCGCATGTGGCGCAGGCACAGACCCCGCCTGCGCCGGCCAGGGATTCGCGCACCAAGGCAGCGCCGTCCAAGCCGGCGCAGTCACAGCCGGCAGAGCCCAAATCGGACAGGGCAAATCCGGATCAATCGAGGGCGGAAGCCGCCAAGCCCAGCGGTTCGAAATCCAGAAAGCCAAGGTCAGAGGTTGCACCAACGGCCATGCCACAGCCGGACACCGTCCCGCGCCGGATTGCGCCGGTGCCGATGGAGGTTTTTGCAGCGGAGCCCGACCCGGAAGTGGCGAGCGAGACGGTAAGGGCCAAACCGGCTGAGCCGTCCGCCTGCCAGATCCGCGTCGCGGACAAGATCGCAGTCATCCAGCCGCTGCCGTCCTTCGGTGGACCTGGCGATTGCGGCGCGAGCGATGTCGTGAAGCTCGAGGCGATCATCCAGCCCGACAAGTCACGCGTGGTCGTCAGCCCGCCGGCCACCATCCGCTGCTCGATGGCCGAAGCGTTGGCGACATGGGTCCGCGAGGACCTGACCGAGATGACCGGCCAGTTCGGCTCCGCGCCGCGCGCACTCGACAATTATGCGTCGTATGACTGCCGCGGGCGGAACCGGGTCGCAGGCGCGAAGATCAGCGAGCACGGGCTGGCGAATGCGATCGATGTCCGCGGCGTGCACCTCGCCAATGGCCGTTTTGCCGACTTCACCGACCGCAAATTGGCCCGCGAGTTCCGGGAAGCGGTCCGCAAATCGGTCTGCGCCCGATTCACCACGGTTCTTGGCCCCGGTTCAGACGGCCATCACGAAACCCATATTCACGTGGATCTTGCCCAGAGAAGGGGCGGCTATCGCCTGTGCCAGTGGAACGTGCTCGATCCTGCCGGCGAGGTTCCGTTGCCCCGTCCGAGGCCAGAAGAGGCGCCCTAGCCGCGATCAAACGATATGCCGCAGCGTTTCTCCGATCGCATCAACGCTCCTTTCACCGCCCCCCGCGTAAATACCGTGACATGAAACCCGTCCGTCCTGCCGATCTGACCCCCATCGAGCAGCCCCGAAAGTCGTCCCTGTCGATCAGCCGGCGCTCGCTGATCCTGGGCGGCCTCGGCGTCGCGGCACTGACGGGGCCTGCATTCGCGGGCTATGCTGGCGTCGAGGCGGCGTCGATGCTGGATATAACGCGCTACAAGCTCAAGCCGCGCAACTGGCCGGCGGGACAGCGCCTGTCCATCTCCGTCATAGCGGATCTGCATGCTGGCGGCCCCAATATGGGCGTTGAGCGAATTCGTGAGATCGTGGACGCCTCAAATGCGCTGCGTCCCGATATCGTGCTCCTGCTCGGCGATTTCGTCGCGACGCACAGGTTCGTGACGGAACTGGTCCCACCGCAGGTCTGGTCGGCCGAACTCAAGCGCCTGAATGCGCCGCTCGGCGTGCATGCCATCCTCGGCAATCATGACTGGTGGTACCTGCAGTCCGAAATCCGGCTCGCGCTCGCCCGTGCCAATATCCCATTGATGGAAAACGATGCCGTGCTGCTCGGCGAACCGGGTTCGCGGTTCTGGCTCGCCGGACTTGGCGATCAGCTGGCTTTGCCGCTCGGCCGCGGGCATTTCCGCGGCGCCGACGATTTGCCGGCCACCATGGCCAAGATCACGACCGACGATCCCGTGGTCCTGATGGTGCATGAGCCGGATATCTTCACGAAGGTGCCCGACCGCGTGTCGATCACGCTGGCGGGGCATACTCACGGGGGACAGATGCGGCTGCCGCTGGTGTGGCCGGCCTTCGTGCCCTCGCAATACGGCGCACGCTTTGCCTATGGGCATATCGTCGAAGGCGGCCGCGACCTGATCGTGTCGGGAGGCCTCGGCACGAGCATCCTGCCGATGCGGATCGGCGTGCCGCCGGAGATCGTCCACGTCGAGCTTGGATAAGTTCGAGCGGGACATCGCAGCCGAAAACGGCGCCCGAAGGCGCCGCTGTCAAAGCTCCGAATTGGTGCCGTTAGAACGGCAGGACCCGGTCCAACCCGCGCTGCGCGACCTGCGGGTTGTTCGGCGAATCGCCCTGCTTGGGCGCGAGCACCACGACCACCGTGCCTTCCTTGGTCCGGTTATAGAGGTCGATGACGTCCTCGTTGGTCATGCGGATGCAACCCGAGGAGACGGCCGAGCCGATATATTCCGGCTGGTTCGTTCCGTGGATGCGATACAGGGTGTCCTTGTTGTTGGCGTAGAGATACAGCGCGCGGGCGCCGAGAGGATTGTGCGGTCCGGGTCCCACCTGATTGGGGATCGACGGTCCGAGACGTTCCTTGATCGCCTGGGTCGGCGTCCAGGTCGGCCACTCCGCCTTGCGTTGCACCTTGGCGATTCCGGAGAAGCTCAGGGCCTCTTCGCCGACGGTGATGCCGTAACGGATCGCCTTGCCCTCGGGCAGCACGTAGTAGAGGAAGCGCGAATCGGAATCGACCACGATCGAGCCGGGTGCTTCCTTGCGGTGGTAGCTGACGATATGACGCCGATATGGCTCGGGGATCGTCGCCTTCGCGTATGGCACCTTCGCCAGCAGCTCGCGGTCCCGCGGCTTGAAGTTAGCTTCTGAAGCGGGCTCATACGTTGCCGTGGTCGCAGCGTTGCAACCCGCCAAACCGATTCCGATCAGGAGAAGCGCGATTAGGCGCATCACCACACGTCCCTATTGTTGCGCCGCACCGGCGTGGATTCCGGGCGAACATAGCCGAAAAAAACCTGCTATCCAGCGACCAGGACAACGTTATCGACGGTCCTGTGAACGTGTTGCCGGAAAGCCGCAAAACCGGGCCGGCGCGAGCCGCGCCAGCGGTCTCAATACCATAGTTGCATCAACCTCTTAAGCGAGCGTTTACCCAAGTCCTCCAGCCTCCTGCGCGACCTTGCAACACGGCCCGATGCGCCCGCGACACGGCTTTGTGACCGATTGCCGCCAAGTCTTACCATTGTTCGCCCATTTCAGCCTCACTGGCTCCGCATCCGTTCGGCACGGTCCGCCCCGGGACGAAACCAAGAAGCCTGTTGAGGAGGAACCATGACCAACGCGAAGACGATCGCCGGGCCTGACGACAGTCGGCGGTCCGAAGAGGATCTCGATCGCCGTTACGGGCGAATCGCAATTTCCGCCCTGGTCGCGGCCTTGCCGTACGGCGGCGAAACCAAAGCGCAGACGTCCGAAGACTCCGAATCGCGAAAGGGGCGCGCGGCCTGAGCGGCGGCCCGGCGCCCACTCCACGGGTGCCATTTTGGACTTGCAACAACAGACAGCGCAGGGCCATGACGGCTGCGGCGATAGCCGTATGTGCCGAGAGGGTCCATGCTCACCGTTTATGTCCTGCGTGGCACCACGCTCGAGCCTCATCCGCTTGAGGCCGGCGAAGAAATTCCCGAGGCCGCGATCTGGCTGGATCTCGTCAATCCGACGCTGGAAGAAGACAAGCAGGTCGAGCAGCGGGTCGGCGTCGCGATTCCGACCCGTGAAGAGATGCAGGAAATCGAGATTTCCAGCCGTCTCTATGTGGAAAAGGGCGCGCGTTATATGACCGCGACGCTCATGTCGCAATCTGACACGCCGTCCCCGATCACGACGCCCGTATCCTTCATCCTCGCCGGCCAGCGGCTGGTGACGGTGCGGTACGACGAGCCGCGCCCGTTCGCGATGACGCGTCACAAGCTCGCCCGGTTCTGCCCGGCCAACATTTCAGGGCAGACCGTGCTGATGGAATTGCTCGACGCCATCATCGACCGCAATGCGGACATTCTCGAACGCATCGGCGCCGAGGTCGATCAGGTCTCGCGCAAGGTTTTCGAGCAGCGCAGAAGCCGCGGCGGTTCCTCGCGCGTCTATCAGGGCATCCTGTTCTCGCTCGGGCGCAAGGGCGACCTCACCTCGAAAGTGCGCGACAGCCTGGTTTCGATCGGGCGACTTGTGTTGTTCCTCGCACATGAGGACGAGAGCACGCGGTGGTCGAAGGACATGCGTGCCCAGCTCAAGACCATGCAGCGGGACGTTCAATCGTTGTCGGATCACACCACCTATCTGACCAACAGCATTACCTTCCTGCTCGATGCGATGCTTGGGCTTGTCAGCATCGAGCAGAACAACATCATAAAGCTGTTCTCGGTGGTTGCGGTGGTGCTGATGCCGCCGACGCTGGTCGGCACGGTCTACGGCATGAATTTCAAGAACATGCCGGAACTGGATTGGTCGTACGGATACCCGACTGCACTCATCGCAATGGTGGTGTCGGCGATCCTGCCGTACTTGTACTTCAAGTGGAAGAAATGGCTGTGAATCAGCGTCAGATGTGCTGGCCGCCGTTGATATGGATTTCCGCGCCGTGCACGTAGGACGAGGTCTCGGTGCACAGCACGTAGACGATCTTCGCCACTTCGTCGGGTGTGCCGAGCCTGTGCATCGGGATCTGCTGCTCGACGATCTTCTCCGTACCCGGTGACAGGATCGATGTGTCGATCTCGCCCGGCGCGATCGCATTGACCCGGATACCGAGCGGGCCGAAATCTGCCGCCATCTCCCGCGTCAGTGCTGCCAGCGCTGCCTTGGATGTCGCGTAGGCCGCGCCCGCGAACGGATGCACGCGAGAGCCGGCGATCGAGGTGACATTGACCACCGATCCGTGCGTGGCTTTCAGTTCGTCCATCAGGCCGCGCGCGAGCATGATCGGTGCGAAGAAATTGACCTGAAAGACATGCTGCCAGGTCCTGACGTCCGTCGCGATTGCGCTCAGCCGCGCGCCGCCGGAGTCCTTGGGCGAAATGGCGGCATTGTTGACCAGCGCATGCAGCTTTCCGTCGGGCAGCCTGCGCTTGATCTCGGCGATTGCTTCCTCGGTGTTGACCGGGTCGGCGAGATCGACCTGGATGTGATCTTCGGGGCCCGCTTCCCACGGGCAGTTTTCCGGAAAGCCGTGCCGGGAGCAGGTGATCACGCGCCAGCCGGCGGCGGAAAAGCGTTTCACCGTCGCATGGCCGATGCCGCGGCTTGCGCCGGTCAAAAGCAAGGTGCGGCGCGGGCCGTTATGGTCGGACGTTAGCATTTCAAAATCCTGCGGGAACGCGCTTACGGATAAAGACGCGTCTTTGTCCAGGCTTCATGCGGCCCGCTTCGCGTGAAGGCGATTCGGTCGTGCAGCCGGAATGGACGATCATGCCAGAATTCTATCGCGATCGGTGCGATGCGAAACCCCGACCAGAATGGCGGTCTTGGAATCGTTCCAAGCGGATAGCGTGCGGTAACGCGCGCCACAGCGCCTTCGAAGGCAAGCCGGCTTTCGAGCGGTGACGATTGCTTGCTCGCCCACGCGCCGAGCTGCGCAAGCCTCGGCCGGGTCGCGAAATACGCATCGGCTTCCGCATCGCTCACCGGTGTCACGTCACCGCGCATGCGGATCTGGCGGCGCAACGACTTCCAGTGAAACAGCAATGCAGCCTGAGGGCGTTCGCGCAGCTCGCGGCCCTTGGCGCTCTCCAGATTGGTAAAAAACACGAAGCCGTTTTCGTCGTAGCCCTTGAGCAGGACCATGCGGACATCGGGAAAGCCGTCGGCGCCGGCAGTCGCGAGCGCCATCGCGTTCGGATCGTTCGGCTCCGCGCGCGTTGCTTCTTCCATCCATGCGGCGAATAGCGCGAAGGGCTCGGCGCTTTCGGTGAAATCACCGTTCGTTAACAAATCCGGATGATCAATAGGGGGTGCGTCAGTCATTTCGTGGGGTACCGAGTGGCCGGCCCGAGTTCAGCCGTCCGTCAGTCCGTATATAAGGTAGCCTTCGCGGCGCGCCTATGCCGAATGCTGTGCGCGGCCGGCATTGCGGCAATGGGTTGCGCGGTCGCCGGATGCAGCGCCAATGTGAAGCTGCCGGCCATGTTCGGCAAGGATGACGAGAAGCCGACCCACACGGGCTCCATTCTCAACCCGCCATCGCCGGAAGGAACCGGGCTGCCGCCGGCGTCCGATCTCGCCTATGCCAAGGTGGCCGCGACGGAGGTGGTCAGCCTCGACAGCCAGGACGCGAGCCTGCCATGGGAGAATCCGGCCTCCGGCGCACGGGGTACCGTTACGCCTCTTACTCAGGCCTACCGGATCGACGGCGAGGTCTGCCGGGATTTTCTCGCGAGCTATGTCTATGACGGGTCAGAGTCCTGGTTTCAGGGCGAGGCCTGTCGGGAAACCAAGGGCAAGTGGGAGGTCCGGCGGATGAAGGCCTGGCGCCGGTCCTGACGACCTGCCTGGGGACGGTCCCTGCGTGAAGCCATCCCGGGCTCTTGGCGTTGCGGAAACCGGACTACAATCCCAAATAACTTTGGAATCGAAGCCGGGCGCGGCCCGGCACCAACGGACATGAGCGGGGGCCGTTTCAGGCATCTGCTGAATAAGGAGTTTGTTATCACATGCGCGACCCCTACGAGGTGTTGGGGGTGCCGCGGGGGGCTGCGGCTGGCCAAATCAAGTCAGCCTTTCGAAAGCTTGCCAAGAAGCACCATCCGGACGCGAACAAGGACGATCCGAAAGCCGCCGAGAAATTCGCGGAGGCCAATGCCGCCTATGAGATTCTGGGCGATGAGACCAAGCGCAAGCAGTTCGACGCCGGCGAAATCGACGCCGAGGGCAAGCCGCGCTTTCAGGGCTTTGAAGGAATGCATCCCGGTGGCGGCTTCGGCGCGGGCGCCGGACCGGATGTTCACTTCGAGACCTTTTCCTGGGGGCCGCAGGGCGCTCAGCGCTCAGGACGGGCGGGCGGCGGTGGCTTCGGCAGCATCGACGATATCCTGAAAGAGATGATGGGCGGCCGGGCACGGCGCGGCGCCGGAGCACGGACCTTTGAACCCGAGGAATTCTCGCCGCCGCCGGGGCGCGATGCGATGGCGTCGACGACGATCACGCTGTCGGACCTCGCACATGGCGGCTCCCGCCGGGTGTATCTGCCGACCGGCAAGGAGGTCGACGTCAAGATTCCTGTGGGGCTGTCGGACGGTCAGCAGATCAGGCTGAAAGGGCAGGGCTTCTCGGATGGCGGACCGCCGGGCGATGCAATCATCACGGTGCATATTGCAAAGCATCCGTATTTCGAGCGCGACGGCGCCAATATCCGGCTCGATCTGCCGATCACGCTTTATGAGGCGGTGCTCGGCGGCAAGGTTCGGGTGCCGACGTTAGACGGCGCCGTCGAACTGAACATTCCCGCCAATACCAGCGGCGGCCGGACATTCCGACTGCGCGGCAAAGGTCTGCCGGACAAGAACGGCACCGGGGATCTGATGGCGACGGTTCGCATCGTCTTGCCGGACACGGCCGATCCCGACCTTGAGGACCTGATGCGCAAGTTGCGCGATGAAAAGCCCTACGATCCCCGCAAGGATCTCGTCTGACGTCAGCCGCCGCGACGGCTGACGACCGGTTCGTGCGAGGAGCGATTGCTCGGCGGTGGCGGTGCGCGGTGCTCAAGCTGCTCGAACGCAGCGCGTGCGAGTTCCTTCAACCGGGTCTTCTCCGCGGGACCGGCAACCACGTAGCCGTATTCGCCGACCACCCATCGTATCGCCGCGACATGGTCCGACGCATAATAGCGGAACGCCATCTGCGGATGGGCCAGCTTCGACATGTAGAACGTGACGCGGTCGCCGTTGCCGTTCTCATACATCAGCAGTGCGGCCGGCCCGCTTTCTCCGGGCAGCAGACGCCCGCCCATCAGCTTCATGTCGAAGGCGGCGAAGTCCGGAAGGCGTAGCGTGGTGCCGATGCCTCGTGACAGCCATGGCGCAAGATGCGCTTCTGTCGCGCCGACCTCAATCGGGTGACGGATTTCGCCGATATAGAGCTTGTGGGCGGCGAGGGCACGCTGCGCGAGATCGTCGGCGGGGTCGCCGACTGCGGCAACGACTTCGGTCGTGCTGCGCGCCATCCAGCCGGCAATGCCGCCGACCAGGAATGCAACCGCCGCGACCGCAGCCGCGATCGCTCGCCAATTGCGGCCCGAGCGCAGCAGCGCGTCCATCTTCAGGCGTGTCGGCACAGCCTCGTTCGCGGTATTGTTGAAGCGCGCGCGAATTGCATCCACCTGCAGGCGCCATGCGGCAACGCGCGCGGCATCTTCCGGATGCGAAGCGAGCCAGTCCTCAACCGCAGCAATCCGGTCGGCCGGCAACTCGCCATCCACGTGAGCGTGCAGCTCCTCTTCGGTCACGGGTGATTTCCGGTCGACCATCGTGTCCTCTACTTCACGCGGCGCAGCGCCGGACGCTCGCCGTCGAGATAGGCCTTGATCTGCGCGCGTGCGCGCGCCAGCCGCGACATCACGGTGCCGATCGGAACACCCTGGACGTCTGCGACCTCGCGGTACGACAAGCCTTCAAGCACCACGAGCAACAAAGCCTGTTTCTGGTCGTCGACCAGAAGATCGAGCGCGCGCTCGATGTCCCGTCCGCCGGCTTCGGGGCCGGCGGAATCAGGCGCATCGTTGTCGTCGAGCGTGGCGGTCAGCGGACGCCGCGCGAGCGAGCGCAGGCGGTTGCGGTTCAGATTGGTCAGGATGGTGAACAGCCACGAGCGGATTTCGCCCCCATGGAACAGGTGTTCCGAGCGCAGGGCGCGCACCAGCGTGTCCTGGACGAGGTCGTCGGCCAGCTCCGCGTCACGGGTCAGCGCCCGAGCATAGCGTCGCAATGCGGGAACATTGGATTCCACGTCCAGACGAAAGCTGCTCATTTTCAGTCGCTGCCCCTGCAGTCGGGTTGCTGGCCGTCCAGCCGCGGTTCAGGGCCGTAACGCCAAGATCAACACCTCTCGGATATTCAATATTCCGAAAATGAGGCCGGTTCGGCGCCGGTCCGGCTTCTTGAAGGCCAGAATACCCTATGTCACAAGGTGGCGCACTAGAGCGCCTCAAACTGTGGAAGCGCCTCAAAAAGGAACAGCGATGGTGGATGCGTCTGGCCTCATGCGTGGAAAGCGCGGCCTGATCATGGGGGTTGCAAACAACCGTTCGATCGCCTGGGGCATTGCCCGGGCCTGCCGTAACCATGGCGCCGACCTTGCCTTCACCTACCAGGGCGATGCGCTCAAGAAGCGGGTCGAGCCGCTGGCCGAGGAGGTCGACGGTATCGTGGTCGGACATTGTGACGTGTCGGAACCCAAGACGATCGACGCCGTGTTCGAGGCCGTGCGGTCAGCCTGGGGATCGCTCGATTTCGTGGTCCACGCGATCGCGTTCTCGGACAAGGACCAGCTCGACGGCCGCTATGTCGACACCACCGAGGACAACTTCATCAAGACGATGTTGATATCCTGCTATTCGTTCACGGCGATCGCGCAACGCGCCGAGAAGCTGATGACGAATGGCGGCTCGATGCTGACGCTGACCTATTACGGCGCCGAGAAATGGATGCCGCATTACAACGTCATGGGGCTCGCGAAGGCCGCGCTTGAATCGTCCGTGCGCTATCTCGCCGCCGACCTCGGCGTGAAGAACATCCGCGTCAATGCGATTTCGGCCGGCCCGATCAAGACGCTCGCGGCGTCGGGCATCGGTGACTTCCGGTACATTCTGAAATGGAACGAATACAACACGCCGCTGCGGCGGAATGTGCAGCTCGATGAGGTGGGAGATGCGGCCGCATATTTCCTCTCCGACCTGTCGCGCGGCGTCACGGGCGAAATCCATCACGTGGATGCCGGCTACCACGTGGTCGGGATCAAGCATCCCGACGCGCCGGATCTGACCGTGGGCGAGCCGTAGACCGCTCTTCCTTCGTTGAGACATCCGCAAAAGAAAACGGCCGGACCGCGAGGTCCGGCCGCTTTCGCGCAGTGATGCGCGGAGTCTGAAATCAGGCTGCGATCCGGTAGAGGATCAGGTCGGCCTTCTTGGCCTTTGCCTTCTTGCCCTTCTTCTTCGCCGCAGCGGAGAAGTCGACCACGTTGTTCAGCTCGGCCTTCTTGGCCTTTGCCTTCTTGCCCTTCTTCTTCGCCGCAGCGGAGAAGTCGACCACGTTGTTCAGCTCGGCCTTCTTGGCCTTCGCCTTCTTGCCCTTCTTCTTGGCGGCGGCGGAGAGATCGGTCGCGATCAGCTCGGCCTTCTTGGCCTTTGCCTTCTTGCCCTTCTTCTTGGCAGCGGCGGAGAGGTCGGTCGCGATCAGCTCGGCCTTCTTGGCCTTTGCCTTCTTGCCCTTCTTCTTGGCAGCGGCGGAGAGATCGGTCGCGGTCAGTTCGGCCTTCTTGGCTTTCGCCTTCTTGCCCTTTTTCTTCGCGGCGGCCGAGAACTCGTCGCTCTTTGCAACGCCCGGCGTCGCCTGAGCCGCGATCACCGGCGTCAGGGTCGTCGACCCGATGAAGCCGATCGCAGCGATAACGGCGATCAATTTGCGCATGATTGTGTGTCCTTCTTGATCCTCTGCGGTGTGAGCGGGTCACCAAAGCTGATGCGCCCCTCCCGTAGTGCGGCCATTCATTTCAGATTTCAGTTCGGTCCGCAAATGAAAAAATCAAAAAAACGTAGAAAAATCAGTAGCTTAACGGGCATTCAGTTTGCCATTAATGCGCGTTCAGGGGGCTGAATGCCGATTAATGGCGGCGGCCGTTCGTGATGCAGTGCAGCAGCCGGCGGGCAAGGTCGCGCCGAAGGTAACCGCCCCATATTTGACCATGCGAACCACGCGGGCTACCAAGCCGCCGCATCGAAAAAACCACCATGTCATTCAACACCTTCGGCCATCTTTTTCGCGTAACCACGTTTGGCGAGAGCCACGGGCCGGCGATCGGCTGCGTTGTCGACGGCTGTCCGCCGCGCATTCCGCTGACCGTTGCGGAGATCCAGGCCGATCTCGACCGGCGTCGTCCGGGACAATCGCGTTTCACGACGCAGCGCCAGGAACCGGACGCGGTTCGCATCCTGTCCGGCGTGTTCACGGACGAAGCGACCGGTACGGAGATGACGACCGGTACGCCGATCGCGCTGCTGATCGAAAATGTCGACCAGCGGTCGAAGGACTATTCGGACATCAAGGACAAGTACCGCCCCGGCCACGCCGGCTACACCTACGACATCAAATACGGCTTTCACGATTATCGCGGCGGCGGGCGCGCATCGGCGCGAGAGACGGCTTCGCGGGTCGCAGCCGGTGCGGTCGCCCGCAAGGTGGTCCCTGGCATGTCGGTCCGTGGCGCGCTGGTTCGGATCGGTCCACACGCGGTGGATCGCTCGCGGTGGGACTGGAATGAGGTTTCGCGCAATCCCTTTTTCTGCCCCGATGCAAAGACAGCGGAATTGTGGGCGGATTATCTTGACGGGGTTCGCAAGGCCGGCTCGTCGGCCGGCGCTGTGATCGAGATCGTGGCGGATGGCGTGCCGCCGGGGCTCGGAGCGCCGGTCTACGGCAAGCTCGATGCCGATCTCGCTGCGGCTTTCATGAGCATCAATGCAGTGAAGGGCGTCGAAATCGGCGACGGCTTCGCGGCGGCGGATCTGTCGGGCGAGGCCAATGCCGACGAGATGCGCATGGGTAATGACGGCAAACCCGTCTTTCTTTCGAACCATGCCGGCGGCATCCTCGGCGGGATTTCGACCGGGCAGCCTGTGGTTGCGCGTTTCGCGGTCAAGCCGACCTCGTCGATCCTGCAGCCGCGACAGACCGTCGACCACTACGGCCGCGATGCCGACATCGTCACCAAAGGCCGTCATGACCCGTGCGTCGGCATCCGCGCGGTTCCCGTTGGCGAGGCCATGATGGCATGTGTGCTCGCCGATCATTATCTGCGTCATCGCGGGCAGGTGGGCGAGGGGCCGTCATGGCCGTGGCCCGTTCCCTCCCGCTAAACAGGACTGTTATGCTCGACACTCATCAGCGCATCGACCAGGCCATCGCGGCATTTGCCCGCGGCGAGATCATCGTCGTGACCGACGACGACGATCGCGAGAACGAAGGCGATCTGTTCGTCGCCGCCTCACTCTGTACGCCGGAGAAGATGGGCTTCATCATCCGCCACACTTCCGGCATCGTCTGCGCACCGCTATCGGCGGATGACGCCAAGCGTCTGCATCTCGATCCGATGGTGTCGCGCAACGATGCGCCGCTCGCGACCGCCTTCACGGTTTCGGTCGATGTGAAGCACGGATTGACCACCGGCATTTCCGCCGAGGAGCGCACCAACACCGTGCGCGCGCTCGCCAACGGCAACAGCGGCGCCACCGATTTCGTGCGGCCGGGTCACGTTTTCCCACTTGTCGCGCGCGATGGCGGCGTGCTGATGCGGTCGGGCCATACCGAGGCCTGCATCGATCTTTGCAAGCTTGCCGGCGTTCCTCAGGTCGGCGTCCTGTCCGAACTGATGAACGACGACGGCACCGTGATGCGCGGTCCGCAGGTCGCGGCATTCGCCGAGAAGCACGGGCTGAAGCGCCTGTCGATCGCGGATCTGATCGCCTACCGCCAGGCACGCGAAAAGCTGGTCGAGCGGGTCGGCGAGTTTCCGGTCGCTTCGCCGATCGGGCCGCTGCAGGGCTATGCCTATGTCACCCCGTTCGATGCCACCCATCACATGGCCTTCGTCTATGGCCGGGTCGCCGAGGGCAGGGACATCCTCACCCGCCTGCATCGCGCCGACGTGATCGGCGATGTGTTTGGCGGCGCCAAGACCATCAATGCCGTGCTGCAGCGGTTCAAGGAGGAGGGCCGCGGCGTAATCGTCTACCTGCGCGACGGCACGGCTGGCGTTCCGGTGACCGCGATCCCGAAGGGCGGAGAGACCGAGTCGGAGGCGGCGCGCATCCGTCAATGGCGCGAAATCGGCCTCGGCGCCCAGATCCTCAAGGACCTCGGGATCAACTCGATCCGCCTCGTGACCTCCAAGAAGCTGACCTATGTCGGCCTCGGCGGCTTCGGTATCGAGATTGTGTCCACGGAAGCTGTTGACGCCTAAGCCGCCGCTTTCACGCCGCCGCCGGTCATGGCACCATTTCCCCGGATTGCGGGGAGATGGGCATGCTGCGCCGACTGGCCGTGATTGCGATGATGTGTCTGGCCATCAGCGCCGCCGCGCTTCGCCTTGACGCGGCGCCCGCCACGCGTGGGGGCGGGCAGCAGACCACCACCGTCGACGTCGAACTCGTATTGGCGGTCGACATCTCCTATTCGATGGACCCGGAAGAACTGGCGCTGCAGCGCGAGGGTTATGCGAGGGCGCTGACCTCCAGCGAGTTCCTGAACGCCCTGCGCCAGGGCATCCACGGCCGCATCGCCGTCACCTATTTCGAGTGGGCGGGTGCGAGCGAGCAACGCGTCGTCGTGCCATGGCGTCTGGTGGACGGGCCGGAAAGCGCCGGCTCGGTCGCGGCCGACATCATGCAGGCGCCGATCCGCCGCGCGGCGCGCACGTCGATTTCGGGTGCGCTGTTGTTCGGTGCGTCCCTGTTCGAGAGCAGCGGTCACCGCGGTGTCCGGCGTGTCATCGATGTGTCGGGTGACGGCGCCAACAATTCGGGTCAGATCGTCACCATCGCGCGCGACGAGGTGGTATCGAAAGGTATCACCATCAACGGTCTGCCGGTCATGCTGAAACGGCCGAGCTACTCGACGATGGATATCGAACTGCTCGACGAATATTACGAGGATTGCGTGATCGGAGGCCCGGCCGCGTTCGTCGTGCCAGTGAAGGATCGCGAGAAATTCGTCGAGGCGATCCGCACGAAGCTGGTGCTGGAAATCGCAACACTCACGCCGCAGACGCGCATCATGAAGGCGTCTGCCGCCAATCCGCG
>NZ_DATMRV010000265.1:0-4885 GCF_035565795.1 Pseudorhodoplanes sp.
CGCCGCGAACGTGGCCCCGCGCGACAGCGACAATCCTGTTCACGCCCCTGTTCACGCCGATGTTGAGGCTCCTGCGACGGCCATGGCGGCCGCGACGGAGGACGAGCGATTGCCCGTCCGGCCGGATTTCACTCAGCCAGAGGCGAGGCCGGTGCCGTCGCTTGCGGACAGCGTTGCGCAATTGATGGCCCAATCCGTGTCGCCGCCTTCGCGCGAGCCGCAAGGGACTTCTTACGGTCACGCGACCGAAGACGGCGGCGACCGGCATGCGTCGCAGGCCGAACGCGCTGCGTAACTGCGTCTCAAATGCGGTGAGGCCATGAGGGGAGGCGGCAATGAACACCTATCAATCGCCGTATATCGACGGGCAGGTTGTCGAGCCGGAGAGCGTTGGCAATCGTGGAAGCGACGCGCTGCCGGTCCCGCATGCAGACGCGAAGATCAGCGGTTGCACCAAGTCCGCGTCGGACTGCCTGCACAAGACGACAAAGCTCGCGCGCGAGTTCAACCACGGGACCGTGTCCGCAGCACACCTGATCCTCGCGATGACGCTCATTCCGAACGCGAGCCGTCAGTTCGAGCTACGCAAGATGGACATCGACCGTGCGTTTCGTGCGGCCATGCTCGCGCTGATGGACGTTGAACGAGGCTCGTCCGGCGGCGCTCTGCCGAGCCTCTCCGAGGAGTTCAACGCGATTGTCACGCTTGCTCAGGATCTCGCGCGCAATCGGGACAATCAGGAAGTCTCTGTGGACGATCTGCTGACCGCGCTGGATCGCTTGCCTGCGGATTCGTCCGCTGCGCAACTGATACGCGGCGAAAGGCGGCACGGCGCGTCGACGCTCGATATCGAAAGGGCCCTCGATCAGGTGTCCCTTTCGGTCAATCAACAATCGCAGGATCTGCGGCGCTCGATCGACATGCTGCGGCTTGAACTGCCTGGTGAGGATTTCGTGCGGTTGAAGAGCTATCTGGAGCAGCGAGACGGCACATTGGAGCAGATGATCAGGGCCGGTTTCACGGACCTCGTGAATCGGCTCGCAACGCCGGCGCCGCAATCGCCCGAGCCTGCGCTGAGTCCGCCCGCAACTCGCCCGTCGGAGGAGGATTCGCTCTGGGGAAAAATCTTCGGGAAGAAATCCTTCGAGACCGCTCCGCCCGCGGCGGAACAGGTGTCCGCCCAGAACCGATGGGGTCTCTGATCGGAGTTGATGCTACAGGCGCCGCAAGCGGTTCCGCGGACGCGGTCAGCGGAACCGTATCGCCTGAACGAACACCTCCTCGTCCTGCGTCACGATAGGAGGAAAGGGCGGCATGGGCTGGGCTCGCGCGATCAGGGCCAAGGCCTCGTCGTCGACTGCAGATGATCCGGAAGAGCGGACAATGTTGCGCGACACGACCTTGCCGCTGCGGCTGACGGTGAAAGTCACGACCGCGGTCCCGCGTGCCTTCGCCGGTCGCTTGAAGCGCTGAAGATGTGCGCTGAGCGTCGAAGCGTAATTGGCCATCGCATTGCGTGAGGCTGTCGTGCCGGCCTGCGGTGCAACCGGCTTTTCGGCGCGCTTCTCGACCTTCGGATTCGAGGTCGGCTGTCTGACCGACTGCACCTGTTGCGGGCTCGGATTCTCGACGGGCTCCGGCGGCTTGGGCTGCGGGACGTCCTGCTTCTCGACGACTTCTTCCTTCTTCGGCGGAAGGACGATGTCGGGTTCGGGCGTCGGTACGGGCGGCAGTTCGATCACGGGCTCTTCAGCAGCCTGCTGCTTCACTTCAGGCTGAAGTGTTGCCTGGGAATCGAACGTTTCGGGTCCGGGCGCCAGATCGGATTCGGTTTCGGGGGCGGCGGCTTCCGGTGCGAACTCGATCATCAGCGCGGGCACGTCGGCTCCGGTGATGCCGGCTTCGGGTTGCACGTACAAATAGAGCGCAGCGAGGACGGCATGCGCGCAGATCACGAATGCGATCGCTGCCACCCATCGCCCCAGATGGAGTTCATCGTCATGGTCGAGCCCCGCGACCCATGCGATCGCAGCGTTCATTTGCGCTCGTCTCGCGCTTCCAGTCCGACGAGGCCTATTTTCGGGTACCCGACCGACCTCAGCATGTTCATTACCTCCATGACGTCGCCGTAGCTGACCGCCCGGTCGGCGCGCACGAAGATGCGTTCGTCCCGCTTGCCTTTGGTCGCCGTGCTGAGCGCGACCGGAAGACTCTCTCGCGTAATCATTTCTTCACCGATCGCGAGCGACCGATCGGATTTGATGGTCAGGAATACGGGCTTGTCGGGCCTGCGCGTCCGCTCTGCCGTCGAGCTTGGAAGTTCGACGGGAATGTCGACGGTTGCCAGCGGCGCCGCCACCATGAAGATGATCAGGAGAACGAGAATGACGTCGATGAAGGGCGTGACGTTGATGTCATGGGTTTCGACGTCATCGTCATCCTTTGCGAAATGAACGGCCATCGATCACTCCGCGGCCTGGCGCAGCGGAAGTCCGGCGCGATCGAGATCACGCGAGGCGAGGCGCAGCACGTTAGCCGAGGCATTGCCGAGAATCAGTTTGTAGCCGCCGATCGACCGCGTGAACATGTTGTAGATCACGACGGCAGGGATCGCTGCGACCAGACCGATGGCCGTGGCAAGAAGGGCCTCGGCAATGCCGGGCGCAACGACGGCAAGGCTGGTCGAGTGCGCCTTCGAGATGCCGATGAAGCTGTTCATGATGCCCCATACGGTGCCGAACAATCCGACGAACGGCGAAATCGCACCGATCGTCGCAAGAATGCCCATTCCGTTGCCGATACGCCGGCTCGCCGTCGCTTCGACACGTTCAAGCTGCCAGACGATTCGTTCTTTCACGCCGTCCTTCGGCAAGGCTCGAGATAGCTCGAGTTCATGGGCTGCCGCACGCACCAGCCTCGCGACCGGATCCTTCTCCTTGTTGAAGTGCCGCTCGGCCTCGTCGAGCGAGGCAGCGCGTTCCAGCCAGCGGTTTTTCTGACGGGCACGACGCTTTTCGAATCGCAATTCGAGGCTCTTGGCGAACCAGATCGTCCAGGTGACCATCGACGCGAATGCCAGCCCCAGCATGACGGCTTTCACCACGATGTCGGCATCGAGGAACATCTGCCAGGGCGTCAGATCGTGCGGCAGCATTTGAGCGGGGATGGTGCCGGGCTTTTGCGATTGGCTCATTGCTGGTTCGGATCCGGAGATCGCCGGCGTCTCATTCGCGGGAGTTTCCGCCGAGGGCGCATTTGCAGGCGAGGGCGTCGCGGCGGCGTTGGGCACAGGAGCAGACGGTGCTGAAGTCACGGGGGCGGCAGCCGCACTGGAGGCCGCCGCTGGTTGCTGCTCGGCGGGCACTTGCGCAATCGCTAAAAAGTGCGGGGCAGACAACATCAATGACAGCGCCGCCGCTGTGAGCGATCGAAAATGCAAATTCATGTCGTGTCCTTCGCGCGGCGTCGCCGCGCGGTGATTGTGATGCGGCGCAAGTGACATGGCCGCGATGCGCTCCCACTGTTCAATGACGAATCAGAAAGAGAAATCAACAGCGATAGTTTTTAGTTTTTCCAATGAGAGTCTGAATTGAGCGGCTCATGCCGCGAAGCGATTGGTGATGCTCGCAATCGAGCCGTAGTTGCGAGTCGCTCTAATTCGAGAATGAGCAGGTATTCCTGAATCTCATTTCTCGCCGGATCGCGATTCCCGTTAGCTAAACCACTGAACTATAACAAGTTTTGACTGGTTCTAAGCAGGGGGCTTTTGGGGACATGACTGGGGTGATGAGAGAGGCGGCGTCAGCACGAAACGGATGCAGTGAGTTCGATGCAACGCATGTGCTTTCGCTTCGTGATGCGCGGCATGTCGGTATTCGTTCGAGCGCGCGCAAGCCTGCAGTTCACGCTGCGATTGGACTCGCTTCTGCTTTCCTTGCCACCAATGCAATTGCGCAACAAACGCTGCCGCAGATCGACGTGCAACGCGGCGGCGGAACGGGACGCGCCGTTACACGCACTCCGCCGGTCGAAGCACCGACCGAGCCAGCGCAGGTCCAGCAATCCGGTGCATTCGAAGGCGGCCCCGCGAACACGCTGCAGACGTCAACCGGCCTCGGTCGACTTCCTGGCACGGTCATGGACACGCCTCAGATCGTCAACGTCGTCACCGAACGGACGATGCGGGAACAGGGTGTCACCACGATCGATCAAGCTCTGCGCAACGTACCCGGCGTGACCGCAAGCTCTGGCGAGGGCGGCGGCGGTCAGAACGGCGACCAGTTCCGCATCCGCGGTTTCCAGGCCAAGAGTGACGTCTATGTCGATGGCCTGCGCGACTTCGGCAGCTACATCCGCGACTCGTTCGCAACCGAACAGGTTCAGGTGTTCAAAGGCCCGTCTTCCGAAAGCTTCGGCTACGGCACGACCGGCGGCGCCATCAACCTCGAGCAGAAGAAGGCAAAGCTCGGAAGCTTTGTGGATGTCGAGGGTCTCGTCGGCACCGGTCCGTATGGTCGTAGCGTCGTCGACATCAATCAGCAGATCGGACAGACCTCTGCGATGCGTATCGTAGGTATGGTCCACGATCAGGACATCGTCGGTCGGGACAATCTGTTCAGCGACCGTTGGGGTGTCCTTGCTTCGCTCGGTCTCGGTCTCGGCACCAAGACGACACTGACGCTCAACTACCTGCATCAGAGTGGCCATCGCAGGCCGGATATGGGCACGCCGATCGTGCAGCATACGCTTAACGGTAGCCCTATCGGGAAGCCGTTGCCGGAATACGGGGTGCCGCGCGAGCTGTTCTATGGCGTGCAAACCGACAATGACCGCACCAGCGTCGATATGTTCACTGCCCGGTTCAAGTCGGAAGTGACGGACTGGC
>NZ_DATMRV010000266.1:0-15731 GCF_035565795.1 Pseudorhodoplanes sp.
CCGCATAATCAGGCACGTCGCGCCGCTGCAGTGAATCCACGATTACCAGCCGGCCGCCGGGTTTCAGCACGCGCGCGCACTCGCCGATCATGTCGCGGCGGATCGCGGGCGGCAATTCATGCATCATGAAGATCGAGGTGACCGCATCCTGGCTGGCGTCAGGCAGCGGCAGGCTTTCGGCCTTCGCCACCAGCGTCGCGACGCGCGACCAGCGCCGCAGATGGCGCCGCGCATGCTTGATATAGGCGTCCGACAGGTCGATGCCGGTGACCGGCAGACGCGGCCAGGCCTGCTTCACGAAATCGAGGAAGCGGCCGGTGCCGCATCCGATATCGGCGAGACGCAGCGTGCGCTGGTCGCGGCCGCGAAACACCTCATGCAGTTCCGGCAGCGCCATGCGGCGCATCGCATTCGCCGTGCCCTTGAACAGCACTTCGACCTGGGTGTCGTAGCGGTCCGCGGAGTCTTCGGTCAGCCAGCCGCCCGACTGGAAGTGGAAATTCTGCAGGTAATAGTCCGGACGCCGGCCGCGGATGTCGTCCGTCGCCACCTCGTCGTGCCGCCGTTCCTTCCGCCGCCGGTGCACGTCCGGCAGGTCGTCGAAGAACAGCCGCGATCGGCGGAACAGGGTCGCGGGCGATCCATCATGGTCGGCGGGCAGGGGGTAGATGCCGGCCTCGACATTGGCGAGATCGCGGGCAAACAACTCCGCCATGTCGCCGTAGAGCCGGCTCTGGCTGATCAGCGGAGCGCGGTTGTCTCCAATTCTTCCTGAATCCTGCCGCGGCGGTGACGGTAGTTCCTCGCCCTCGCGCCGGCGCGCTTCCGCGGCAAGCCGCTGCAGCGCATAGCCGTGCCCCGCATACCAGGCGAGGCGCGGCAACTGGGTCGCGCCATAGGCGACGCGGGTCGCAAGGCGGGCGAGGGGACTCATGAGAGGACTCTTGAGGCGACTATTGGCGTCACAGGTTTCCGACCCCGATGATGGGTATATATGGTGGGTCAGATTGGGAATCACATGCCGAAAGCCGTTGCCGGACCTGAAATCGAGCGCCTGATCCAGCTGCTGGCGCGGCTGCCGGGGCTTGGCCCGCGTTCTGCGCGCCGCGCCGCGCTGCACTTGATCAAGAAGCGCGAGCAGCTGATGGCGCCGCTCACCGATGCGCTGGAAGTGGCGCACGAGCGCATCACGGTCTGCGGAACCTGCGGCAATATCGATTCGCAAAATCCGTGCACCGTGTGCACCGACGTCAAACGCGATCCTGCCGTCATTGTGGTGGTCGCGGACGTCGCCGATCTGTGGGCGCTCGAGCGCGCCGGTGCGGTGAATGCGCGCTACCATGTGCTCGGCGGCACATTGTCGCCGCTCGACGGAATCGGCCCGCAGGACCTCACCATCGACTCGCTGGTGACGCGCGCGCACGATCCGGCGGTCAAGGAAGTGATCCTCGCGCTCAACGCCACGGTCGATGGCCAGACCACGGCGCATTACATCACCGATCTCCTGCAAAATGCCGATGTGGCCGTGACGCGGCTCGCGCATGGCGTGCCGGTCGGGGGTGAGCTCGACTACCTCGACGAGGGCACGCTGTCGGCAGCGATCCGCCAACGCACGGCGATGTAGCGCGAGGATCAGGCGTCCGGTTGCGCCTCGCGCTTCTGCCAGGGGAAGCGCCCTTCGACCTCGACCTGCAGGCTCATGCTGAGGAAGGTCCGGATCACGACAATTGCGCCGAGCACGGCGACGCTCTCAAGCGTCGGCGTCACGGCAACGGTGCGGATGATGTCGGCAGCCACCAGGACTTCGAGGCCGAGCAGGATGGCGCGACCGATGTCCTGCCGGAGCCGCCGGTAGGGATCGATACCGTCCGGCGTGGTGAAAGCGATCCCCGCATAGCGCACGAAGGCGATAACGAGGCCGAGCGCGATCAGCGCCACGCCGACGAGGTCGAGCGTCGAGCCGACCGTTTCAATCCAGTGCGAGAAAGGCATGGCAACCCCGAAGCCGCGATTCGGTTTGCATTGTACCCGAAGATCAGGTGCCGGGCGCTTGGAGACAGGACGAGCAAACCGGCGAGCAATCGCTGTCGCATGATGCGACCCCATGGGCAATTGCAGGATGTTACCACATCCGCGGCCTACTGCGCCGGCTTGTCCAGTTCCCGGAAATGCCCACGCAACTGCAGCCAGGCGAGGAGGAGGAAGCTCGGGATCGCCAGCAGGACGGAGATTACGAAGAACCAGAACCATCCGGTCGATTCCGCGACGAAGCCGCCGCCCGAGGACAGCGTGGTGCGTCCGACCGCTGCAAGTGCCGTAAGCAGCGCAAACTGCGTCGCGGTATGGGCGCGTACGCCGCAGAGCGCGGAGAGATAGGCGACGAAGATCACCGTGCCGATGGCGCCGGTGAAATTCTCGACGATGACCGCAACGGTCAAGGCCGGTACATGCGGCCCAATCAGCGCGAGCCATGCGAAGGCAAGGTTCGAGATGGTCTGAAGGATGCCGCCGATCCACAAACTCGTCGACAGCGGCAGAGCGCGCGCGATCAGACCGCCTGCGAAGCCGCCGGCGAGAGCGGCGGCAAGCCCGACGCCTTTCACGATCGCCGCATAGGTCGCCTTGTCGAAGCCGATATCGATGATGAAGGGCGCGGTGAGAACGCCCGCGAAAGCGTCACAGAATTTGAAGAGCACGACGAACAGCAGGATCGTGATCGCCTCGGGACGCGTGAGGAATTCCTTGAACGCGCCGAAAGCCGTGATCGCGACGCGGCTGACCGGATCACGCGCCTTGTCGATCACGTCGGCCGGCGCGGCCGGTTCGGTCGCCATCAGCGAAGCGAAGATACCAACCGCCATCAACGCTGCCGCGGCGAAGAAGCCCCACATCCAGACCGCGTTCGCCGGCACTCCGATTTTTGCGAGCCACCAGGTGAGCGTGAGTACGCCGGCACCGGACGCGAGCATGCCGATGCGATAGGCGGCGACATAGCCGGCCATGCCGGCCGCCTGTTCGCTGGTATCGAGGCTTTCGACACGGAAGGCGTCGATCACGATGTCCTGCGTGGCCGAGGCGGTCGCGACCATGAGGGCGCCGAGCGCAACCGGCCACAGCGACACGGCCGGGTCCTGGACGGCGAGGAACAGGATCGCGACCGTGAGCAGGAGTTGCGAGAAGACGAGCCACCCGCGCCTGCGGCCGAGCGCGCGCGAGAGGATCGGGATGTCGAGCGCATCGACCAACGGCGCCCAGAGGAATTTCAGCGTGTAGGGCAGGCCGACTAGCGCGTAGAGCCCGATGGTGCGCAGGTTGACGCCGCTCTCGGTCATCCAGATCGCAAGCGTGGCGCCGGACAGCGCCAGCGGCAGCCCGGATGAGAAGCCGAGCAGAATCACGATCAGCACGCGCGGCTTGAGATAGACCGCGAGTGCGTCGGACCAGCCTGATTTTGCGGCAGGTGATTCGAGGGTGGTCATGTGATGGTGAGTCTATCCCGTGTCCGCAACAGATTGAATCGCGTTGTGGCACGATCTTGTCGCCGCGCGGGAAAACGGCCGATCCTGTAAGCGCAAGGAACTCAGTAGCTTATCGGATGCCCGGCGTTCGCGTGACGAGACTCCCCGGAGCTATTCGCGCCGAAAAACGCGAATAAGCCTCAATTCCGCAGCGAGGCGGTCTCGGTCTGCTGCTGTGTCGGTGTGGTCCGCGGGCCGGATCTTGCGACCTGCGGAGCCTGCTGCATGTTGCGCTGGCGGACCAGCTCCATCACGTCGGAAATGTCGTCGAAGGCCCGGCTATGCGCATTGCTCGCGCTGTTTTTCAATCCGGACAGATCATAAACGGCAATGCGTTCGCGCTCGAATTCGGTGCGGTAGGGTTCGCTGGCGCCGACCTCGCCGATCCGCGCCACGCCGCCCCAGATTTCCTTCGACAGCGACAGCGCGCCGTCGTCGCGCGAGGCGAACAGCAGCATCTTCGGGCGGTTCGGGCCCATGCGCTTGATGGTTGCGCGGAACACATCGACATCGATGTCCGGCGCAACGAGCATGGCCTGCTTCACCTTGTCGGGGCCGCGTGTGCGTGCCAGCCGCATCGAGCGGCCGCGCAGCGCCTCGAGGGTGACGTGGCTTCCCATCGAATGCGCCAGCAGATGGATTTCCTTGATGTGCGGGTAGGAGGCGAGCTGGTCGATCAGATCTTCGAGTGCGTCGCGCGAATAGTTCGCGCTCTCGCGGTCGTAGGTATACGACTTCAGCTCGACAGTGCCGCGCGAGGGCCAGGTGAACAGGATCGGGACCGCCTCGGCCTTGGAGTCGTGCACGATCTGCGCAAAGCGATAGACGGAGTCATCGAAGCGGTTGTTGAAGCCGTGAACGAAGATCAGCACGCGCGGGTGTCCGGTCCTGCGTGCGGTCTCGGCGATCGAGGACGCGAAGGAGCGGTGGTCGATATGTTCGGCTGACACCGTTACGAAATCGCGCTTCGGATCGCCCGGCAGTGCCGCGGGCCACTGGATCGAGCCCGGTTTGCGATCCGGTGGGATGGATACGGTAATGGCGGCGTAGGACAGCGCATCCGACCGTTCGCCGCCATACATCTGGCCGGGGTCGTCGGTGGCTCGCTTGCGGGTGGTCGCGACCAGGATCGGAACGCGCGCGGTGCCCTCGACCTGCTGGTTGGTGGGAACGAGCACGCCCTGCACTGGCCGGTTTGAGCAACCGGCGCACACGGCGGTGGCCGCCATCGCGGCTATGACCAGAGCCCCCCTGAGCACGACGCTACCCCGAAACGCTTTTTTTACGAAGTGTTAACCAAGGTGCAATCTAGCCCAGGCCGCGGGGCCAAGCCAGCAAAGCCACGCCCCGCTCACGTGCTCTTGTGCTGACTAACGTCAGGTATGGTTAATTCGCCACGGTATCGGAAAGGAGCCGCCGGAGGCCCTCGCCCGGCGAAAAGCTGCATCCGGGCGCAGCTTTTTGCGGGTCGATCGGCTCACTCGGCTGCGACGACCCGCCTTGCACCGACCGGCGCCGGGATGACGGCGTTGCTCGCCTCGTCGCCCTCGCCCTCGAACTCGACCTCGCGGATCCGTGTGCCCCGCCGCTCCAGCTTGTCGGTGGACACGACGATCTGCTTGATGTCCTCGGTCGCCTGGCCGAAATGCGCCTCGAGCTTGCGCACGCGCTCGCGCAGGCGCTTGAGGTCGTCCATGAAATGACCGACCTCGGCGTGGATCTTGTCCGCGGCCTCGCGCATCCGGGCGTCGCGATGGATCTGCTGGATCACCTGCACGGCGAGCATCAGAAGCGATGGCGAGACGATCACGACGCGCGAGCGGAAAGCGCGCTGGATCAGGTCGTCGAACTGATCGTGCAACTCGGCGTAAACCGATTCCGAGGGCACGAACATCAGCGCAAGTTCCTGGGTCTCGCCGGGGATCAGGTATTTCCCGGCGATATCGGTGATGTGTTTGGTGACGTTCTGGCGCAGCATGCGGCCGGCCATGTTGCGCTCGTCGTCGGACTTCGCGTCACGGAACGCGGTGACCGCTTCCAGCGGAAATTTTGCGTCGATGATCAGCGGACGCTGATCCGGGAAATGAATCGCACAGTCGGGCCGGGTGCCGTTCGACAGCGTGAACTGGAATTCGTATGCGCCCTTCGGCAGCCCGTCCTCGATGATCATCTCCATGCGGCCCTGGCCGAACGCGCCGCGCTGCTGCTTGTTGGAGAGGACGCTCTGCAGCGAGGTGACCTGAGAGGCGAGGCTGGTGATGTTCTTCTGCGCGGCGTCGATGACCGCGAGCCGTTCGTTCAGCCGATTGAGATTCTCACCGGTCTGCTGCGTCGTGTGCTGGATCGACTGGCCGATGCGGTGGGTGACCGCGTCGAGGCGCTCGGAAAAGGCCTTCTCGAACTGCGATTGCCGGTTTGCCAGCATGTCGCCCATGGCGCGAACCAGCCCGGTGGTCTCGGCCTGCAGGCGGCGGAGTTCCGCCATGCGGGCTTCGTTTTCCTCCGCCTGGATCCGTTCGGCTTCCGCAGCCTCTTCCATGCGGCGGCGGCGCCTTGCGATCAGCATGATCGTGATGCCGATCGTGGCCGCGAGAATGAACGCGCAGACCGCCGCGATCACCGCAACGACCAGCAGCGGGTCAAGGCCGACGAGCCGGTCCCGGATCAGGGCGACACCATCCATCCAGCCCTTCTAGCACGATTCGCGGTGGCGATGGAACAAAAAGAGAACGTATGGTTGCGGAGAAATGAAGGGCGCGGCGCAGCTCCGTCCAATACGGAGTGCGGAAGATCGAAATTGACCGTACGCCGGCCAGTAATTAAATCGCGCGCATGGCCCTTCGCGAAATCCTCGTCATTCCCGACAAGCGTCTGCGAGTCGTCTCCAAACCCGTGGAGGCGGTGAACGCGCAGATTCGCGCGCTTGCCGACGACATGCTCGAGACGATGTATGACGCGCCCGGCATCGGCCTTGCGGCGATCCAGATCGGTGAGCCGCTTCGGCTCGTCACGATGGACCTCGCCAAGAAGGACGAGGAGAAGGATCCGCACGTCTTCATCAATCCGCAGATCACCTGGTCGTCGGAGGACAGGAACGTCCACGAAGAGGGCTGCCTCTCGATCCCCGAATATTACGAAGAGGTGGAGCGGCCCGCGAAGGTGCGGTTCACCTATCTCGACCTCGACGGAAAATTGCAGGAGGTCGAGGCCGACGGGATTTTCGCGACCTGTATCCAGCACGAGATCGATCACCTCAACGGTGTGCTCTTCATCGACCATATCTCGAAGCTGAAGCGCGACCGCGTCATCAAGAAATTCACCAAGATCGCGAAGCAGGCGGCCGAGTAGCTTTTGGCCTCGCCGCCCGGCGGCGCGGAAGGGACCAGCAATGCCGCTCCGACTGATCTTCATGGGCACGCCGGATTTCGCGGTGCCGACGCTCGTCGAGATCGCGGGCGCCGGGCACGAGATTGCGGCGGTTTATACGCGTGCGCCGAAGCCCGCGGGGCGTGGCATGGACCTGCAGGACACGCCGGTCGCCCGTGAAGCGAAACGGCTAGGTCTGCCGGTTCTGACGCCGAAGACCTTGCGGACCGACGCGGCGCAGGCCGAGTTCGCCGCGCATGGCGCAGATGCGGCTGTGGTCGTGGCGTATGGCCTGATCCTGCCGAAGCCGGTTCTCGAAGCCGTCCCGCTCGGCTGCTTCAACCTGCATGCGTCGCTGCTGCCGCGCTGGCGCGGCGCCGCTCCGATCAACCGCGCAGTGATGGCGGGGGATGCGGAGAGCGGCGTCACCGTCATGAAGATGGATGAAGGCCTCGACACTGGCGGCATGGCGATGATGGAGCGCATTGCGATCGGTCCGGACATGACGGCGGGCGAGTTGCACGACCGTCTCGCCGCGATCGGCGGCGATCTGATGCATCGCGCACTCGGCGCGCTGGAGCGCGGCTCACTGCAGGTCGTGCCGCAGCCGGAAGCCGGCGTCACCTATGCCGAGAAGCTCGACAAGAACGAGACGCGGATCGATTGGTCCCGGCCTGCGGCGGAGGTGCATAATCACATCCGCGGGCTGTCGCCGTTTCCCGGAGCCTGGTTCGAGATGCCGGGCGACAAGGGGCCAGTCCGCGTCAAGGTGCTGCGCTCGACGCTTGCGAGCGGGACCGGTGCGCCCGGCACCGTGCTTGATGACAACCTCACCATTGCCTGCGGCGACGGCGCCCTTCGCATCCTCGATCTGCAGCGTGCCGGCAAACAGCCGATGAAAGCCGTCGAATTCCTGCGCGGCACGCCGCTCGCGCGCGGCACGGCTCTGCTGTGACCATCCGCGTCCGATCTGAAACACCGGCGGATTTCGCCGACATTCGTGCAATCAACCGGGAGGCGTTCGGCGTGTCCGTCGAAGCCGACCTTGTCGAACGTCTGCGCGCGGATGGCGATCTGGTGCTGTCGCTTGTTGCCGAGAAGGACGGCGGGCTCATCGGACATTGCTGCTTCTCGCGGCTGACCGTGCATGAAGGTGATCGCGTCGCTGCGGCGATATCGCTCGGGCCGGTGGCCGTGCTGCCGGCTGCGCAACGGCAGGGCGTTGGCCAGACCTTGATCCGCGACGGGATTGCCCGTTTCAAGGCGGCGGGCGAAACGCTGATCTTCGTGCTTGGCGATCCAAACTATTATGCGCGCTTCGGGTTCGCTTCCGATGCCGCGCGCCGCTACCGCACGCCCTATGACGGACCTTATCTGCAGGCGTTGCGTATGACGGATGATGCGCCTCTCGAAGGCGAAGTACGTTATGCGTCGGCTTTTGCAGGCTTGTAACGATGCCCCGCTACAAACTCCTCATCGAATATGACGGCACGCCCTATCGCGGGTGGCAGTATCAGGCCGATGCGCCGAGCGTGCAGGGGGCGATCGAGGACGCGATCGCGCGCTTCGACGGCCAGCGCGTGACCATCCAGTGCGCCGGGCGTACCGATGCGGGAGTCCATGCGCTCGGCCAGGTTGCGCATTGCGATCTGCGCGGCGATCATGACGGCGGCACGGTGCGGGATGCGCTGAACTTCTATTTGCGGCCGCAGCCGGTCGCGATCCTTGCGGCCGAGCGTGTCGGCGAGGATTTCAACGCGCGCTTCTCGGCGAAGAAACGGCATTATCTCTACCGCGTCGTGAACCGGCGGCCCGACCTTGCGCTCGATCTCGGCAGGGCCTGGCGCGTCGGACGTCCGCTCGACATTGCCGCGATGCGCGAGGCGGCGAAGCGGCTGCTCGGCCATCACGACTTCACCACCTTCCGCTCGACGGACTGCCAGTCGAAGTCTCCGATGAAGACGCTCGATCAGTTCGACATCGAGACTGAAGGTTGGAACGTGAACCTCATCGTGTCGGCGCGTTCGTTCCTGCATAATCAGGTACGCTCGATGGTGGGTTCGATCGTGCATGTCGGCGAGGGCAAGTGGACGCCGGACGATATCGCCCGCATCCTTGAAGCGCGCGACCGCACATTGTGCGGGCAGGTGGCCCCGCCGGAGGGGCTGTATCTGACGAAGGTGGATTACTGATACGCCGGGTTGCGCTTTACCGGACGGGCGCAGCCGGAACGCGGTTCAGCGATCGGCGCAAAGCTCAGGCGAAATACCGATCCAGGATGTTCCGGTAGACTGCGGTCAGCGCAACCAGTTCCGATACCGGCACGCGCTCATCGATCGCGTGCATGGTCTGGCCGACCAGACCGAATTCCACGACAGAGCAGTAGTTCTTGATGAAGCGCGCATCCGAGGTGCCGCCGGTGGTCGACAGGACCGGCTTGCGACCAGTCACCTCTTCGACTGCGTCGGCAACAACATTGGTGAACGGTCCCGGCTCGACCACGAAGACGTCGGCGTTGGACGGCTCCCATTCGAATGAGAATCTGATCTTGCCGCCGGATGCGGCGATGGCGCGCCTCTCGATCAGGGCTTTCAGCGATTCCTGATTGTGCAGGTCGTTGAAGCGGATGTTGAAGCGGGCGCGGGCCTCGCCCGGAATGAGATTGACGGTCGGGTTGCCGACATCGACCGATGTGAATTCCAGGTTCGATGGGTCGAACAGCTTCGAGCCGTGATCGAGCGGCTCGCTCTTGAGCGCGGAGATCAGGGTCACGAGACCCGTTACCGGATTGTCTGCGCGCTCCGGATAGGCGACGTGGCCTTGCTTGCCGTGAACGATCAGCGTGCCGTTCTGCGAGCCGCGCCGCCCGATCTTGATGGTGTCGCCCAGGGTCTCGCGATTGCTCGGCTCGCCGAGAATGCAATGGTCGAAAGTCTCGCCATGCTTCGCGGCCCAATCCAGCAGCTTGGGCGTGCCGTTGATCGCTACGCTTTCTTCGTCGCCGGTGATCAGGAACGAGATCGAGCCCTTCGGCTTGCCGCCATTTGCCGCGAGATAATCGAGGGTCGCCGCAACGCAGGCGGCAATCCCGCCCTTCATGTCGACGGCACCGCGTCCGTAGAGAATGCCGTCCGCGATCTCGCCCGCAAATGGCGGGTGGGTCCAGGCCTTTTCGTTACCGGGCGGCACGACGTCGGTATGGCCGGCGAACATCAGGTGCGGGGAGCCGGTGCCGATGCGGGCGTAGAAATTCTCCACGTCCGGGGTGCCGGCCTCGGAGAAAGTCATGCGGTGCGTGGTGAAGCCCGCAGCCTTCAGGATCTGCTCCAGACAGGAGAGTGCGCCGCCCTCGGCGGGCGTAACGGACGGGCAGCGCAGAAGATCGCGTGCGATGGTTACGGGGTCAGCGAGAGGGCTCGGGTTGTGCGCCTGATTCGCGCTGGGCGAGGGGGTCCGGTCCATAGTCATTGTCGCCATCGGTTCCGCGGCGGAAGCCCAGTTCGATCAGCCCCCAGATGGTGAGCACGCTTCCGATCAGGACCAACACCCACCACAGCGGCGTGTCTTCCGTCAACCGGTCGGACCAGCGGTCGGCGACGCCGGGGAGGAAGATGAAAACCAGCGCCCACCAGCCTGACTTGTTGCGGTCATGCGCCAACACAGCCGCGAGGAACAACGCAATCAGCACGATCGAGCCGATCCAGAAGGTCTTGCGTCCGATGCGACCGTCGAGGCGTATCAAGCTATCGATCAATGTCATGGCTTTCGCCTCACGCCGGTTCGGTGGTCGTCAAGCGGGTCTGGCCCATAGGGATTGCGGCCGACGGTGCCGCGCAGGCAGCCGAGCTCGATGAGGCGCCAGATCGCAAGCGCGCTCGCGAGCACCGCAATGTATCGGGTTGCGATACGGGTCAGTCGCGGGAAAGCGGTCGCGGTTCAGCCGGCGCGCGTCGGTCCGGGGTCCGGCCGTGCGGCCGGCCCTGGCGTGGCGCAACCAATCAGTCGCGCAGCAATTCGTTGATCGAGGTCTTGGAGCGGGTCTTCTCGTCCACGCGCTTCACGATCACGGCGCAGTAGAGATTCGGACCCGGCTGGCCGTTCGGCAGCGGCTTGCCCGGCATCGTTCCCGACACAACGACTGAGTAGGGCGGAACCTCGCCGCGGAAAACCTCGCCGGTCGAGCGATCGATGATCGTGGTCGATGCGCCGAGATAGACTCCCATCGAGAGCACCGAGCCCTCGCGCACCACGACGCCTTCGGCGACTTCAGCGCGCGCGCCGATGAAACAATTGTCCTCGATGATGACGGGGCCCGCCTGCAACGGCTCGAGGACGCCGCCGATGCCGGCGCCCCCCGAGATGTGACAGTTCTTGCCGATCTGCGCGCAGGAGCCGACCGTCGCCCAGGTATCCACCATGGTGCCGGAATCGACATAGGCGCCGAGGTTGACGAAGGACGGCATCAGCACGACGCCCGGCGCGATGAAGGCCGACTTGCGCACCACGCAGTTTGGCACGGCGCGGAAGCCCGCCTTCTTGAACTTTGCGGCGGTCCAGCCGTCGAATTTCGAAGGGACCTTGTCCCACCAGACCGATTTCCCCGGCCCGCCCTTCAGCACGCTCATGTCGTTCAGCCGGAACGACAGCAGCACCGCCTTTTTCAGCCACTGATTGACCTCCCAGCGGCCGTCCGCCTGCTTTTCGGCAACGCGCGCGGCGCCCGAATCGAGAAGCTCAAGCGCCTGCTCCACGGCCTTGCGCACGGGACCCTTGGTCTTGGGCGAAATGCCGTCCCGCTTTTCGAAGGCGTCGTCGATCGTTTGCGCGAGCTTTTCGTGAGCCATGCTGGTCCCCGTCCTTTAGCGCCGCTGTGTCGCGCGACGAAGGCCGCCATGTCAATGGCGGGTGGCCGCTCGTCCGCATCGATCCGCGCATTGATTTCCCGCAATGCTTGAACCACCCCGGACGGGGCACGTGGTTTCGTCATAAGCCATTGCGGTGGTCCGCTCATTTTGGCAGCTTAGACTCCACAACACGGTCCGAATTCACGGGCCGATCGGGAGGATTTAGACAATGACAGGATTGACCCGGCGAGCCTTGCTGCCGGCCGCCGCACTCGCCCTTGCACTCGGAACTGGCGCGGCGACCGCACAACAACAGCCGATCGAATTGAAGCTCGCCTATTATGTCGGCGATCAGCACGCGATGTCGCAGTGGCTGATCAAGTGGGCCGAAAAACTCGAAAAGGAGTCCGGCGGGCGGCTGGTGTTCAAGCGCTTCCCGAGCGCGCAGATGGGACCGGTGCCGCAGCACTATGACTTCGCCCGCACCGGCCAGGCCGATATCTCCTGGTTCCTGCACGGCGCCACGCCTGGTCGCTTCCCGCTGACCGGAATTGTCCAGGTGCCGTATATGGTCGGCAGCGCCGAGATCGGCACCAAGGTCCTGAACGATCCCGAGCTGCGCGCGAAATATCTCGATGCAGAGCACAAGGGCGTGAAGGTGCTGATGCTGTTCACGCATCAGCCGGGCAACATTCACACCACCAAGAAGCCGATCAAGACCGTCGACGACGTCAAGGGCTTGCGCCTGCGCTTCGCATCGCCCGAAATCCGCGACTTCGTCGCAGCCCTCGGCGGTTCGCCGGTCGGCGTCGCTCCGACCGAGCAGGTCGAGCAGATGCAGAAGGGTACGCTCGACGGCGTGGTGATCGACTATGGCGGCGCCGGCATCGCCTTCAAGATGGGCGGCACGGTGAAGCATACCACGGAGATGTATTCGTATGTCGCGAGCTTCGGACTTGCGATGAACGAGGACACCTGGAAAAAGCTGCCGCCGGATCTGCAGCAACTCATCACCAAATCGCTTGTCGGCGTCGAGAAGGAAGTCGGCCAGGCGTGGGACGGGCTTGATGGGCCGGGCAAGAAGGCGCTGCTCGACGGTGGCGGCGAAGCGATCAAGCTGTCGCCGGAAGAGAACGCCAAGTTTCGCAAGATCGGCGGTGACGTCGCCGCCGCGAAGATCAAGGAGCTCGACGGCAAGGGCCTGCCGGCCAGCGCCGTGCACAGCATGATGAAGGCGCTCGCCGAAAAGCATGCGAAGGACTCCAAGAACTTCTGGAATTGATGACGGTTCGCTTTCGTCAGGCTGTCGGAGCCGCGAATAATATCGCGCTCCGCAGCCGCGACGGCGGGGATGGATTTCGGGCTCACGCGTTGAGGCGTGAGCCCATATAGGGGCACTGAGTTGAAGCGCTGGGGCAATATCGTGTCGACGGTCTGCGGGGGGATCGCAGCCGCGTTTATGGCCGGCATGCTGGTGCTGACGGTCGCAGATGTCATCCTGCGCACGTTCTTCAATTATCCGCTGCGCGGCGTCTACGAGCTGATCGAACTCATGCTGGCCGGCTCCTTCTTCCTGGCGCTGCCTTGCGTGTTCCTGCGCGACGACAATATTCTGGTGAACACCATCGACGAGATCTGGCCACGCATCGTGCCGGTGCTGAAGCGAATTGCCCTGATCCTGTCGGTGCTGACATTCGCCGTTCTGGTCTGGCAGGGCTGGTCAGCGGCGCGGGATTCCTACGACTTCCACGATGTCACGGCGGACCTTGGGATTCCGACATTCTGGCACTGGACGATCGTGCTCATCGGAATGAGCCTCGCGGCGCTCGCTGCGCTGTTCATGGTGTTCCGCAGCGATGACAAGGGGCCCGATACGATGGAGCATCGTCTGGAGGATCGCGTATGAGCATTACCGAGATCGGTTTTGCCGGCGTCATCTTCCTGCTGGTGCTCATTTTCCTGCGTGTGCCGATCGCGATCTCGCTCGCGTTCGCAGGTTTTATTGGCTACGCGGCGATCGATGGCTGGGCGCCTGCGCTCAAGATGGCGGGGCTCGTCCCCTATCAGATGGCGAGCGCATATTCGCTGTCGGTCATTCCGCTTTTCATCCTGATGGGCGCGGTGGCGTCGCGCGCAAACATGGCGAGCGAGCTGTTTCAGGCCTGCAACGCGATGTTTTCCGGAATCCGTGGCGCGCTGGCCAATGCGAGCATCGGCGCCTGCACGCTGTTCGGGGCGATCTGCGGCTCCTCGATTGCGACGGCTGCGACCTTCTCGCGCGTCGCGATCCCGGAGATGCGGCGCCACGGCTACGATCCTGCCTTTGCAGGCGGCACCGTGGCCTCCGCGGGTACGCTGAGCGTCCTTATTCCGCCGTCCGTGCTGACCGCGATCTATTCGATCGTCGCCGAGGTTTCGCTGGTGAAGCTCTACGCGGCGGCTTTCGTCCCCGGCTTCGTGCTGGCCGGATTGTACGTCATCACGGTGTGGACCGTGGCCTGGCTCAAACCGAAATGGATCCCGCGCGTGCCGTCGATGCCATTGCGGGACCGGCTCCGCGCCTCGGTCGGCATGTGGAAGCTCGGCCTGCTGTTTTTCATTGCGGTTTTCGGGATCTATTTCGGCTGGTTTTCGCCAACCGAAGCGGCCGGAGTCGCGGCCTTCCTCGCGATCATCATCGGATTTGCCACCCGCTCGATGACCGCGCGGGATCTCGTCGATTGCATGCTCGAGACCGTCTACACCACGGCGTCAATTCTGCTCGTGGTGGCGGGCGCGTTCATTTTCTCGCGCTTCATCGTACTGACGCAGTTTCCGACCGAACTGACCAAATGGGCGCATCTGAGCGAGCTGTCGCCGTTCTGGATTCTGATGGCGGTGATGGCGCTCTACATTGCGCTCGGAACCTTCCTCGATGAGGTGTCCACTATTCTGATCACCGTTCCGATCACGCTGCCGCTGATCAATGCGATCGGATATGACGGCGTCTGGTTCGGCATCTTTGTCACCATCATGTGTACGATCGGCCTGATCACGCCGCCCACGGGAATGACCGTGTTCGTGATCCAGGCCCAGCATCCGGAAATCCCGGTGATGCGGATTTATGGCGGTACGCTGCCGTTCCTTGCCGCGGATTTCGTCCTGGTGGCGTTGCTGATCCTGTTCCCGGCGATGGCGCTCTGGCTTCCGAGTATTGTCGGCTGACGCTGCTGCGCCAGCGGCGGCGGACTAGCGGCAGCAATTGGCCTGCAGGAAACCGGACAGGTCGTCGGTGACGTGATCGACATGGGCCGCGTCGCGGCCTTCCAGCTCCCAGTCTTCGCGCAACACCTCGCGCGTCCCTCCGGGAACGACCAGCACCGTGGTCATGCCGAGCGCATGCGGAACGGCGAGATTGCGCGCCAGGTCCTCGAACATCGCCGCGCTTGCGGGGTCGACATCGTGCCGTTCGAGAAAGCGTTCATAGGTCTTCCGCGACGGCTTGGGCTCGAGCTCGGCGGCGATGATGTCGAAGACGTCCTCGAAATGGCCGTGAATTTCGAGCCGCCGCATCACTGCGTCCGCATGTTTGCGCGTGCCGTTGGTCAGGATCAGCTTGCGGCCGGGCAAGCGTTCGAGTGACGCGCCAAGCGCGGGGTTGGGCTCGAGCGGAGAATGGTCGATCTGATGCACGAAATCGAGGAAGTCGTCCGGCTTCATACCGTGCTCGGTCATCAGTCCGCGCATCGAGGTGCCGTAACGCCGGTAATAGTCCTTCTGGAGACGGAAGGCGTCGTCGTGGTTGATGTTCAGCAATTGCGCGATGTAATCGCGGATGCGGCCGTCGACCTGCTGCCAGAGATTCAGGTGATGCGGATAGAGCGTGTTGTCGAGGTCGAAGATCCACGTCCTGACATGGGAGAAGGCGCGCGCACCGGTTCCGCCGCTCGCAGCATGCGCGCGGCCGCCATGGTCTGAAAGCGGTCCAGAATTCATGGCGGATATCTATTGCAGCCGGCGGCCA
>NZ_DATMRV010000267.1:0-8951 GCF_035565795.1 Pseudorhodoplanes sp.
ATTGATCAGGAATTCCACGCCGACGACATTGATGAGCGCGAAGATCAGCCCGAGCTTAAAACCGGTGAAGATCGTCGGGAGCGCGGACGGAAGCTGGATCTTCCAGAAGATCTGCCAAGGCGAGAGCTTGAAGCTCCGGCCGACATTCATCAGCACGTGCCTGGTGCAGGACAGGCCCTCGATGGTCTTGAGGATGACGGCCGGAAGACCCGCAACGAAACCCATCATGATGATGGTGGTCGCGGAGCGGCCAAAGATCACCATGAACAGCGGATACATCAGGACGGTCGGTGCCGCCGCGGCTGCCGCGACCCAGGTTTCGGTCGCCTGGCGCAGGATGTTGAACTTGTGCAGCAGCGTACCGATGGAGATGCCGAAGATCGCAAGGAGGGCTGCCGCGGAGATGCATTCCCTCATCGTCAGCATGAAGCGTTCGACGATCTGCTCCTCGACGATCACGCGTTCGAATGCGCGCGCTACGTCTGACGGCGGCGGCACGATGAACTTGTTCAACACGCCGGTGACGACGAGCACCTGCATCAGCACAATGAACGCAGCGAGAGTCCCCAGCCCGAGCAGGACAGGCGCAACTCGCGAGCGGGACAGGGCGGCGTTCACGTGCGCCGTCCCGGCGCGAGGCGGGCCTGCGCTTCAGATTCTGCCAGGCCGCGGCTCGCCTCTTCGCGAAGGTCGCTCCAGATCTGCGCGACGTAATGGCCGAAGGCATCGCTGCCGACGATGTCGGAGGTGCGGGGGCGTGGCAGGTCGATATCGACGATGCGTTTGATCTTTCCGGGGCGGTAGGTCATCACCATGATCCGGTCGGAAAGCTGGACCGCTTCCGTGATGTTGTGGGTGATGAGAAGCGTGGTCTGTTTCAGCTCCTGCTGAATCTGCAGAACCTTGTCACCCAGCAGAAGCCGCGTCTGCTCGTCGAGGGCGGCGAACGGCTCGTCCATCAGGAGGATTTTCGGTTCGGAGGCGAGCGTGCGTGCGAGCGATACGCGCTGGCGCATGCCGCCGGAGAGTTCGGAAGGGTAACGGTTCTCGAAGCCGCTCAGCCCGACCATGTTGATGAAATGCCGCGCCTTGTCGTGACGCTTGGCCTTCGGCATGCCTTCGATCTCGAGTGGGAACGAGACGTTCTCGATCACGGTGCGCCAGGGGAATGTGGACTCTTCCTGAAAGACCATGCCGACAGATGCATGTGGTCCGGTGATGCGCTCACCGGCGACGGTGACCTCGCCCTCGTAATCGCCGAGCAGGCCACCGACCACGTTGAACAATGTGGACTTGCCGCAGCCGGACGGACCGATCACAGCGAGGAATTCGCCTTGACGCACGGAGAGCGAGACATGGTCCACGGCGGTTACGACGCCGTCGGGCGTTCCAAAACGCTTGGTCACGTCCTTGACGACCAGAATGCCGTCGTCGCCGGATGATGCAGGGGCGGGTCGGATCGCGGTCACGGTTGCTGACATGTCTTCCCCAAGGTTTCCTCCCGGCGGCTATTCCGATTTTCTTGTCATGATGGCCGTCATCGACGGAGCATAGCCCGGTTCGACCCGGACATCGACCACGGCGACTGCACCGCCTTCGACGGCGGCGATGGCCGATTTCAGCGCAGTTGCAAGTTCGCTCTCGGTATGTACCGGGCCGAAGCCTTCCGCGCCTTGCGCTCTGGCCATGGCTGCAAGATCGATGTCGGGGTCGGACATGCGCTGACCTATCCAGCGGTTCTCGACCGGACGGTTGCGCATGCGAGCGACGCGCTCCTGATGCAATTCGTCATTGAAGAAGGAGCGATTGTTCGCGATCACCACCAGCAGCGGAATGCGGTAATGCGCCGCTGTCCAGAGTGCGGTCACGCCCATAAGGTAATCGCCGTCGCCGCAGATTGCGACCGGCAGCCGTCCGGATCCTTTAAGCGCCAACGCTGCGCCGACGGAAATGCCGGGCCCGCCGCCGACGCCGCCACCCCCGTCCGAGCCGAGAAAGTCGAGCGGGTGCCGGAACGGCCACCACGCGCCATTCCATGACAGCGGCAGATGCGTGAGAGATATTTCGCGATTGCCGACGGCTTCACGTACAGCATAGGCAAGGTGCTCGACCTGAAGCTTGTCGCTCTTGACCGGCTTCGCCATCGCGCGCGGTGCAGCCGGAAGCGCGACAGGCTTTGCCGGTGCGCCGATTGCCTTCGAAAGCGCGATCGCGACTTCGTCGGGATCGGCGGAGATCAGCATGTCGACAGGCGGCAGTGCCTGATGATCCATGCTCCAGCCATTGTGGATGTGCTGATCGAGCGATGCCGAAATCACGAACGCGTCGGTCTTTGCAGCCTTCAGGGCGCCACCGAGTTCCACCCAGTCGAGGCTGAGGATAACATCGGCTTCGGCAAGCGCCTTGAGACCGTCAGCGTCGGGGAGGATCATTCCGGGTGCTCCGACATGGAGCGGATGATCGCCCGGAAATGATGCGCCGATCTTCAGATCGGTCAGGACACTCGCATTCAGTGCTTCCGCGAGCGCGATACGCGCGTTCCACGCGTCGAGCCTGCGCGACGCGCGGCCGGCAAGGATCACCGGATGCTTCGCCTTTCGCAGACGGTCGGCCGCTTCGTTCAGCATCTGCGAACCCGGCCCCGTCGAAATGCGTGGCCGATAACGCGCCACGTCGATCGGCGGCAGCGGTTCGGGAAGCTTCGCTTCCTGCATCTCGGCGTCGAGATTCACATAGACCGGGCCCTGGGGCATCGCGTTGGCGATGTTGGTGGCCCGGATCAGCGCTTCACGGGCGGCGGCAGGAGAGGCGGGCTGGTCGTCCCATTTGACATAGCCGCGAACGAGCGCGCCCTGATCGCGCGCGGTGTGGATCCAGTCGATCCAGGGCCGGCGCTTGTTGGCATCCACAGGGCCCGTGGCGCCGAGCACGACGACAGGCATGCGATCGCACCACGCGTTGAAGATTGCCATGGTCGCGTGCATCAGCCCGACATTGGAATGCACGATTGCGCCCATCGCCCGGCCGGTTACCTTGGCGTAGCCCTGTGCAATCGCGACGGCGCTCTCTTCATGCAGGCAGAGCAGCATCTGCGGCCGCTCGTTGCCGAGATAGTTGACGAGCGAGTCATGCAGGCCGCGATAGCTCGCGCCCGGGTTCAGCGCGATATAGGGAATGTCCAGCGCGCGCAGCGTCTCGGCCACGACATCGCTGCCGAATCCTGGCGCATTCACGCCTGCGGGAACGGGCGTTTCAACCTGCGCCGCGCTGGTTGCGGGCGTCGCGTACTTGTTCATCGAGAAATCCAATTGGTGCGCATTGCGCTGAGCGGCGTCCGTCCCTGATGTGAGCGGGCTTTCGTGCCCGCGTTCTTTGAATCCACCATAGCACTTTGACATTGGTTCATAAAAGCCGCTAGATGCGAACCACATTGTTGCATGACAGTGAACAATACGATGGATCGCTTCCGGACCATGGAAACCTTCGTGCGCGTCGCGCGATCCGGCAGCTTCACTGTCGCTGCGAAGCAGCTCGGTCTGTCGCGCGCACTCGTCTCGCGTCATGTGGGAGCGCTGGAAGATCGGCTCGGTGTGCCGTTATTGCATCGCACCACGCGATCTCTGGATCTCACGGACGAGGGGCGTTCGTATCTCACCTTCTGCGAGCAGATGTTTCGTGACATCGAGGGGCAGGAGCGGGCGCTGGTCGAAACACCGGCGGAGCCGTCCGGCACTTTGCGTCTTGCCGCGCCCAAGTCGTTCGGCGCGCTGCATTTGTCGGACGCCATCATCGCCTTCGCTCGCGCGCAGCCGAAGCTGCATGTCCAGGTCATTCTGGAGAATGTGTCGTTCCGTCCGACCGATTTCGGCAAGCGCGGCTTCGATGTGGTCCTGCAATTCGCGCCCGCGCGCAATGCGTCGCTGACGGAGACACCGATTGCGCCAATGGACTGGCTTGTATGCGCCGCGCCCTCGGTTCTGATCCGCGAGGGAAGGCCGGGGGTACCTGCCGATCTCGCGCGATTTCCATGCCTGCTGCACGAGAGCGCGTTGCCGAATGACCGGCTCTGGCGTTTCGAGGGCCCGCGCGGACCGGTGACCGTGAAGGTGACGGGCACCTTTTCCTCGAACAGCGCGCTGGCCTTGCGCAAGGCCGCGATCGCTGGGCTCGGTGCGGCGCTGCTGCCGCGCTATGTGGTTGCGGACGATCTCGCGTCCGGAAATCTCGTGCCGCTGTTTTCGAGATACCGCGTGGCTGCGCGTCCGCTGATTGCAGTCTATCCCCGTTCTCCGGAGACGCCGTTGAAGGTCAAAGCCTTCGTGTCATTCCTGACCGAATGGATCGCGTCGCGCGGCGGCAACCTGACGTCGGCGGCTGCTCGCTAGCTGGCCTGCCGCAGGCGCGCGAGCAACTTCACGCCGGCATAGCCGTCGGGCTCCATCTTCGCCTTGCGCTGAAAGTTCGCCACGGCCCGCATGGTCTCGAGCCCGACGCGACCGTCGGTGCCTCCCGTATCGAAGCCGAGCGCGGTCAGACGCCGCTGGATCTCCTGCACCTCCGCAAGCGTGGGTGCGCGTTCGCTGTTCGGGAATGCCTGCACGAAGGGCCCGCCGCCGGTCACGCAATCGCCGAGATGGCAGATGGCAAGCGCATAGCTCATCGACGGGTTGTAACTCTTCACCGCATCGAAATTGGCGCCGATAAGGAATTTCGGCCCTCCCGGAACCGGCACCCAACCTCTCGCACGCGCTCCGGGCACCGGATAGGGCTTGCCGTCGGCGCGTACGACGCCGGCCCTTTCCCATTCGGCATATGTGCGCGCCCCCCTCGGTGAGGGTCCTTTCACCTCGCAGCCCCAGGGTTCGCCGCGACGATAGCCACCACGCTGAAGGAGATACCGGCACGTGCCGGCAAGCGCATCGTCGGGCCGGCCGAACGGATTGGCGCGACCGTCGCCGTCATAGTCGGAGCCGATATTCAGCCAGACTTCCGGCATCCACTGCGTATGCCCCATCGCACCAGCCCAGGAACCGCGCATCTCGGCCGGGGTGCTCCAGCCGCGCTCGACGATGCGCAAAGCGTTGAGCAGTTCGGTCTCCCAATAGGCGCGTCGTCGCGGCTCGCCCCAGGCGAGTGCGGCAAGGCACGGAAAGACCGGACGCATGTGGTTCTGAAACACGATCGGATCGCCGTAGGCCGTTTCCATGCCCCACAGTCCGAGCAGTGTTACACGTGAGACGCCGAAGTCCGCTTCGAGCCTGTTGAGCAGCGACGCATATTGCTTCGCGCGTTCGCGGCCGGTGACAATTCGCCATTCCGAAACGCGACGATTGAGATATTGCCAGAGCTGTTCCTTGAATTCGGGTTGCGACCGCTGCAACGCGAACACCGCCATATCGGGCTTCAGGCGGGACATGACGCGGTCGTAGGTCGATCCGGAAATGCCGCGTGCTGTCGCCTTTGTGCGAAACGACGCGATCCATTGATCGAAGGGTTGCGACGCGCGCTGCGCCTGCAATTCCGAGGGCAGCGCCAGCGAGGCGGTGGCGGCGAAGGCGCCTTGCAAGAGGCGGCGCCGGTCGATCATCGAATCGCGGGTCGGGACCATGCCGCGATTCTATCGGATGCGGGATTGGCGGCAATCTGCCGGATTACCGCCGCGTGATCGGCGGGTGCGCCCTAACGTCGCTTGCGCCCGTGCATCTTCGCAAGGCGGACCCTGGCCCTGTGCCGGGCCTTCGCCTGATTCTTGTTTGCCGAGCCGGCTACGATCTTCGCGTCGGGGTGCGTGGCGGCCACTGCGAGCGCCGACGCACCGGCCTCGGTTGAAGCGTCGGCAGCGTCACCGGGCGAAGGCTGGATCACCTCACGGCCGCGCGCGCCGATCAGATGCTCATAGGCGGCGAGGAGCGTCACATACGGATTGACGCGCACATAGCCGTCGCGCGTCGGCACCTGAAGTTCGAAATGCAGATGCGTCGTAGTCATGCCCGGCCGGCGATTATAATTTCCGATGGTACCGAGAGGATCGCCCTCCTTGACGAGGCGCCCGCTGAAAATGTTGTCGTCGTCCAGTCGGCGTGGATGCATGTGCAGGTAACGAAAGCGCACGCGCTCACCCTGCGCATTGGTGACGAGGAAGAATGAGTCATTCCAGCTCTCGCGCAGGATCATGCCCTCACGCGCTGCGACCACGGCATCACGATTGGCGGTGCAGTCACGCTTGCGCGGCCCCGGTTCGCAGGTCACGCCGAGAATGTCCTGTCCCTGATGACCGCGGCCGGACGGACATTGACCGACGCCGAAATCGCGGCGCTCACAGAAATTGTCGCGCCACGTATAGACGGCTGTTTCCTGCTGTGAATCGTGATCTGTCTTGTCACCCGGTGAGGCCGGGGGTGTCCGTCGGATCGCGAGAGCGCTGCGCCGGCGGAAGGTTTGCGTGTTGACATAGGCCGGTGCAACGGCCGCCGGGAAGCGGATCCGCGCATAAACGGTACGATCGGGATCGCCTGCGGGTGCGCGCATGCCCGAGCCGGGGACCAGCTTGCCGACCGGGTAATAACGGAACGCTTCGGATTGCGTTTCGGGTCGCTTGATTGGTTCCGGTGCTGCTGTTGCAACCGACGCCGCCGGATTGCCGCCAACCACGCGGAGCGCGCGCAGGAAACGCAGCGCGATCCGGTCGGCATTGCGACAGGCAAGGCGCGTACGACGCTGGGGTCCGTCGAAACACTGGACCGAGACGACATAAGGAATGCCGAAACGCTCGAAGCTGTAGCGCAGCGTGTGCTCGAGGATCTGCTTGCGGATACCGGGGAAGTCCTTGGCGATGTCGCCCGGTTGCTGGATCGTCGCGCCCTTCGCTTCCGGCAATTGGTAGAGAAGCGTGAATGCCGAGATCTGCACCACCACGGGATCCCGGAAGAGAATGTCGTTGAAGCCCGACACGTCCCCGGTGCGAAACACGAATGTCGCGTCATAGCCGGTCGGGCCGACGTATAAGAATTTGGTTGGTTCGAATCCGGCGGAGTCGTTCTCGACCCGGTTGACGTCCTCGGCGCGGCGATCTGTGGCCTCGACAGGCGAGAGCGGCAGGAGAACCGGCACCGGGCTGTCGGCAATCGCCGGGAAGCGCTTCGATGCGGACGCTGTTGCGACCGCCAGCGCATCGGTCTGCGGGCCGGCGTCTTGAATAGCAGGCAGGGCCGCACGCGCCGCCGACCAATCCGCCGTGAACGATTCCGTTTGCGCGACCGGCCACGTTTCGGCAGTCGCAACGGCGGTACTGGTCAGCACACCGATCAGGCTAAGGACGGCAAAAATCCGCAACGTGCGCTACTCCAATTGCGGAGCGATCTAAACGCCATCGTGCGGGGGATGAAACCGGATTCTGCGCGCAGCGCGGTAAAAAGGCCGCGAATCCTTGAGGAATCCGCGGCCGCTGTGGCAATTCGGTCGGTCAGGTAGCGTCAGCCATTCGGCTTTGGCTGTCCGGAATCCTGCGGGCAATCAGTACGTGCTTCGACCGATTGGCCATCGCGCTGAACCGTCGGCGCCGCCGACTTCTCATGGCCCTCCGCGGATGGAAGAATTGCGCTTTTCTCCACGGCATTTGCATCGTCGGAGGCGGAGCCGGTGGTCTGTTGCGAGCTGGCGGGCGGACAATTGGTCAGGTCCTTGTTTCCGTCGCCGCGTCCTTCATCTTTCTGCGCCGATGCAGTCGATGCAGCAATCAAGAGAGCGGTCGCAGCGACAACAATCCTGTTCATCCAAGTTCTCCCGTTCCGAGATTGGCCCGCCGTTATGCGAGACTTGCGAGCGCGGCGAGACGATAATTCCGATGGCGCGGCAACGTTTCTGCCGGTGATAGGTTCCTGCAATCGCAAGTGCTGCGGCTTAACGGCGCCGCACGCGCAGAAGGAAAAACGCAGGAACGATGGCGGTGCTGCGTGGTTGTCGCGTGAGGTGTGCCGCGGATCCGGCACTCGCAGCAAGGGAGAACCTCTCATGTCCGACTACGATCCCAATCGGATGGACCCGAACCGGCGCCCCTCGAACGAGCCCGGATATGGATATGCCGACGATCGCGGTTTCAACTGGAACTGGATCATCGGTGGCATCGCGGCACTTGTAGTTCTAATCGTTGCCTTGAGCTTTATCGGTCGCGATGACCGCACCGCCGATACCGGCCAGCGCCCCGCGACGACCGGTCAGGCCGCGCCGACGCAATCGGCCCCGGCGCCAATGCCGAAAGCAAATCCGGCACCTCCGGCCGAGCGCACCGCTCCGCCTCGTCCGGCCAGTCCGAACCAGTAACCGCGAGATGTTTTACCAGCGGGAACAGCCCCGGCCTCGGCCGGGGCTTTTTCGTTGCGCGATGCATTTTTTCTACGAGTCGCGGGCTGACGGGCTCTGTCGAACAGGTTTCTTTCGTCCGGGCGCTGTTTCGGAGAGGGGATTTCCAACTTCCGCTTCAACTTCGGCAGCACATTTCGCAGGTGCAATGTCATACAGGCGGACATCGGAAGAGTATGGCGCGCAACCGCAAACGGAGCCTCAATGCGTTTCCTGCCGTTGTTTTTCGATCTGGCATCTGGTCCGGTCATTCTCGTGGGCGACGGCCGCGAAGCCCTCGCGAAGCTGCGCATCCTCAAAGCGGCCGGCGCGCGTGTTCGCTGGCATGTCCTGTCACAGGAAGTGGCAGACGAGCCCGAGGCGCAGGATGTCGAAGTGCGGATCGGGTTGCCGAACGACGAGGATCTTCTTGGCGTGGTCGCGCTCGTTGCCTCCGCGGGCAGGGATATCGACCAGCAACTGGCCGCGCAGGCGCGCGCGATGAATGTACCGGTCAACATCGTAGACCGGCCGGATCTCTCCACCTTCATCTTTCCGTCGATTGTCGATCGCGGCGACGTCGTGGTCGCGATCGGGACGGGCGGTACGTCACC
>NZ_DATMRV010000268.1:0-17085 GCF_035565795.1 Pseudorhodoplanes sp.
ACCGGACGGGCAATGTCAGCAGCCGAAGCGGACTGAACCGCGCCGAGCGCGAGACCAGCAGCCGCCACTGCAGCGATTGTGAAGTTACGCATGAGCTCCCCCATTTCCTTACGGGTGTGTGTGTGGACACGAAGACAGTACGAGGTGTTCCGTCTCGTTACGCGTGTACGGGTCAATTACGGCAGAAGTGTCTAAAAATCTGCCACAATCTCGCGGCGTTGCGCGTTCCTCGGGCGGTGTGGCCGGCATGTCACAAAAAACGAATGTATAACCATACCTGTAAACGATTGAAGTTCCATCGGTTTTGACCGTTTTTAGTCAAAAGCAATCGAATGCGGGCCTGGAAAGCGGGTGATTCGACTGTTTTTCGGCCTGTTTTAGATTTTTCGGTCTCGCCGGATTGTTAAGGATTTAGGCCGCGTCGCGGGTGCCTTTGTTCCCCCTCGGCGAAGTTTATCCACGGACCGGGACGGGTGCTTCGGTCGTTTGCGCCACTTCAGATTGCGATCATGGCTAACGCCTTCTTTAAAGAAGGTGAGTCTTGGTCCCGAAGATGAAGATCGTCGGCTGATCTCGAACTGATTCTTTGACAGGTCCTCAGGCCGCCGGGTCATGACGGTCCGATCGCGGCTGATGCTGTTGCGCCGGTCAGGGCCGTTTCACCATCGGCGGGAGCGAGGACAGGATTGAATCGACATCGCCGCCAGTCTTCAGTCCGAAGATCGTCCCGATCGTAAAGCAGATCGTATTCGATGTATCGGCCGCGCGTCGCGCAACGCCCCAGCAAGCGCGTATGAATTTTCTACGCCCGGCCGGCAGCAAGCGCGATTTCGTCTACGGCGGCGCGCAAACCGTGAAGACATATTGTTATTTTTTCAGCCTGAGTTGACGCGGCAGACGGTGTGATAGGGACCGCGCGTGTTGTTCAGTTGGAACTTAGTGATGAAACACCTGATCTTTGCTGCATCTGTTGCCCTGATGGGGGCGACGTCGCTGTGTGTCGCGGAGCCTGTCGAAAGCGCCTATCCCCAGCGTCCTTTGCGGATCGTTGTTGGAGGCTCGGCCGGTGGAGGACTTGATATCCTCAGTCGCCTGCTCGAAGGCCCGCTCGAGAAATCGTTCGGCAAGGTGTTTACGGAAAACCGGCCGGGTGCAGGCGGCAACATCGCGTTCGCTCATGTCGCCAAGTCCGCGCCGGACGGATACACGCTTCTGCTGACGACCGACGGCGTTACCGCGGCGCCGAGCCTGCGGCCGAAGGACAGCGTGGATCCCCTCAAAGATCTTACGCCCGTCGTGCAGCTAGCCGAGACCACGGACGCCCTGCTTGTCCGGCCCGATTCCAACCTGAACTCGCTCGGCGATTTCATTGCCTATGCGAAGAAGCGTGCGGCCGAAGGAAAGCCGGTGACGATCGGGTCGCCTGGCGTCGGAACGATCAGTCATCTCACCGGGGCGTTGTTCGGATTGAACGCCGGCATCGATTGGGTTCACGTGCCCTACAAGGGGGGCGGCCCGGCCGTGACCGGGATGCTGGGCGGTGAAATAGACGCCTTGTGGATCCTGATCGCCCCCGTCAGCGCGCATGTGAAGAGCGGGAAACTGCGGGCGCTCGCGGTCACCAGCGCACAGCGCAACGCGGCCTTGCCGGATGTGCCGACTGTGGCGGAAAGCGGCCTGCCGGATTTCAAGCTCGTTGACTGGATCGGGTTGATGGCCCCGGCCGGCACCCCGCAGCCGATTATCGACAAGCTTCAGTCCGCGTTTCGGGCAGCGATTGTAGATCCCTCCTTGAAGGACAAGCTGCTGGTGCAGGGCTTCGTGCCCAGTCCTCAGTCCTCCAAGGACCTCGCGAAGCAGATCGGCATAAACGTCAAACTGTGGGCCGACACGGTCCGCGAGGCGAAAATAGCGACGCAATAGGTGTGAGCCCTGAGCCAGATTTTCTTCAGGGCCATTTCACCATCGGCGGCAGCGACGACAGGATCGAGTCGACGTTGCCGCCGGTCTTAAGTCCGAAGATCGTGCCGCGGTCGTAGAGCAGATTGTATTCGACATAGCGGCCGCGCCGGATGAGCTGTTCCTCGCGCTGCGCTTCGCTATAGGGCTTTGCGAAATTCGCGCGCACCAGCCGCGGATAAATGTCGAGGAATGCGCGCCCCACGTCCTGCGTGAAGGCGAAGTCGGCGTCCCAGTCGCCGCTGTTATGCCAATCGTAGAAGATTCCGCCGATGCCGCGCGGCTCGTTGCGGTGCTTCAGGAAAAAATATTCGTCGCACCACGCCTTGTACTTGTCGTAGGGCGCAATCGCCGCATGCGCGTCGCACGCTTTCTTCATCGCCGCGTGAAAGGCGAGGGTGTCGGCATCCTCCTGCGTGCGGCGGACGTCGAGCACCGGCGTCAGGTCCGCGCCGCCGCCGAACCATGCTTTGGTCGTGACCACGAAGCGCGTGTTCATATGAACGGCCGGCACGTTCGGATTCCACAGATGCGCGATCAGCGAAATGCCAGAGGCCCAGAAGCGCGGATCCTTGTCGGCGCCGGGAATCTCCTTGCGGAATTCCGGCGCGAACTCGCCGAACACCGTTGAGCAATGGACGCCGACCTTCTCGAAGACACGCCCCTTCATCAAGGACATGACGCCACCGCCGCCATGCCCGCCGGCATGATCGGTACGGTTCCATGGCGTGCGGACGAAACGGCCGGGAGGCATGGACGATTGCGGCATCCCTGCCGGAAGGCCGTCCTCGAGCGTTTCGAACGCAGCGCATATCTGGTCGCGCAACTGTTCGAACCAGCCGCGGGCCTTTGCCTTGCGCGCATCGATCAACGCTGGATCGGCGTCGAGCGCGGGCAGGGCGCCGGTCATGGCGGCGCGGTCGTAAGTCGGCTTTTCAGGCGTCGTCATGGGTGATGATGGTGAAGCCCGGATCGGTCCGGTTCGCGGCCGTCGCTGGGCCATTTGTGATGACCATGGTTGAGCCCGGATGCATCAGCGCCAGAACACGCCTGGCGGCATCCGGCGGCAGGTCGACCTTGTTTAGCGTCGACGCAACGATCTGATCGGACCGGCCAGCATGCGCCGCGTCGAGGCCGATCGCCATCCACTTCATATGTCGCGGATCGGAATCCGGTCCGGTCAGCGTGAACGCGTGATTTCCGTACGATGCTTCGGGCGCCTTGAGCGTGATCGGAGATGCAAACACCTCCTTGCCATTGACGAAGGCGAGCAGCCGCTTGTCCGCGGTCGAGATCACGAAGGCCGCGGCTTCGTGGGTCTGCGTGGTCGCGGTCTCCGGATGATGGGACTTCGCGGCGACGCTCTTCACGGCCTCATGCGCCATGGCATCGACATGATCGGAGATCAGCAATCCCGGATGACGGATGTCGGCGGTCGCGGTCTTGCTGTCTGCGACAATGACCGGTGTTCCCAGCGTGGTCACGCCGAACAGGAGCTTTGCAAATTCCAGCGGCAGCCGGATGCAACCGTGGCTTGCCGGGTAACCCGGCAGGTTGCCGGCATGCAGCGCGACGCCCTGCCAGGTCAGGCGCTCCATGTAAGGCATCGGCGCATTGTTGTAGGTGGATGAGTGGTGGTTCCTGTCCTTCTGCAGGATCACGAACACGCCGGCCGGGGTCGTATGGCCGGGTTTGCCGGTGGAGCAGGTCGCGGCGCCGATCATGGTGCCGTTGCGGTAGACGACGACCCGCTGATCGGGGATCGACACCAGCACCACGACCGGACCGGACGGCGCGCGGTCCGGCGTCCAGGTGAACTCGCCGGGCTTCAGCTTTGAGAGATCGGGGGCCTCCTGCGCGATCGCGCGCGGAAAAGCTATGGCAAGCGGGGCCGCAACCGACCCGAGCATCACCGTGCGGCGTGTGGGCATCAAGTCGCGCATGTCTCTCCCTGCCATCGCAGCCGAACAAATCGCGGAGACATATACAAGACGAGGGCGGACACCGCCGTAAAAACTTGCGCCGGCACCGGTCCTGGCGGACCTAGCCGTGCCTCAGTTTCAATGCGGCCAATGTCATTGCGAGAAGCATTGCGGTCGCATTGGCGACAACAATGACAAGGTCAGCCCGCATCATGCCGTAAGCGACCCATAATCCCAGTCCGCTCGCGAGGATCAATGTCATGGCGAGCGAGAGATCTTTCGTCTCACCCGTCTGCCAGGCCTTCCAGACCTGCGGCACGTTGGCGACCGTCGTCAGAACTGCTGCCATCAGGCCAAGGATGGTCTCGAAGTTCGGCGTCACGTCGGACCGGCATCGCGAATGCCGGCCGGCGAATCGAGCGCCTGCATCGCATTTTTGATTTCGCCGCCGTCCGTCGGGCGCACGAGCCTGCCGATCTCGCGCCCGTCCTTCAGGAAGATGAGCGTCGGCCAGAGCTTGATCCCGAACGAGCGCCCCAGCGGGCGTCCGCTGCTGTCCGCGATCTTGATGTGGCGAATGCCGTCGTGATCCGAGAATGCTTCCGCCACGAGCGGAGCCGCACGGCGGCAGTAACCGCACCACGGGCTGCCGAATTCGAGCACGGTCGCACCCGGCTGGGCGTCAATCTCGGAGCGCGACGGTTCGTCGGTTGTGTAGTCGGGATCGAAGGGCATCGGGCGGGGAACCTGGTCGTCGTGTCGGGGTAACGCAGGATCATATGCCTTGTTCGATGCGCAGCCTCGGCTGTTCGAACGCCGCATGCCACTATCACCCCCGCCGCTGCCGGATCATCTCCCCCGACGCCATTGCGACCGCCATCGCAATATTGAGCGAGCGCAGCCCCTCCCGCATCGGAATGATCAGCCGGGTATCGGCGGCCTCGACCACGCGATCTGGAACTCCCGCCGATTCGCGCCCGAACAGCAGGACCTGCGGCCGCCGGTAATCGTGGTCGAGGTAGCTGACCGCCCCCCGCGTCGTGAACAGGGTCAGTTCCAACCCTTGCTCGCGGCGCCAGGCGTCGAAAGCGGCGAACGAGGCATGGCGTTCGATGGCCACCTGATCGAGGTAATCCATGCCCGCCCGCCGGAAGGCGCGGTCGGTCACCGGGAAGCCCGCCGGCTCGATCAGATGGGCGGTGATTCCAAGGCACGCGCAGAGCCGGAGAATCGTGCCGGTATTCTGCGGGATGTCCGGCTCGTAGAGCGCGACTGCCGGGACCTTCGGATCCGTCAAGATATTCCCCGCTGCGGGCATCAAATAGCGATGTTAGCCTAAGGACTTGTGCGACTCTTTAGCGGAGTTGCAATGGCCACTTGCACTCCCACGGCAAGGGTGCCAATAACACGCCGCCGGATCGCCGCCGACGGCCTTCCCACGGGTCGAACGTGGCCGGTTCGCTCGCCGATGGGGGATTGAACACCGCGATCAGTCCCTCAGAGGTTTGCAGCGCGCAGGCTCCCCGGCACGACGGAAGAGGGACTTTCACCGTGGCATCCACTGCAGCATCGGCGGCTCCTACGCGCCGCGATTTCCTTTACGTGGCGACCGGCTCGGTTGCCGCAGTCGGCGCCGCCTTCACGGCCTGGCCGCTGATTTATCAGATGAATCCGGACGCTTCGACGATCGCCGCCGGCGCTCCGGTCGAGGTCGATCTGACGCCGGTTGCCGAAGGCCAGGTCATCAAGGTGTTCTGGCGCGGCAAGCCGATCTACGTGAACCATCGCACGCCGAAGGAGATCAAGGAGGCGGAGGACGTCAATCTGGCGAGCCTGCCGGATCCGCAACCCGACTCCGCTCGCGTCAAGAAGGGCCATGCCAATTTCCAGGTCCTGATCGGCATCTGCACCCATCTCGGCTGCATTCCGATCGCGCATGCCGGCCCCTACAACGGCTATTTCTGCCCCTGCCACGGCTCGGTCTACGATACCTCGGGCCGTATCCGTTCGGGCCCGGCGCCGAGCAATCTCGCGCTCCCGCCCTATGAGTTTCTCACTGACACCAGGATCCGGATCGGCTGACGCCGTCCCGCATTCCTGAAGGCACTCCCAAGAAGGCTTCTCCGATGAGCGGACATTCGACCTACCAGCCGCAAAACGCATTCATGAAGTGGATGGAAGCGCGGCTACCGATCGCGGGTCTCGTCCACTCCTCGTTCATCGCCTACCCGACGCCGCGTAACCTGAACTATTGGTGGACGTTCGGCGGCATCCTGTCCTTCATGCTGGCCGCGCAGATCATCACCGGCATCGTGCTGGTGATGCACTACACGCCGCACGAGACGATGGCGTTCAATTCCGTCGAGCACATCATGCGCGACGTGAATTTCGGCTGGCTGCTGCGCTACCTGCACTCCAACGGCGCCTCGATGTTCTTCATCGCCGTCTACATCCACATGTTCCGTGGCATGTATTACGGGTCCTATAAGGCGCCGCGCGAGGTGCTCTGGATCCTCGGCGTCATCATCTACCTGCTCATGATGGCCACCGGCTTCCTCGGCTACACGCTGCCGTGGGGCCAGATGAGCTTCTGGGGCGCGACCGTCATCACCAACTTCTTCTCCGCAATCCCGGTGGTTGGCGAAACCGTCGTGACCTGGCTGTGGGGCGGTTACTCGGTCGGCAATCCGACGCTGCAGCGCTTCTTCTCGCTGCACTATCTCCTGCCGTTCGTGATCGCCGGCGTCGTCGTGCTGCACGTCTGGGCGCTGCACGTGGTCGGCCAGAACAACCCGGCCGGCATCGAGCCCAAGGGCGACAGGGACACTGTGCCGTTCACGCCTTATGCGACCGTCAAGGACGCATTTGGCATGGTCTGCTTCATGCTGTTCTTCGCCTACTTCGTGTTCTATCTGCCGAACTATCTCGGCCACGCCGACAACTACATCCCGGCCAATCCGGCGGTGACGCCCGCGCACATCGTGCCCGAATGGTACTACCTGCCGTTCTACGCGATCCTGCGCGCGATCCCGAACAAGCTGCTCGGCGTTATTGCGCTGTTCGCTTCGATCGGCATTCTCGTGTTCCTGCCGTGGCTCGACTCCTCGAAGGTGCGTTCGGCTCGCTACCGGCCGCTCTTCCGCCAGTTCTTCTGGATCTTCGTCGCGGTCTGCCTTGGTCTCGGCTATCTCGGTGCCAAGCCCGCCGAAGGTGGATACGTCATCGCCTCGCAGATCCTGACCTTCTATTACTTCGCCCACTTCCTGATCATCCTGCCGCTGCTCTCGCGGTTCGAGAAGACCAGGCCGCTGCCGAACTCGATCTCGGAATCGGTGCTCAAAGCGCCGGCGAAACATTGAGCGGCGGGAGACGGACTCCAATGACGATGCAACGTTCTCTTCTCGCTTTCGCGCTCATGATCGGCCTCGCGGCGCCCGCGCTCGCGGCCGAACAGGGGGAGCTGCCGCCGAAGCAGAAATGGTCGTTTGCCGGCCCGTTCGGCAAATATGACCGCGGTCAGCTGCAGCGCGGTTTCAAGGTCTATCGCGAGGTCTGCCAGGCCTGTCACAGCCTCTCGCTGCTGTCGTTCCGCAATCTCGCTGAACCGGGCGGTCCGGGCTTTACGGTCCCGCAGGCGGCTGCGATCGCAGCTGAATACAAGGTTCAGGATGGACCGAACGATGCCGGTGAGATGTTCGAGCGCGCCGGCCGGCTTGCCGACCGCTTCCCGAAGCCGTTCCCGAACGACAACGCCGCTCGCGCCGCCAATAACGGGGCGTTGCCGCCCGATCTTTCGGTGATCGCCAAGGCGCGTACCTACGAGCGCGGAGGCTTCTGGTTCCTGCTGGATCTGGTCACGCAGTATGTCGAGCAGGGGCCCGATTATATCGTTGCCGTGCTGACGGGTTACGCGGACGCTCCGAAGGATTTCAAGGTCCCCGAGGGCAATCACTACAACAAGTTCTTCCCGGGCCATGCCATCGGCATGCCCAATCCGCTGAGCGACGGCCAGGTGACCTATGACGACGGTGCGCCGCAGACCGCGCAGCAATACGCGAAGGACGTGACCGGCTTCCTGATGTGGGCGGCCGAGCCGCATCTCGAGGCACGCAAGCGCCTCGGCATGCAGGTGATGATCTTCCTGCTCGTTCTGGCCGGCCTGATGTACTTCACGAAGAAGAAGGTCTGGGCAGCAGTCAAGGGGCGCCCCGAGATGCTCGAGGGCAAGCCCTCGGCGACGAAGCACTAGCGACATTCCGAAAGGCCCCGAACGGGGCCTTTCTTTTTTGCGGAGGACCCATGACGAAATCCGTCCTCGGCATCATCGGCGGCTCCGGTATCTACGATCTGCCCGGATTGCAGAATGCGCGCGAGGAGCGCATGCAATCGCCCTGGGGCGAGCCGTCCGGCGCGCTCAGGATCGGCGACGTCGACGGCCTGCCGGTGGTGTTCCTCGCCCGCCATGACAAGGGCCACCGGCTCTCGCCATCCGACATCAATTACCGCGCCAATATCGATGTCCTGAAACGTGCCGGCGTGACCGACCTCGTATCGCTGTCGGCGTGCGGTTCATTCAAGGAGACGCTGCCGCCCGGCACGTTCGTTCTGGTGGACCAGTTCGTCGACCGTACGCACAAGCGCGAGAGCTCGTTCTTCGGCAAGGGGCTGGTTGCGCATGTGTCGATGGCGCATCCGGTGTCGCCGAACCTGCGCAACACGATCGAGGCGGCGGCGCGATCCGAAGACATCGCGGTCGTGCGGGACGGGACCTATGTCTGCATCGAAGGCCCGCAATTCTCGACCCTGGCCGAGAGCCTGACCTACCAGCAACTCGGCTATTCGGTGATCGGCATGACCAACATGCCGGAGGCCAAACTCGCCCGCGAGGCGGAGATTTGCTACGCGACGGTGGCCATGGTCACCGATTTCGACTGCTGGCATCCCGACCACGATGCGGTGACCGTGCAGGACATCATCGCCGTGCTCACCGCCAATGCCGAGAAGGCCAAGCGGCTGGTGGCGCGGCTCGCCCGCGATTTCCCGCGCGAGCATGAGCCCTGTCCGGTCGGCTCGGATCGCGCGCTCGATACCGCCATCATCACCGCGCCTGAGGCGCGCGATCCCGAACTCGTGAAGAAACTCGACGCCGTGGCGGGGCGCGTTCTACGCAGGTGAACGGGAAATTCATGAGTCCTGCAGCCTTGCCTGCGCTATAAGGACCTGTCCGGCCGGCGACAGCCCGGATGGAAACCTCAAGAACCGCCCATTCAAGAGCGCATTCATGCCGGCCACCGCCTCCCGCTTCAGGCTTCTGCTTGTCAGCTATACGGCCGCGATCTTCGTTAGCGCTGCTCTCTTGTTCGTGGTCCAGCCGCTCTTTGCCAAGCTGGTGCTGCCCAAGCTCGGCGGCACGCCTGCCGTCTGGTCGGTGGCCATGGTGTTCTTCCAGGCGATGCTCCTCGCGGGCTACGCCTATGCCCATGCGCTGACGAGGTTCATGCCGGGCCGCAGTTCAATCATCGTGCATCTGGCGGTGATGATCGTTGCTGTCATCGCGCTGCCGCTCGGCATTGCCGCGGGCTGGGGCCGCCCGCCTGCGAGCGGCCAGGAATTCTGGCTGCTGGGATTGTTCGGTGTCTCGATCGGGCTGCCGTTCTTTGCGCTGTCAGCCAATGGTCCGCTGCTGCAGGCCTGGTTTGCGCGAACCGGGCATCCGCAGGCGAAGGACCCGTACTTTCTCTATGCCGCAAGCAATGTCGGCAGCTTCCTCGCGTTGCTGGCCTATCCATTTCTGATCGAGCCTTTCACGCGTCTGCCGCAGCAGACCGTGGGCTGGACCGTTGGCTTCTATGTGCTGATCGTTCTGATCGGCCTGTGCGGCGTCCTCCTCGTCCGTTCGCGCAACGCGTTGCCTGACGTCGCAACGGAAGATGCCGCACCGCCGACATTCCGCGACGCGCTGATCTGGATCGCGCTTGCGGCGGTCCCGTCGGCGCTGCTGATCGCGATCACCGCGCATATCTCGACGGACGTCGCGGCGGCTCCGTTCCTCTGGGTGGTGCCGCTGGCGCTCTATCTCGCGACCTTCGTGATCGCGTTCCAGTCGCGCCCGATCCTGCCGCACCGTTTCGTGACCTTCATCGCGCCGATCGCGATCATCCTCCTTGTCGTCTCGCTTTCGCTGGGCGCAGCCGACCAGATCGTCGTGCTGATCGCATTGAACCTCGTCGGCTTCTTTGTGCTCGCGCTGATGTGCCACGGCGAACTGGCGCAGCGCCGTCCGCCGGTGCGCTCCCTGACCTCGTTCTATCTCTGCCTGTCGCTGGGCGGGGTGATCGGCGGCATTTTCGCGGGACTTGTCGCCCAGCATCTGTTCTCGTGGGTGGCGGAATATCCCATCCTGATCGTGGCCGCGGCCCTATGCCGGCCCGGTCTCGCCTGGCCGCGCAGCAAGATCGAAATGGCGGCCTGGGCGTTGCTCGTGGCCGGTGTCGTCTTCGCGTTCTATGCCGCCTTTGGCTGGCGTTACGAGTTCACCGACAACGCCTTCAATCTCTGGATCGCCGCCATTCTGGTGCTGGCATTCGGCTTCTCCCATTACGTGCTGACATTCGCAGGCTTCATCGCGGCGTCGTTGATGTTCGTCGTGCTGTTCGGTGCGGATTCCGGCAAGCGCGATTTCGTGCGCAGCTTCTTCGGCGTCCACAAGGTGATGGAAGCAGATGGCGGGCAGTTTCGCGTGCTCAAGCACGGCACCATCGAGCATGGCGCACAGCGCATTCGCGATGCGCATGGCCGGCCCGTGACCGGCCGGCCGACACCGATCACCTATTACCATGATCTCGCGCCGATGGTTCAGGGCCTGAATGCGGCGCGCGAGAAGCGCGGCGCTCCGATCAATGTCGCAGTGGTCGGGCTCGGTACCGGCACGCTGGCGTGCCAGATGAAGCCGGGCGATCAGCTCACCTATTACGAGATCGATCCCTCGGTCGTGCGGATTGCGAAAGACACCAGGCGCTTCACCTTCCTCTCGGAATGCGCGCCGGATGCAAGGATCGTGGTCGGGGACGCGCGGCTCACCCTGGCCGATGCGAGGGACGGTCAGTACGACGTCATCATCGTGGACGCGTTCTCGTCCGATGCGATACCGACGCATCTCCTGACCAGGGAGGCGATGGCGATCTACAAGAACAAGATCAAGCCGGACGGCATGGTGCTGATGCACATCTCGAACAAGCACATGACCCTGACTCCGGTGGTGGCCGGCATCGCCGGAGCCAACGATCTTGTCGCGCGCGCCAACGATTCCGACGAAGGCTATGACGACGAGAACCACATCTTCGGATCGCTGGTGGTGGCCGTCGCTCGCAAGGACGAGGATTTCGGACCGCTTGCAAAAAATCCGAAATGGGTCGAGCAGGAGGCCGACGAGGATGAGTGGGTCTGGACCGACGATTATTCGAACGTCCTGGGCGCCATTCTGGACAAGCTGCGCGAATAGCTTTGGCAGTAACAGCCGCGGTGAACCCGGTTGCGCAGCGCGTGCGGCTTGGTCACATTGCGGCGGCCGCCGGGGAATATCTGAAACGAGACGAAGATGACGAGCCCAGCACTTGAAAACGACCTGAAGGCCGCGATCCGCACCATCCCGGACTATCCCAAGCCGGGCATCATGTTTCGCGACATCACCACTTTGCTGGGCTCCGCGCGCGCCTTCCGTCGCGCGGTCGACGAACTGGTCCAGCCCTGGGCGGGGGCGAAGATCGACAAGATCGCCGGCATCGAAGCGCGCGGATTCATCATCGGCGGCGCCATCGCGCATCAACTGTCGGCCGGTTTCGTGCCGATCCGCAAGAAGGGCAAGCTGCCGCACAAGGCAGTGAGCGTTGCCTATTCGCTGGAATACGGCATCGACGAAATGGAAATGCACGAGGATGCTGTCGCCAAGGGGGAGCGGGTCATTCTCGTGGACGATCTCATTGCCACGGGCGGCACGGCGGAGGGTGCGGTAAAGCTGCTGCGTCAGATGGGCGCCGAAGTGGTTTCGGCCGTCTTCATGGTCGATCTGCCGGATCTCGGCGGGGCCGCGAAGCTGCGCGCGCTCGACGTGCCTGTGCGCACGCTGGTCTCGTTCGAGGGGCATTGAGCCGGCAGGCTGAGTCTCAGACCGGAACGTTCGGCAGGATGCCGCGACCGCGCGCCTTTCGGCTGCGGCGCTTGCCATCGGCATAGTCAGCGCTCGTGAACAGGGCCTGCAGGACGAGGATGTGCCCGAGAATGGCAAGTCCGACAAAGCAGGCGATCGAAAAATAGAGAACGAACGTCAGCATCGCTCAGTCTCCAACGGTTGGCGTCAGGAGTTGGTCGAAGCGGCTCTGGCGTCAGTTCAATAGAGATGACCGATGCAGCGCACTGTGTTGCGGCTCACAGAGACAGCATTTTTTTGCGTCGGTCGCAGGGGAGGCGGGTTGCGGACTACCGCAATGCGATTGAGGTCTTCAGTTCCCGCAGCAGCAGACGCAATTCCAGTTCGCGGAATTCCACGAACACCCGTTCGATCCATTCGTGCAGTTCGGTACGGGCTCCCGTATGGCGGTCGAGATAATCGTCGAACGAGAAGCCGGGGCGGTCCACGATCGATTTGAGGAACGGGCTCAGGACCAGGAAGCGCACCGGACGCTCGCCGGGCACGGGACTTGGAAAACTCTCCATGTAGTCCTGCATGTTGGCGATGAATTCGTTGTGCACCGGGACCAGCGACAGCTGCGGGATCGCGCGATGGGTCTGCGCGTAGCTGTCAGCCGACCGCGGATCCGGATCGCCGATGAACAGCGTCACGACATCGATGCCGCGCCGGCGGGCTTCTTCGGCGAGGCCGATCTGGCGCAGCAGCCTGAAAAACTTGTCGAAGGCCTGGTCGCCAAGGTCGATGACCTTCACCACCTCGTCCTCGGCGATCAGTTCGTCAAACAGCGCCATCTGGCCGCGCGTCGTCTCGATATCCGCGCGCGCGGTATTGCGCGGCAGAAATCCGTAGAGTGCTGCGTTGTTCGGATTGACGTCGAACGCGATCGCCGCGCGCCCGTCCGCAAGGATGAATTCGGTCAGCGCACGCGCGATCAGTGTCTTGCCGACGCGCTGACGCGGCGAACAGACGATGTAGATGGCTTTCTGCCGGGACATGGATTGCTTCGTTCGTCATTCCGGGGCCGGCGAAGGCCGGAATGACACATTGTGTCAGCTTCGCTCGCGCGCCTGTTCGTGGATCGCCGCGGCCCGGCCGGAGAGGCCCTTTTCGCTCTTGGCCGGATTGACGGAGGGGCTCACAAGGTCTGCGAGCTTCACGCGATCATACTCGCCCCAGACATTGCCGAGCCAGTGGCGCACATAGCCGCGCAGGACGAACGAATAGTTCGCCGGGGCATCGTGCGGCCCCTTGTTGGCGACGAAGGTCACGAACGGCACCGACGCAAGCTCGACCTGCTCGTAGGCCATTTCGTTGAGCTTCGGGATGGTGATCTCGACCGCGTCCTTGATCTTCTTGAAGTAGGAATCGTAGGTGGACTGGTCCCAGTCGAAGAAGCTGGTCTCGTTGATGAAGTTCTTGACCAGATAATATTTGCCGTCGGCGACGAAGGGCGCGATGTCCGCGATCTCGTTCAGCGAGGCGATGGAGGAGCCGAGGATGTGGGCGACGCCGAGCGCAATCTGGCCGCGCTTTACGGTCTCCAGAAAGCCGATGTCGCGGAGCGCCGCGAGCGTCGTCGACAGCAGGCCCGCTCGGACGTCGATCAGCGTCACCTTGGCGTCCGACAGGGTGTCGAAAACCTTCATCTGGTCGGGGACCTGGGTGATGTCCACGACTTCCGTGATGTCGGGGTGGAAGCGCTTGAGCGTGCCTTTCGGGGCCTCGGTATCGAAGGCCCGGATCGGCACGTTCCGGGCGGTAAAATAGTCGAGGATCGTGCGGGAGACGGTTGTTTTACCCACGCCGCCCTTGTCGGCACCCACGATAATCACAGTCGGCTTTGCCATGGATGCCACTCACCCCCACGCAGGCGGGCCGCCGGCCCGCGAACATCCCTCAATCCGCCACCATGGCGAACCGAACCCTCTATTTCAATGGTTTGCGGCAGCTATTTGATAGTTCCGCGTGAGGGGATTCCTTGACCGGTTCCGGCGCGGCCGATAGGAAACCGCGCAGCAAAACCCCTCGGATTCCGCGCGAAATGTCTGTCTCCGACACAGCGTTGGCCTCGGAGCCCACGCGCTCCTTTCAGGGCCTGATCCTCGCGCTCCAGCGCTACTGGGCCGATTACGGCTGCGTCGTTCTGCAGCCCTACGACATGGAGGTGGGGGCGGGCACGTTTCATCCGGCCACCACGCTGCGCGCGCTCGGTCCGAAGCCCTGGAATGCCGCCTATGTCCAGCCGTCGCGGCGCCCGAAAGACGGCCGCTACGGCGAGAACCCGAACCGGCTGCAGCACTACTACCAGTTCCAGGTGATCCTGAAGCCGTCGCCCGAGGACCTGCAGGACCTCTACCTGAAGTCGCTCTATGCGATCGGCATCGACCCGAAGGTTCACGACATCCGCTTCGTGGAGGACGACTGGGAGAGCCCGACGCTCGGCGCCTGGGGGCTCGGCTGGGAATGCTGGTGCGACGGCATGGAAGTCAGCCAGTTCACGTATTTCCAGCAGGTCGCGGGATTCGAATGTGCGCCTGTGTCCGGCGAACTGACCTACGGCCTCGAGCGCCTCGCCATGTATGTGCAGGGCGTCGAGCGCGTCTACGACCTGAATTTCAACGGGCAGACCGGCGACAGGAAGGTGACCTACGGCGATGTGTTCCTGCAGGCCGAGCAGGAATATTCGCGGCACAATTTCGAGCATTCCGACACCGAGATGCTGTTCGCGCAGTTCAGGATGGCGGAGAGCGCGTGCCAGAAATATCTCGAGGCCGGCTGGCAAGGAAACGAAGCTGGCAAGAAGGAGCGTCACCTGATGGCGCTGCCGGCCTATGACCAGTGCATCAAGGCCAGCCATGTGTTCAATCTGCTCGACGCGCGCGGCGTAATCTCGGTGACCGAACGGCAGAGTTACATTCTGCGCGTGCGCGAACTCGCCAAAGCCTGCGGCGCAGCCTGGCTCGCGACCGAAGCGGGTGGGGCATGAGTGGCGCAAAGACCCTGCTGCAGCTCGCGGGCGTCAAGCCTGCGCCTGGGAAGTTGAGCGACGCGGTCGTGGTGATCGTCGACGCGCAGAATGAATATGTGACCGGCAAGCTGCCGCTTGACGGCGTTGGCGCCGCGCTCGAAAACATTGCCACGCTTCTGCGGAAGGCGCGTCGCGCCGGCGCGCCGGTGGTCCACGTCGTGCAGCGTGGCCGGCCCGGCGGCCTTTTCGACCCGCAGGGGGAGGGGTTCAAGATTGCGCCGCAGGCCGCGCCGTCCGCTGGCGAGGCCGTTGTCGAGAAGCCGCTGCCGAATTCCTTCGCCGGGACCGGCCTGCAGGCCGCGCTGGAGGCGACCGGACGCAAATCCCTCGTGATTGCAGGGTTCATGACGCATATGTGCGTAAGCGCGACCGCACGGTCCGCGCTCGATCACGGCTACACCACGACGGTCGTATCCGATGCGGTGGCGACGCGCGCTTTGCCGGATCCGCTCGGCGGCGCCGATCTTCCGGCCGCGCAAGTCCACAGAACTGCGCTGGCCGAATTGGCCGACCGCTTCGCCACGGTTGCGCCGGTCTCCGACATCAAGGAGTGAAGGATGCCCGATCTTCTCCTTGAATTTTTCTCCGAAGAGATCCCCGCGCGCATGCAGCCGCGTGCGATGGACGATCTGAGGAAGCTCGTCACCGACAGGCTGGTCGAGGCCGGTCTCGTCTACGAGGGCGCCAAGGCTTTCGCCACGCCGCGGCGGATTGCACTTGCCGTGCACGGTGTGCCCGCGCGACAGAAGGATATCCGCGAGGAGAAGAAGGGGCCGCGCGTCGGTGCGCCCGAAGCGGCGATCGCAGGCTTCCTCAAGAGTGCGGGGCTGACGTCGATCGATCAGGCGACGATCGAAAAGGATCCGAAGAAGGGCGAGTTTTACGTCGCCGTCGTCGAGAAGCCGGGCCGCGATGCGATCGAAGTGCTGTCCGAAATGCTGCCGGACATCGCGCGCAAATTCCCGTGGCCAAAGTCGATGCGGTGGGGAAAGCAATCCGCGCAGCCGGGCGCCCTGTCATGGGTGCGACCACTGCAGGCGGTCGTTGCGACCTTCGGTCCCGAAACCGAAGACCCGCAGGTCGTGCCGTTTACGCTCGGCGACCTGACCTCCGGCAACGTCACCTATGGCCATCGTTTCCTTGCGCCCGGACCGATCGAGGTTCGCCGCCAGGACGACTGGATGACCAAGCTGGAAAAGGCGAAGGTCATCGTCGATCCCGAGCGACGCAGGCAGATCATCTCCACGGAGGCGAAGAACCTTGCCTTCGCGCAGGGCTATGAACTGGTCGAGGACGAAGGTCTGCTCGGCGAGACGGCCGGTCTTGTCGAGTGGCCGGTGGTGCTGATGGGGTCGTTCGACGACAGCTTCCTCGCCATTCCTCCCGAGGTGATCCGCACCACCATCCGTAACAATCAGAAGTGCTTCGTGGTGCGCAAGCCGGATGGCGGGCTCGCGCCGCGCTTCATCCTTGTCTCGAACATGGAAGCCGTGGACGGCGGCAAGGCGATCGTCGCGGGCAACGAACGCGTCATCCGCGCGCGGTTGTCGGACGCGAAGTTCTTCTATGAGACCGACCTGAAGACGCGCCTCGAAGACCGTTTGCCGAAATTCGCGCAGATGGTTTTCCACCAGAAGCTCGGAACGCAAGCCGAACGGATTGCGCGCATTGTGCGCCTCGCGGGTCTGATCGCGCCGATGATCGGCACCGATCCGGGCACCGCGCAGCGCGCGGCGACGCTCGCCAAGGCGGACCTCCTCACCGAAGTCGTCGGCGAATTCCCCGAACTGCAGGGCTTGATGGGGAAATATTACGCGCTGGCGCAGGGCGAGGATGCTTCGGTCGCAGCCGCGTGCGAGGATCATTACAAGCCTGTTGGTCCGAGCGATGCCGTGCCGAGCAATCCGGTCGCGATCGCGGTCGCGCTGGCCGACAAGATCGACACGCTGGTCGGTTTCTGGGCGATCGATGAAAAGCCCACCGGTTCG
>NZ_DATMRV010000269.1:0-31077 GCF_035565795.1 Pseudorhodoplanes sp.
CGACCGGAGCGCGATCGTTCACGCGGGCTCTGAACAAGAGCCGGCGACGCAACAGACATGTACGCCATTTTGGTTACTGCCCCACCGCATTTGAGGTAAGGAATTGTTAACCTATACGCGTAGCCAAGTAAATTTGCCGACGGTCGTGACTACGTCGCGCTCGCGTGAATTGGAACTGATGATCGGACGCACGCGATCGATCGTTTTGTCAAAGATCGCAGCGAGTTACGTGCAACTTACGCAACTGCATGTTTGCGCGCGCAGTGTCCATGAAATTAACCAAAGCAACAAAGATCGTTACGATCTTCGTGTCATTGAGCGCTTGCGGCACTGCATCACGGTATGAAAACGCCTCTGCAGTTCAGCGTCGGCGTTGTTCCAATCGCATGCCACCGCGCGGTTGCGGATGCCGCATCCGGCACAAGGTTAACCGGGACGCGCGCTTCGGTCTGCAGGATCAGGCCGCGCGGCTTGGCCTGACAGTTTGCCGCACCTCGAAGCCTTCGAATTTCGGATGCGCGAGATAGAGCGAGCCGGTGCTCTCGTTGCCGGCGCGGGCATGGGCCTTCCGGAAAGCTTCCGACTTCGTCCAGGCCTCGAAGGCATCGCGGTCGCGCCAGACCGTATGCGAGGCGTAGAGCGTGTGATCCTCGGCTTCCGGTCCCTTCACCAGATGGAATTCTACAAAGCCGGGCACCTCATCGAGATGCGTGTCGCGCGTCAGCCAGACCTTCTCGAAATCGGCCTCTGAGCCCTTCTTCACCTGAAAGCGGTTCATAGCGATAAACATCAGCGTCTTCCTTATGCGGCGGCCCACGCCGCTAGATACGCTCGAGCGGGCCGATGCGGAAGGGCCGGGCTCTGGTAAAGGGATGGATCGCGATCGCCATGACCGTGACGCGGTGCTCGCTCCCGGCATACTTTTGTGAAATAGCCGGCGCGTTGACTTGGTATTGTGTTTTCATTCATTGGATCTTCCAGCGGGGACGATCCTGACCGCCGCATGACAACCGGCGAGGTGCGCGCATGAAACTTCCGTTGACCGGGGGCTGCCAGTGCGGGGCGCTGCGGTACGAAATTCGCGCCGAGCCGCTGTCGGTCTATGTCTGCCACTGCACGGAATGCCAGCGCCAGTCGGGCGCGGCGTTCGGCATGTCGCTGATGGTGCCGCGTCCGGCACTGATCTATGTGAGGGGTACGCCGCGGCGCTGGAAGCGGAAGGCCGACAGCGGTCGCTCGATCGAAAGCGATATGTGCGAGGTCTGCGGCGTGCGTCCGGTCAATCATCCGAGCGCGAACGACAAGATATCGGTCGTCAAGCCCGGCACGCTCGACGATACGAGCTGGCTGCATCCTGTCGGGCATATCTGGACGCGCAGCGCGCAGCCCTGGGTGACGATCGCGGATGGCAGCGTGATCCATGACGGCCATCCGGCCGATGTGAGCGGGCTGATCGAGGCGTGGAAGAAGCATCGCGCGACGATGCGGGATTAAGAGACAAAGCTCCGCGTTCCCTGCTTTTTAGTCGGCGCGGGCGCGCTCGTCCCCGCCTTCGCGGGGACGAGCGTTTGAGAGACCTTCATCTGCTACAAAGACAACCGCGCGCACGATGCGGGTGCGCGCTCGGCGAGGGATGCGCGTTAGTGCCAGCGAGCGCGATGGATCGCTACGCGTCGGGCGGCGCGATATCCCGGATAGGCATATCGTGGATATCCATAGCCAGCATAGGAATAGCTCGGATACCCGTAAGACGCGCCATAGCCGTAGCCGGAATATCCGTAGCTCGGATAGCCATAGCCTGAGTAGCCGTAACTGGAAAATCCGAAGCCCGGATATCCGTAGTTGGCGTAGCTGCCGTATGTGGGAACGTCATCGTTCCAGTAGCTATTCGCATAACCATAGTTGTAAGCGGGATAGCGGTATCCGCTGTAAGCACTGATGCCGTACGCGCCTGCTCCTGCCAGGCCACCGTAAACACCGCCGCGGTAGGCGCGACGATACGCTCTGCGATGTACCCCCGCGACGCTCAGCGCGGTTGCCGGGCGGCCGATTCGAGCTTCCGCCCGATCGATCGAGATCGAGACGGCATTTTTCGACCATTCCAGCGAGACGGGAACCGCTGTCAGCGTGATCACGCCGGCTGCAATTGCGAACACATTGAGCTTTCTCATTGGAGCCTCCGTGTTTCGACAGGCGGACCAGTTGAGGCGCGTCCGCGCCTGTGAAAGATCCACCGTCTGGACATCTGCGACGTCACCTTGACGTTGGCTATTCGTCTTCCTCAAGCTGCATACGGCGCTGCTCTGCGGCCTCGCTCATATCGCGAAGAACGAAAAGCGTAACGGCGGCCATGCGCCGTTTCTGTTCAGGAGTGAGCGTTGCATAGATCGGCTGCCACGCGCTTGCGAGCTGCTTGAGATCAGCGGATCGCTGCGCCAGCGCATCGGCCCTTCGATTCAGGAATGCAATAGGATCGCGGCTTTGCAAGGTTTCGATTGAGGACTCCTGCGCACGGGCACCTGTTGTCTCGATCACCTTTTCAATCCGGGCTTGTCTGTTCTTGGCCCTCGATCGGATCGCAGCCTCAACGGCCGGCCAATACTTTTCCTGGTCGGGCGTGAGTTGCAGCGCCGTCTTGACGAGATCGATACGAAAATCCGTCAGCGCATTCCATTCGGCTGTGCTGAGGCGTGTCGGCGACTCCATCACAGCAGTTTGTGCGTAGGCCACAGGGGATGCGGTCACCAGAAATATTGCTGCGCCGATTCCAGCAATGTTCGCCATTGGATCCTCCGAAGTGTCTGAAGCCCCAGAGCCCAACCAAGCTGCTGCACGATATCTTAATGCAGTTCGAACGCCAGCGTTTTCGACGCTGCAGAACATGCGCGACGTATAATTGCAGCGGGCGGAGTGACAGGAGCCAAGCGTCCGTTTGATGTCTTTCAGCTACGGGCGCTATCCGAACGTATAGTGATGCGTTTCTGCTAGGGAACGTGTTCCCGTCATCGGCTGTTGTGTGATCGCAAAGACGAGGAGCAAGGGAGGTAACAATGGTCAGGCTGATCGGACTGGCTTTCGCTTTAGCTGTCGCCTCATCGGTTCAGGCGCTCCCTGTCGCCCCGATCGAACCGGACAGCTTCATCGTTCCCGCTCGTCAAGCGTGCGGACCGGGCATGCACCGTGTCGGAGCTGCGTGCGTTCGCACTCCGGCTCGCCGACAGGCCGCGCGATGTGCGGCAGGTCGACGATTTGTCGATGGTCGCTGTATCTGAAGGCTCAGTCACTACTGAGCCGGCATCGCGCATAACCAGGTGTCGGCGCGCCTGAAATGTCCGGCAAGACAGATCGGCCGCGCCGCGCGTAACGTGGCCGGATGCGATGCCCGATTTACAATTCAAGACCGATTGGTCTATAATGCGGTCATGGCACGCCAAGCCCCGATGCAATTGCCGCGTGGCCGACCGCGTAGCTTCGACACGGAAGCCGCTGTCGAGCGCGCCATGGATGTATTCTGGTCGCGCGGCTATCATGGCACGGCACTTCCGGACCTGCTTCGCGCGACGAAGCTATCGCGCGGGAGCCTTTATGCGGCCTTCGGGGACAAGCACGCACTCTTCCTGCGCGCGCTCGATCGCTACATCGCCGATGCACTGGCACGGATCGACGTCGAGCTTGGGCCCGGACACGGGCCGGTCGATGGCCTGCGGACCTTTCTTGCCGGTTACGTCGAGCGCACGAGCGGCGCCCGTGGCCGACGCGGATGTCTGCTGGTGGCCACAGCCATGGAATTGGCCGGCCACGACGCCGAAGTTGAAGCGCGCATCCGCGGTTTCTTCAAAGCCATGGAGACCAAGCTCGCAGGCGCCTTCTCGCGCGCGAAGAAGGCGGGCGAGCTGGCAACAGGCGTTGAGCCTGCAAATGCCGCCAGAATTTTCATCTGCTTCGTCGAGGGGCTTCGCGTGACCGGCAAGACGGCACCAACGCGAGCCTCCTCGCAAGCCACGGCCGACGCTCTTCTGGACCGCTTCATCAGGTAGCAAATCTCATGGACCAAGTCCCGGCCGGCATGTGCCCATATCTGGACCGAACGGTCTGAAAAGAGGGTTTTCATGTCTTTCCTTCAGATCGCGTGCGCGGTGGCCGTACCCTTGCTTTGGGGTTTCCAGTTTGTGGTCATCAAGGTCGGCGTTCTGGAGTTTCCGCCGCTCTTCTTTCTCGCGCTGCGCTTTCTCGCTATCGCGCTGCTGCTCATCCCGTTCGTCAGGAGGCCGACGCGCGAGCAGCTTGTCCCGGTCGCGGCGATTTCGGTTTTCCTTGGCGGGCTGAACTTCGGGCTGTTCTATGTCGGCCTCGGCCTCGGGCTCGGCTCGGGAAGCATGTCGGCCGTCGCCTATCAACTCGCCACGCCCTTCACGATCCTGCTGGCCTGGCCGCTGCTTGCGGAGAGGCCGTCTCTCACGACGTCGGTCGGCGTGCTGCTCGCATTCGTCGGCGTAGTTGTGCTGGCAGCGGGGCCGGGCCTGTCGGCAAACGCGCTTCCGCTGTTGCTTGTGGTCGGGGCAGCCTTGGCGTTCGCGGTGTCCAACGTTCTGACGAAACGCTATGGCCCCTTCGATCCGTTGATGTTGATGGGGTGGTCATCGTTGCTCACGGTGCCGCAGGTCATGCTGATTTCGTTGCTCCTTGAGCAAGGACAGCTGGCGAGCCTTTTCACGGCGGATGAAAAGGGCTGGCTCGCGCTCGCCTATACGATTTTCGTCGGCGGCATTGCCGGCTTTGGCCTCTGGTTCTGGCTGATCGGCCAGTGCTCGATGAACCGGGTCGCTCCATTCGGCCTGCTGCTTCCGGTGTTCGCCGTGATGTCCAGCGTGCTGTTTCTTGGCGACCCGGTGACGTCAAGGTTGATTGTCGGCGGGCTGCTCACGATCTCCGGCGTTGCGATAACGCAAGTCAGGTCGTTGTCGAGTTTGGCGCGTAGCGCCCTTGTGGGGCGCTCGTAACCGCGAAGGTTACCCCGCCACAAGCGCAATAGCCCGCACCGGGCTGCCGCTGCCGTGGAGGATCTTCAGCGGGGCTGCAATCACGATCGCGCCGGTCGGCGGCAACAGATCGAGATTGCAAAGGCATTGCAGGCCGAGACGGCCGTTGCCGTGCATGATCGCGTGACACGGATAGGGCGGGCGGAAATGCGCGGCCTGTCCGGCATCGGTGCCGATGGTCTCCGAACCGAAGCCGATGACGCCGCGCTCATGCACGAGAAACTCCACCGCGGCGACATCCGGGCCCGGCGTGTGCTGACCGGCCGCGTCGAAATTCTGGTAGGCGACCGGATCGGTGCGCTTGGACCAGTCGGTGCGCATCAGCAGCCATGATCCTTCGGGGATGCGGCCGTACTGCACTTCCCATGCACGCAGGCGGTCGACGGTGAGCAGGAAATCCGCATCCTGCGCGGCCTGCGCGGAGCAATCGACCACGCAGGCTGGCGCGATGAAGGAGCGCGCAGGCAGCGAGTCGGTCGCGGCATTCGGCAGGTCGCGTCCGGTGATCCAGTGCACCGGCGCATCGAAATGCGTGCCGGTATGTTCGCCGAACGAGATGTTGTTCCAGTACCAGGCAGGTCCCCGATCGTCGTAGCGCGAGATCTCTTCCATGCGGAACGGCGCGCACTGATCGAATTCCGGCGGCAGCACGATCTGCGGGAAGCGCGGCGACAGGGTCTGCGACAGGTCTACAACGCGCAGCTTCTGCAAGGCGAGCGCGTCCAGTACGCCGGACAGCACATGCGCGGGCGAGTCGGATGCGCTCATTGATCCCACATCTCGCGCTCGAGCACCTTCGCGCTTTCCTGCCATTTGGTGAACAGGTCCTGCGCGACGTCGCCGGGATAGATGTCCTCGACGCCGTCCTTCAGCGCCTTCACCACGGCCTTCGCGAGCGCTGCCGGCGCAAGCTTCGGCGGTGGAAGGGTTTGCGTCCACTCGTCGTCGATCGGGCCGGGGAACACATTGACCACGCGAATGCCGGCGCCGCGCATTTCCGAACGCAGCGTCTGCGACAGCGAGAAGGCGGCGGCCTTCGATGCGGAGAACGTGCCCTGTCCGGGCAATGCCGAGAGCGCGTAGATCGAAAGGATGTTCACCCAGGCGGTGGAGGGGACAGCGGAGTCCGCCGCACGCGCGCGCAGCGCCGGGCCAAAGCTTTGCGCGAGACGGAGGAGGCCGAAATAGTTGATGTCCATCTCGGCGCGTGCGGTCTCGGTGCCGCGGCGATCGCCAATGCCGTGCGCGCGATGCACTTCGGCGTTGTTGACGAGGATATCGACTTTGCCGCCGATCGAGCCGGCGAGATCCTCCACGGATCGCGGGTCGGTGAGTTCGAGCGGCACTACGGTGACGTTCGGCAATTTCGAAATCGCGTCGAAGCCGGGCGGCTGCTTCCACGGCTCGGACAAGCCCGCCCAGACGATGTCGGCGCCGGCATCGACGAACGCTTTGACCAGCGCCTGTCCGGTCGCGCTCTTGCCGTCGGTGATCAGGACTTTCCTGAATTTCGGATCGGAGGTCATCTCACGCAGCATCCTGTCGTCGGCCATATTCGGCGTGTCGGTTGCGGGGAGCGCGATCAGCGCGGCCTGACCGGCCTTGTCGAGATGCGCGCGCACGCGCACCGGAATGGATTCGTTGGCTTTTGCGACCGGGCAGTCGCCATGCAGATGCGTCAGCACGGTGACGCCTTCGGCGAGTCGCACGAGGCCGAGCCGCAGCGGCACGCGCGCGCGGTAATAAAGTTCGTTCGAGTGATGCAGCAGCGTCTCGGAAATCAGATCGCCGCGTCCGCTCACCGGTTTCCATGTCAGGCGTATCGAAAGGCAATTGGTGCAGGCATCGCGCGGCGGATACTGGATCTGTCCGCAATCGTGGCAGCTCTGCAATTCGAAGCGGCCTTCGGCGACCGACGCGGTCCAGCGCAGCGCGGCACGGCTGCGCTGGCCAGGCGGCAGCGTCGGCACACGCAGCGGCAGGATCGGATTGCGCGGAGCCGCGCGTTTCAGCGCATCGGTCATGGCTATGCCCGCCCGAGAATGGCGGCGCCGGTGCACAGGCCGCGGTCGTAATTGATCATGCCGAAGCCGCTGACGAGCGCATGCCGCGCATTCTCGACTTGCGTCTTCATTGCCTGGCCGGTGACCTGACGCAGCGCCTGCACGAGACCGAGGAAGCCGCCGGCGGCGCCTGCCTGCCCAACGGAAAGCTGTCCGCCGGATGTGTTGAAGGGCAGGGATCCGTCGATGGTGAAGGTGTTCTTGCGGATGAAGGCCGGCGCCTCGCCCTCACGGCACAGGCCGAGGCCTTCGAATTGCAGGCAGTTGATCACGGGGTAATCGTCATAGGCCTCGAACAGGTCGATGTCCGGCGGTCCGAAACCGGCCTGGCTGTAGAGGTGATCCTGATCCATTGCCCATCCGCCGCGATTCTGGATCGGGTCTTCGGGAAAGGCATTGTGCCGCTCGATGGTGCCGAGAATGCGGGCAAAGGGAATGCCGAGCCGCTTCGCACGGTCCTCGCCCATCACGAGGAAGCCTTCGGATCCAGCACAGGGCATGACGCAGTCGAACAGCTTGAGGGGATCAGCGATCGGGCGCGCGTTCAGATATTCGTCGAGCGTCAGCGGCTTCTTGAACAGTGTGGACGGAAAGCGCAGCGCATTGGCACGTTGTGCCACGCAGAGCTTGCCGAAATCGGCCGGCTCGGCGCCGGTCGACTGCATGTAATGCGAGGTCAGGAGCGCGAAGCTGGCATTCGGTCCGCCCGAGCCGAGCGGATAGACCGCATCGCGCGCGAACCGCGAGAAGTTCGCGAGATTGGCCCGGAAGGAATCGACGTGGTTGGCGTCGCCTGCGACGCAGGCCACGACGCTGGCGTCACCGCATTGCACGGCGCGTGCGGCACGGCGCAGCGCGATCACGCCGCTTGCGCCGCCGAACGGCAGGTGATCGAGCCAGCGCGGGCTCAGGCCCAGATGCTGCGTGAGCCCGACCGCGGTGTCGGGAAACAGCGTGAAACTCGAAACGCCGAGGCCATCGAGATCACTCTTTTTCAGTCCGGACGTTTTCAGCAGCGCGGAAAGGGCGCGCGCCAGAAACCAGTGCGCATCCTTGGTCGAATAACGCACATAGGGAATGCTGACGGGCGTCGCGATCACGACACCCTGATAGGGCGCCGCGGTCATGCGGCGAGGGATCCATCCGGCTTGCGCAATTGCAGGACGACCTTGCCGCGGGTGCGGCCGGTTTGCGAAAGTTCGTGCGCTTTCCGGAATTCAGAGATCGGAAGCACCGCCTCGATCGGAACGCGCATCGATCCGTCCGCGAGCATCTTCATCAGCGCGTCGAGAATGTCCCGCCGCGGCAGGACAGGGGCCTGCTCGACCTTCACGCCGAACTCCGCCGAACGATCCTTGAACGGCTCCGCCATCAGGCAGACCATCAGGCCGCCGCGCTTCAACACCTGATAGGAGCGGTCGTGAACCTCGCCGCCCATGGTGTCGAACACCACATCGACATCGCGCACCGCCTGATCGAAGGGCGTGCGGTCATAGGCGATCACTTCATCTGCACCGAGCGACTTGACGAAATCGACATTACGGCCGGAGCAGGTCGCAATCACATGCGCGCCGCGCGCCTTTGCGATCTGGATACCGAGCGAGCCGACGCCGCCGGCGCCGGCATGAATCAGCACACGCGCGCCGTGTCCGACCTGCGCGATGTCGACCAGCGGCACCCATGCGCTGGTGCCGGCAAGCGGCACCGCGGCTGCATCACTCAGGGACACGCCGTCCGGAACGACCGCGAAATTATCCTGCGGCATAACGACCTGATCGGCCCAGGTGCCTTTTCCACGCGGGGCGAGGAAGGCGACACGCCGCCCGACCAGTGAAGAATCGGCGCCGGTCCCGGCGCCGGCGACCACGCCCGCGCCGTCCCGGCCGGTGATCATCGCGGAGGCCAGCGGACTGCCTCCAGCCATGCGGCCGGAGCGTATTTTCCAGTCAATCGGGTTCACGCTGACCGCGTGCACATCGATCAGGATCTCGCCGTCGGCGGGTGAGGGCGGCGAAATATCCTGCAATTTCAGGACTTCCGGGCCGCCGTAACTGTCGAATTCGATCGCGCGCATGGTGCCTATTTAACGGGTATCGGGCCGCTGCGTCTGCACAGATGCGACGCTTGACGGCCGAACAATAACATACAGTATACTATTTCAGACAAGCCCGATCCTTGAGCATCGGACTTGCAATTAATGCGCGGAGTCTTGGATGCGAGGCAGGGCGGGGTGTGACGTGTACGCGGCGGTTGACCGATGGTGACCGCTCTTGCCCTTCGCCACAACGCAGCAGAACCGCGCGGCGTCCCTGCACCTTCCGAACGAGCCTTCCGGATCGGCAGCTTGCAAACAGGTAACTTGCCGACCTGACAACGAAGAGATCAATCTGCGGCCCATAGCGGCCGCGGACCGGCCAAAAACGTGACATCACAAGAACAGGGGAACCACGATGAGTGCGAAGATGGAACTGACCAAGCGCGAATTCGTATCATTGATGCTAGGCCTTCCGGCCACGACCTTTCTTCCGCACATCGCCGGTGCGCAATCGTCCGACACGCTGAACATCGCGTTCATGGCCGACGTGCAGAGCTGGGACCCGACCGCGGTCACGTTCCCGGTCGGCCAGTCGATCTTCAAGTGCATTTATGACTCGCCGCTGACCTATTCATCCGACCAGCAGCTCCAGCCGCGCCAGATCGCTTCGCGCAAATGGCTGGACGACAACTCGACGCGCCTCGAAGTCACGCTGCGCGACGACATCTTCTTCCATGACGGTTCGAAGATGACGACCGAGGACCTCAAATACAGCTGGCTGACCCGCAAGAAGGACAAGCGCCTCGCGATCGCCGGCATGCTGCAGGATCTCATCGATGTCGAGATCAAGTCGCCGACCGAGGCGGTGCTGGTCTATTCGAAGCCGTCGCCGTCCGCGGACTTCTATTTCGGCTTCCTCGGCGTCTACATCATCCCGAAGGCCTATCACGAGAAGGTCGGCGACGAGGGCTTCCTCGCAAAGCCGATCGGCGCGGGCCCCTACAAGCTCGTCGATTATCAGCGCGGCTCGCGCATCGTGATGGAAGCGTTCGACAAGTATTGGGGCGGCGTGCCCGCAATCAAGAGCGTGACCTTCCAGGTGATGCCGGAATCCTCGACGCGTGTCGCCGCGATCGAGTCCGGCCGCGTCGATGTCGCCGTGCAGTTGCCGTTCCGCGAGGCCGTGCGCCTCGAGAAGAATCCGCAGCTCAAGGTCAGCATGTACCCGCAGGCCGAGATCTACATGATGCAGATTCCGAGCTATGTGGACACCTACCAGAACAAGGACGTCCGCACGGCGCTGCACATGGCAATCGACAAGGCGGCGCTTGCCAAGGCGTTCTTCAATAATCTCGCAAAGCCCCTGCAGGTGCTGGCGACGCCGGGATCGAGCGGCGACGTGCCGGGCTACACCTTTCCGTTCGACCGCAAGAAAGCGACCGAGACGCTCGCGAAGGCCGGGTTCAGCAAGCAAAAGCCGCTGCAGATGACCTTGTGCACCACCAACGGCACGTTCCCGAACGACTACGAAATCGCGCAGGCGATCGCGCAGATGTGGCGCCAGATCGGCGCGGACGTGAAGATCGAGGAAATCACGATCGCGAAGTATCTGGAACTCAACCACGCCGCCAAGCTGCCGGGCGTCATGCTCTACAGCTGGGCCAATGCGACCGGCGACCCGGAAAACTATTCCGGCCGCATTCTCAATCCGGCGCTGCGCTTCTCGGCCTGGAAGGAGCCGGCCAATGGCGAGCGGATTGCGAAGCTGTTCGCCATGAAGCTCGGCGACGAGCGGCTGGAGGGCTATCGCGCGCTCAACAAGGATGCCTCTGAAAATACCTGGAGCATTCCGTTGCTGCAGCCGGTGGCCAACATCGTCACCAAGAAGAACGTGGCGATGCCGACCTATTCGCAGGGCTATGTGCTGCCCGCCGAAGCGAAGCGGACGTGAGTAGGGCTCATTCCGGGACGCGCGTGAAACGCGCGGCCCCGGAATCCGGTCAGGTGTTCGAGTTTGTGTCGCTGAATTCCGGGTTCGCGGGCTTGCGCCCGCGCCCCGGAATGACGGGCGGGGGTTCCCGTTTCCACGGGGACGACTGATTTATGTTCAAGTCTCTCATCAATGTAGCCGCGCGGCGTCTCGCAGGTGCGATTCCGACCGTGTTGCTGCTGTCGATGGTGGTGTTCATCGTGCTGCGGGCGCTGCCGGCGGATCCGCTCGCGCTGCTGTTGCCGCCGAACGCCACGCAGGCCGATGCCGAAGCGGTGCGCAAGGCGCTCGGCCTCGATCGCTCCATCGTCATCCAATATCTGATCTGGCTGCGGGACGCGCTGTCCGGTGATCTCGGAAATTCGATTGCGTTTCGTGAGCCGGTGACGCGCCTTCTCGCGAATTCGTTGCCCGCGACGCTCGAATTGTCGTTTGTCGGGCTTGGTCTTGCCCTGCTGATCAGCATTCCCGGCGGACTTCTGCTCTACGGCGCGCGCGGCACGATTCTCGAGAACATCCTCGATGTCCTCGTTGTCTGCATGCTGTCGATCCCGTCCTTCCTCTGGGCGATTTTCCTGCTGCTTGGCTTCGGCGTCATGCTCGGATGGCTGCCGTTTTCCGGCCGTGTCGAATCCGGAATCGTCATTCCGGACGGCACCGGGTTCCTGCTGATCGACTATCTTGTCACCATGCAATGGGGCTATTGGCAGAATGCGCTGTCGCATCTGATCCTGCCCGCCATGGCGCTGGCGCTTGGCTTCTCGCCGCTCGTCATCCGCGTGCTTCGCTCCTCGCTGCTGGAATCGTCGGACGACCATTACGTCACCGTGGCGCGCCAGCGCGGCCTCAGCGAGCGCCAGATCATCCTCGCGCATATGCTGCGGAATTCCGTGTTGCCGACCATCACGCTGATCGGCGCGCAATTCGGCTTTCTGTTCGGCGGTACGCTGCTGGTCGAAACCATCTTCTCTTACCCGGGCATCGGCAACCTGATGGTGCAGGCCGTGCGCAATCATGATCTGCCGGTGATCCAGGGTGTCGCGCTGGTGTTCTGCGTCACGACGCTGGCGATCAATACGGTCGTGGATATCCTTTATGTCGTCCTCAATCCCAAGCTCCGCCGCGCTTAAGCGCGAGCGCCCGCCTTCGGCGACAGCCGAGGCGCTGCGGCAGGCGATCCGCTCGCCGCGGGTCGTCATCGGCGGCGCGATCGTGCTCGCCATGGTGATCTGCGCGGTGTTCGCGCCGCAGATCGCGCCGAACGATCCGGCGGAGCAGGATCTGCTCAACATGCTGCTGCCGCCGATGTGGGCGGAGGGCGGCAGCATCGATTACCCGTTCGGGACCGACAGTCTCGGACGCTGCATTCTCTCGCAGATGATCTTCGGTGCGCGGGTCGCGCTCTTCGTTGGTTTCGTCGCCGCCATCGGCGCGACCCTGCTCGGCACGACGCTTGCGCTCATCTCGGGCTATTTCGGCGGCTGGATCGATCGTGTCATCAGCCATCTGGTCGACCTGTGGATGTCGCTGCCGCCCGTCGTGCTGTCGGTGACGCTGATGGTTGGTTTCGGTACCGGCGTCGGCAATGTGATCCTGTCGATCGTCCTCGTGGACTGGACGAGGTTCTGCCGCGTCGTGCGCTCCGAAGTCATGGTGGTCGCACGCAAGGATTTTGTCTCGGCCGCGAAGCTTCTCGGCTTCGGCAATGTCCGCATCATCCTGCGGGAGATCCTGCCGAGCGTCGCGCCGCTGATCATCACGCTGTTCACGCTGCAGGTCGGCATCGGCATCATCGTCGAGGCGATCCTGAGTTTCGTCGGCCTGAGCGTCCCGGCCGGCGTGCCGGCCTGGGGCCAGATGATCGCGCAGGCGCGCAATTACATGTACCAGGCGCCGTGGGGCATCATCCTGCCGATCATCGCGATGTTCATCACCGTGCTCGGATTCAACCTGCTCGGCGAGGGCCTGCGCGTCACGCTCGACCCGCGGCTGCGAAAGCGGAATATCTGATGACGGACGTACTCTCCTTCGACAAGGTGACGGTGACCGCCCGAATGAGCGGTCGCAGCATCGACGTGTTGCGGGACATTTCGTTCTCGCTTGGCCAGGGCGATATTGTCGGTCTGGTCGGTGAATCCGGCGCCGGCAAGAGCATGATCGGGCGGGTCATTTCCGGTCTGCTGCCGGATAATTTCTCCGTCAGCGCGGGCAAGGTCTCATTCGACGGCAAGAACCTCCTGGCGCTCGGCAAGTCCGAACGGAGGGCATTGCTCGGCCGCCGCATCGCGTTCATCCCGCAGGAGCCGCTGAGCGCGCTCAATCCGGTGCGGACCATCGGCTCGCAATTCTCCGAGCATCTGCGCCATATCGGGATCGAACGAAGCCGTCATCGCGCGCTGATGATCGAACGGCTGACGCAGGTGCAGTTGCGCAATGCCGAGGAGGCGCTGCAGCGGTTCCCGCATGAATTGTCCGGCGGGCAATGTCAGCGCGTCCTGATCGCGATGGCGTTTGCCGGAGAGCCGGCGCTTGTCGTCGCCGACGAGCCGACCACGGCGCTCGATGTGATGACGCAGGCGCATATCGTGCGGCTGATCGCCGAGCAGCAGAAGCAGCATGGCACCGCGCTTCTGTTCATCACGCACGATCTGCGGCTCGCCGGCCATGTCTGCCGCAATGTCGGCGTCATGTATGCGGGCGACATGGTGGAATTCGGACCGGCTGCCTCCGTGCTGAAAGCCCCGTCGCATCCCTATACGAAGAGCCTACTCGCAGCGATTCCGGAACTGACCGGTCCCCGGCGCGTGCTGCCGGCGCTGGCCGACCATATGCCGGGACTTGGCACATTCGCCGGACTGGGCGGCTGCCGATTCTCGCCGCGCTGTGCGACCAAGGACCCGAGTTGTATCGCGACTCGTCTGCCGCCGCGCATGGTCGGCGCAGGGCATTGGGTGCGTTGCGCGGAGCGCTGCGAAGCCGCCGGCAATGCCCAACTCGGCGATCTGATCTCGCTTCCTGCCAGTGTTGCGGATGCTCCTGCGGCGGTTGCGTTCGACAAGGTGCGGCTCAGTTATCACGCCTCGCGTGGATTTCTCGGTTTGCGCCGTTCGCGCTTCGATGCGGTGAAGTCCGCGACCTTTTCGGTGCAGGAGGGTGAGATCCTCGGCATTGTCGGCGAGAGCGGCAGCGGCAAGACATCGATCGGACGGCTGATCGTCGGCCTCGAGAGGCCGAGCGCGGGGATGATCCGCATTCACGGACAGGAACGCACGACCGGCGCGGTCCATCTCACGCATCGCGACACGCAGTTGATCTTCCAGGATCCGCAATCGGCGCTCAATCCGAGGCGCAGCGTGATGCGGCTGCTGACCCAGGCGCTCGAAGTGGGCGAGAGTTATGTTCCCGAAAGCGAGCGGCGGCCGGTGGCGGAAGCCTTGCTGCGCGATACCGGCCTGCCACCCGACTGTCTCGAGCGGTTTTCCTCGCAATTGTCCGGTGGGCAGCGTCAGCGCGTGAATATCGGCCGCGCGCTGGGCGCGAAGCCGAAGCTCATCGTCGCGGACGAGATCGTCTCCGGCCTCGATGTGTCGGTGCAGGCGCACATTCTCAACTGCCTGCTCGATCTGAACCGCAAGCATCGGCTGACGATGGTGTTCATCAGCCATGATCTCGCGGTGGTGCGCTATCTGTGCTCCCGCATTCTGATGATGCATGCGGGCGAAATCGTCGAGGAGGGGCCGACCGAAGCCGTCTTCTCGAATCCGCAGCACCCTTATACGAAGGCGTTGCTTGATGCCGTTCCGCCCGACAATGCAGATCGTCCGTGGCCGCCGGTTCTGGCCACCGATTCCGCGATGAGCGCGTTGCGATGAATGGTCGATCGACCAAGGTGAAGCCGGGTGCGAAGGTGCTGAAGGCCGCCAGCCTGCGCGAGCAGGTTTACGAGCATCTGCGCGAACGCATCCAGAGCGGTCAGCTCACCTTCGAGGACCGGCTGGTCGATGTCGATATCGCGGACGAGTTCGGCGTGTCGCGTATGCCGGTGCGCGAGGCGCTGATGCAGCTCGTGCATGACGGCATGATCGAGAGTTCGACGCGCGGGTTCATCCTGCGGCGCTACAGCGATCAGGAGATCGCCGATATTTTCGAGATCCGCCGTCTGCTGGAGCCCGCGGCGGCGCAGATCGCCGCGACCAAGATGACGGATGCTGCGCTTAAAATCATGGACGATGCCATCCATGCCGGAATCAAGGCGAGCAACGCGGACGACTTCACCGCTTTCCTCCGCGCCAATGCGGCGTTTCGCGGCGCCTGGATGGACCAGGTGCCGAATGCGCAGCTGATCGCGGCTCTGGCCCGCTACATCGATCATGTGCAAGTCATTCGTCTGGTGACGCTGTCCCAGCGCACGGTGCGCGACGACGTGATGGATCGCTTGCGCAGCATCCATGACGCATTCCGGGACCGTGATGCCGAGCGGGTCGGAGACCTGTTCCGCGAACATGTCGATGCCGCGGTGCGGGCCTATCGGACCTATTCGAAGCCGCACTGACTACGGAATGAACTCAGCACTTCCTTGACTCGCTAACGCCTCCCGATAGACTGGATACAGTATACTGTTTATGGACATGGAGCTGGGTATGCTGGCTGTCGATCCGACGCAAGTCGTCAACCCGATGTCGGACCCTACAAACAACGGGTTCAAGCTCGGCGTGTTTTCGTCGAATGCCGATCGCGGGCTCACCTTCACCACCGTACCCGAAGCCTGGAAGGCGGAGTGGGATAACATCGCGGCCGCATGCAAGATCGCCGATCGCGGCGGGCTCGACTTCTTTCTCCCCATCGCGCGCTGGCGCGGTTATGGCGGTTCGACCAATGTGCGCGAATGGTCGTTCGAGACCTTCACCTGGGCGGCGGGCCTCGCGTCGATCACCGAGCGCATCGCATTGTTCATGACGGTGCATGTGCCGCTGCTGCATCCGCTTTATGCGGCGAAGGCGCTGGCGACCGTCGATCACATCAGCCACGGCCGCGCCGGGCTGAACATCGTGTGCGGATGGAATCCGGACGAGTTCGACATGTTCGGCGTGACGCTGGTGCCGGATGCCTATGTGCAGGCGAAGGAATGGCTCGATGTCATCGTCCAGACCTACAACAGCGACAAGCCGATCGACTTCAACGGCAAGTATTATCACCTCAAGGACGCAGTGAGCCGTCCGGCTTCGGTGCAGCGGCCGCGACCGGTGACGATGAATGCGGCGTTTGGCCCTCCCGGCCGCGATTTCGCGGCGCAGAATTGCGATCACCTATTCACGAGCTTCACCGATCTCGAAGTCGGCAAGGGGCACATCGCCGACATCAAGGGCCGGGCTGCGAAATTCAACCGCGACATCGGCGTCTTCACCATCGGTCATGTGGTGTGCCGGCCGACGCAGGCCGAGGCCGAGGATTATTACGACTATTACTCGCGGCAGAATATCGACGAGGAAGCCGTCGATTATCACATGCGGCAGAAGAAGAACTTCAGCCAGAGCCACGAGGACGACGCGTTCAAGCTCTACAAGCAGCGTTTCGTCGCGGGGACCGGCAGCTATCCGCTGGTCGGAACGCCTGACCATGTGGCGAGCGAACTGGCCAAGTTTGCAGGCGCCGGCTTCAACGGAGCGGCTTTGTCATTCGTGAACTACAAGAACGAGCTGCCGTATTTCTGCGAGACCGTCGTGCCGCTCCTGAAAGAGGCGGGCCTGAGGAAATGAGGGCGCTCCCATGAGCGCCGATCCGCGCGCCCTTTTCGAACCGTCCGCTCGCACGCTGCCCGTGATGTTGCAGCGGCAGGCCGAACGCTATGGCGAGCGGCCGCTGTTCGCCTGCGAGGGCGAGAGCTGGACTTACGCGCAGACCGTCGACGTCGCGGCGCGCAGTGCGGGCCGGTTCGCCGCTGCGGGTATCGGCAAAGGCGATCGAGTCGCAATCCTTTGCGGCAACCGCCCGGAATTCTTCGATCTGTTCTTCGGATGCGGCTGGCTTGGCGCGATTTCGGTGCCGATCAATATTGCGGCGCGTGGGCCGCAGCTCGAGCACATGCTCAAGACGTCCGGCGCGCGGCTTGTGGTGCTGGAGCGCGAATTGCTGCCGGCGCTCGAATTCGTCGATTTCTCGGCGCTGAAGGTCGAGGCGATCTGGGTGATCGATCCCGACGCCAGTACGCCCGACAGTCACAAGAACGTGCCGATCCGCAAGTTGCCGGAGCGCGCTGCGCCGGCGGCACCCGCGAATCTCAAGCCGCACGACCTGCTGACAATCCTGTTCACGTCGGGCACGACCGGGCCGTCCAAAGGCGTGTGCTGCCCGCACGCACAATTCTTCTGGTGGGGCTTCAATGTGGGGCGTCAACTCGGGCTGCGCGACGGGGACGTGCTGCACACCACGCTGCCGCTGTTCCATGTCAACGCGATGGCGACGTTCTTCCAGGCGTTGCTGTTCGGCTCGACGCAGATCGCCGAAAAGCGGTTCTCAGCCTCGAATTTCTGGCCTGCGCTGGTCGCGTCCGGCGCCACCGTGAATTATGTGCTCGGCGCGATGGTGCCGATGCTGCTGTCGCGGCCGCCTTGTCCCGAGGAAAAGCAGCACAAGGTGCGTGTCGCGCTTGCGCCGGGCGTGCCCGCGCATCTGCATGAGATCTTCACAGAACGCACCGGCATCGTCTTGCTCGACGCCTACGGCGCGACCGAAAGCAATGGCGTGATCGGCACCGTGATCGATACGCGCCGGCCGGGCTGGATGGGCAAGCTGTTCGAAGGCTTCCAGGCGCGCGTCGCGGACGAGGACGACAACGAAGTGCCGGACGGTACGCCCGGCGAATTGCTGCTGCGCGCCGACGATCCGTTCGCGATGGGGACCGGCTATTTCGGCATGCCGGAGAAGACGGTGGAGGCCTGGCGCAATCTCTGGCTTCACACCGGCGACCGCGTCGTGCGCGACAGCGATGGCTTCTACAAGTTCATTGACCGGATGAAGGATTCGATCCGCCGGCGCGGCGAGAACATTTCCTCGTTCGAGGTCGAGCGTGTGATCATGTCGCATCCGGCGGTCGAGATCGCGGCGGTGTTTCCGGTGCCGTCCGATCTTGCGGAAGACGAAGTGATGACGACCGTGGTGGTGAAGGAAGGCGCTACGCTCGACGGGCCGGAACTGATCCGCTTCTGCGAGGGACGGCTGTCGTACTTTGCGATCCCTCGTTTCGTCGACTTCGTCAAGGAGTTGCCGCGCACCGAGAGCGGCAAGGTGCAGAAGTTCAAGCTGCGCGAGCAGGGGCGGTCGCCGGGGACTTGGGATCGTGAAGCTGCCGGGATCAAGTTGAAGCGGTGATATGAGTGCGTGCGCGAATTCTCGACCGTCATCCTGAGGAGCCCGGCGCAGCCGGGCCTCGAAGGATGAGCGGCCCGTACGCGCGTCAATACCTGGGCCGTCGCCATTCGAGGCGCGCTTTGCGCGCACCTCAGGGTGACGGATCACACAAAGAGGACCGTTGACCGATGGCCATTTCCTGGTTCTGCCAGTGGGACGCGAAAGAAGGGACAAAGCCCGTCCTCGATGAGCATGACCATCAGGGGCTGGTGGCGCTGATCCGTGGCTGCCCGCGGCTGGTCGAAGGCCATGTCATGACGCCGGTCCACGCGCACGACCCGCATTACGCGGCGGAACTGCACACGTCTCCGGCGCTCGTCCTTCAGCTGGAGTTCGCGGAGATTGCCGATCTCGAACACGCGCTAAAGCCGCACGGCTATCTGCAGGCGCTGGCGCATCACGATATTTTGCCGAGCCTTGCAGACGCGACGGCGAGCCATCATGCCATGCTGACGCGGCGCTATCCGGTGGCGCAGCGGGCTGCTGACGATGCGCAAGATTTGCTGAGCTACCTCGTCGAATACGAGGGGCCGGCGAAGGACGAGAATGCCTGGCATCTGTTCTACGTGACCGGGCATCCACCGCTGCTCGCGAAATTCCCCGGCATCCGCAAGATCGAGATCTACACGCCGGCGGTCCTTATTTCGGCCCTGCCGTTTGCCGTGCGCCGCACGATGCAGCGAAACAAGACGGTGTGGGACAATGCCGACGCGATGAACGCCGCGATGGCAAGCCCGGTGCGCGCGGCCTTGCGCAAGGACTTCCAAAATTTCCCGGAATTCGAGGGCGCGGCGGCGCATTATCCTTTCCGCACCGTCTCGGTTCGAGGCGAAGCCTAAGCCGGGAGGTTAACCTTAAGGCTTTGTGACCGCGCGGGCAGCAAGACAAAATGAACATATGTCCGTGCAAATGGATACACTGCCTGGAACAAGAACGACCAAGAACTGCAGGCGGCAAACAGAGTGGATATGGCGCGGCGCGTAACGCCGCTGCCTGTTGGAGTTGAGTGATGTCTGGCAATCCGTTGCGTCACCGGATCGGGCAGCGTGAGCCGATTGGCCTGTTCTGGATGACGCTGGGCTCGGCGGCCGTTCTCGAAATTGCGGCGCAGGCAAAGCCCGATGCAGTGGTCATCGATGCGCAGCACGGGCTGTGGGACCGGGCTTCCCTTGAAGAGTCGGTTGGCGTTGTCGCGAAGTCCGCGCCGGTGCTGGTGCGGGTTGCGGAGAATTCGCCGCTCGCCATCGGCCAGGCTCTGGATGCGGGCGCGGAAGGCGTCATCGTTCCCCTGATCGAGACGGATGCAGAGGCGGCGGCCGCCGTCGCGGCTGCGCGCTTTCCGCCGGAAGGGACGCGTTCGGGCGGTGGTGTTCGTCCGCTCTCCCGCGACTTCGGGCAATATTATCTCGACTCGATCCGCCGCACCGTGGTGGGCGTGATGATCGAAACCGTACGCGGCGTCCGCAATGCCGCGGCGATTGCGAATACGCCGGGCGTCGATTTCGTACTGATCGGGACCGGCGATCTTGCGATCTCGCTCGGCGGTTTTCCGCATGTCGATGCGCGGCACGGCGAAGCGTGCAAGGCCGTGCTCGAGGCGTGCAGGTCCGCGGGTGTCGCCTGCGGAATTTTCACGATCAACGTCGAGGGCGCCATCGCGCGCCGGAGCGAAGGCTATCCGATTGTCGTTGTCGGCAACGACATCGACATTGTCGCGAGCGGCTTCAACCGCGCGATGAAAGCATTCACGGGCAAGGGCGGCGAAACCTCCAAGCAAGCCGCCAGGGCCTCAACTGCCCCGGTCGGCTATCTTGCCAAACACGAAGAGGATGACGACGTGTCGGACCTTCTGCTGAAATTTGCCTCCTACATCGCGGACGGGCGCATTCGCGTCGTCGACCTGAGCCAGACGCTGAAGCCGTCGACGCCGGTGATCCAGCTTCCGCCGCCATTCGCGCCCTCCGATCCGTTCCGGATTTCGGAGATCTCGCGCTACGATGAGCGCGGGCCGGCCTGGTACTGGAACAACATCGCCTGCGGCGAGCATACCGGCACGCATTTCGATGCACCGGCGCATTGGGTCACCGGCCAGCATTACGCCGACGGCTATACCGACACGGTGTCGGTGCAGCGCTTCATCGCGCCCGCGGTCGTGATCGACTGCAGCAAGGAAGCCGCCGCCGACGAGAAATTCCTGATCGAGCCCGCGTTCATCGAAGCGTGGGAGGCCAAGCACGGCCGCATCCCGGACGGCGCCTGGGTGCTGATGCGCACAGACTGGTCGAAGCGCGAAGATCCCGCGAAATTCCTCAACATGAAGGAAGACGGGCCGCATGTGCCGGGACCGTCCGCCGCAGCGGTGCGCTTCCTCGTGCAGCAGCGCAACGTCAACGGCTGGGGCGTAGAAGCGGTCGGCACGGATGCGGGGCAAGCCTTTGCCTTCGAGCCGGCATTCCCGGCGCATCATCTGATGCATGGCGCGAACAAGTTCGGCCTCGCCAGCCTGTGCAATCTCGACCAGCTGCCGCCGACCGGTGCGATCCTGGTGACGGCTCCGCTGAAGATCGAGAAGGGCTCGGGCAGCCCGCTGCGCGTGCTGGCGCTGATACCGGCTTAAAGCTCTTAAGAGAGCGGGACGCTTGTGTTTTGCCCTCTCCCTCAAGGGGAGAGGGCCAATGCGGCTCGCACAGGCGTGCGCGGAAACGACCGGAAAGGCCTATTGAATCTCGATCCGCGCCTTGCTGACGACATCGCGCCAGCCCTCGGTCTCGCGCGCGATGCGCTTGCCCAGATCGTCGGCGCCATCGGCCGCGACTTCGACGCCAGCGGCCTTGAGCTTGTCTCGCACGTCGGGCGACTTTAGCGACTCGATGACCGCCTTTTCCAGATCCGCGCGGATATTGGCGGGGACCGATTTCGCGGTCAGGACCGCAAACCAGGCCGGTGCGTCAAAACCCGGATAGCCCATTTCCGCAATGGTCGGCACATCGGGAAGCAGCGACGAGCGCTCGGCCGTGGTGACAGCCAGCGCGCGCAGGTTGCCGGATTGGATCTGCGGCAGGACGGAAGGCAGATTGTCGAACATCATCTGTACGCGGCCGCCGAGCAGATCCTGCACTGCCGGGGACGAGCCCTTGTAGGGTACGTGACGATAATCGATGCCGGCGCGCAGCCGGAATTGTTCGGCGATCAGGTGACCGTTCGAGCCGACGCCCTGCGACGCGAACAGCAGTTCGCCGGGCTTCTCCTTGGCGAGCGCGACAAGCTCTTTCAGGTCCTTCGCCGGCACTGACGGATTGACGACAAGAACGTTGGTCACCTGGCCGGTACGGGCGATCGGCGCGAGGTCGCGCCCCACGTCATAGCTGAGCGACTTGTAGAAGATCGGGTTCAGCGTCAGCGCGCTGGACGCAACCGCGAGCAGGGTGTGGCCGTCCGGCTCGGCGCGCACGACCTGATTGACACCGAGGCCGCCATTCGCACCCGGCCGGTTCTCGACCACGACGTTCTGGCCGAAGCGCTCCGACAGCTTCTGGGCGAGAACACGCGCAATGATATCGCTTGTGCCGCCGGCCTGATACGGCGAGACGATGGTCACGCCGCGCGAGGGGAATGTCTGCGCCTGCGCCGTGGTGACGAGGCCAGATAGTGCGAGCGCGAGAGCAAGTGTACGGATCATGAGTGCAGTCCCTCTCAATCGCCGGCGGTATCGACGCGCGGCGAGGCCTTCAGCTCGATCAGCACATTGCGGTATTGCCAGTCGCTGACATTGAGCAATTCGTGCGGGATGCCGGGCTCGCGCCACAGCACGCCGCCGACGGTTTCGCTGGTTTCCTTTTCGCGTCCATCCTCGAAATACATGATGTTCTGGCCCTCGGTCATTGGCACGATGATGTAGGGCAGGTCGTGCTTGTGCCAGCGCTGGCGTTCGCCGGGGTCGAGCTTGACGCTCCAGATGCGGACGAACTCGTTCTCGAACAGGATCTTGTCGCCGATCGGGCCGAGCGTGTCGCCGCGCGGTGAGGGACCTTTCATCATGCCTTCTCCTTGATCAGTCGCTCGGGATTATCGCAGAAAATGCGTTTGCGGCGCGCCGGATCGAGCGCCGCCATCTGCTGATGCGGCTCGATAACGCCCATCGGGAACGGCCAGTCCGAGCCGAACACGACCTGCGTTTCGCCGAAGACCTGTTCGGAGAGTGTCAGCGCGTCCGGGTCATGGACGATGCAGTCGACACACACGTTGCGGAACATCCTGCGCGGCGAGGGGGCCGTCGTGGGGATGCCGGGCCGCGCGGTGGCGAAGCCGCGCTCGAAACGCCCGGCCAGCATCGGCAGCACGCCGCCGCCATGCGCGAAGCAGAAGGTGATGCCGGGAAAGCGCTCAAACACGCGGCCGAAGGTAAGGTGACTGATCGCAACCGCGGTTTCGTACGGGTTGCCGAGAAGGTTCGAGAGATAGAAAGCGGTCAGCCGCCCGTCCGCACATTCGCCGGGGTGGAAGAATACGAATGCCTTGGCATTATTAAGTGCGCGCCAGAGCGGCTCGTAGGACGCATCCGAGAGGACCTGTTCGCCATGGCCGCCGGATGGCGCGCCGAAGCGGCGATGGCCTTTGCCGATCCACTCCGCCGCGACATCGAGCGCGATCTCGGGCGACTGCAGCGGCAGATGGGGCAGGGGCGACAGCTTGCCGGGATAGGCGTCCGCGATGCGCTTCAGACCATTATTGGCGTATGTCACCCAGGTACGCGCAGCGTCGCCCTGCAGATGCGCGCGATAGAGCGGCGGCGGGATCGAGATCCAGGTCTGCGCGACATTGTTGCGTTCCATCCACGCGACGAGCGCCGGCGGATCGAACAGCGGCTTCATGCCGAGGCCATGCCCGTCGACGGTGAGGACGCCGGATACCCCGTCCCAACTCACGCCGCCGAGAGCGGCGAGTTCATCGGGAAAGACCGGAGCCAGATGTGCGTGGACATCGAGGCTGATGCGTTCGAAGGCGTCAGGCATCGGCCTTCTCTTTTTGCGGGGAGGGGCGCGTGATCTTGCGATAAAGCTCCTCGACAAGTCCCTCGCGCATCGGTGCGATCGCGGCGATATGGTCGTCCGGCCGCACCAGCATCACGGTGTCGGGCGCGCAACCGGCACGCTCGCGGAACTTGTCGCCGACATCGAACAGCGAACGATCCCGCAAACCGGAATCGAGCGGCGCGTCGCGTCGCGACACGATCAGGTGTTTCAGGCCGGGCGTGTCGGCGGGAATGACGGGGCGGCTGCGCACGTCGGTAAAATACAGCGCGACGAAGGAGTCATCGATCAGGTCGTGCAGCCGCACGGCGCGGCCAAAGCCGTCATGCAGCACCATGTCGGGCACGCGCTCACCGACCCGCAGCGGGCCAGATTCGGTGCGCACCATCGACCAGTCGCCGGACTGATCCACGTCGAGACGCACGCCGAGCATGGTGCGGGTCAGTGCATTGGCCCAGGCGCCGCCCGACATGGCGCGGATCGCGTCATTCTGGCCGAGCATGTATTTGCGCGCGGCTTCCGCCATCTCGCCGGAGCCATGCGCGGCCACCGGACGCTGCTCGCGCGCATAGCCGTCGAGCAGGGACGGATCGGCGAGGCCGCGCGCGACCCATGCCAGACGCCAGGGCAGATTGACCGCGTCCAGGATGCCGGTGTTGAGGCCGAGCGCCCACATCGGAGTGATGAGATGCGCGGCGTCGCCCATCAGGAAGACGCGGCCGCGTCGCCACTCGGTCGCGACGCGGTGGTGGATGCGGTAGATGATGGTGTTGATGATCTCCATGTCCTGCACCGGCCCGATGAAGCGCAGGATCTTCTCGCGGAATTCCTCGCGCGTCGGCTCGGGACGGTTGGCGGGCAGGGGGAACAGGAAGCGCCAGCAATGCGGCTGGCGGACCAGGATCATCCATTCGGTCGGATCGGCGAAATAGGCGAGATACGGGTAGTCGCGCGGATTCTGGACGTCGAGGTCGACCTTCACGTCGACGAGGATCGTCAGCACGTCGAGTGACTCGCCTTCGACCGGAATGCCGAGCTGGCTCCGGATGAAGCTGCGGCCGCCGTCGCAGGCGAGGAGATACGAGCCTTCGATCTCGCGAGGACCCTGCGGTGTGTCGAAGGTCGCGACGACGCCATCGTCGGTCGCCCGGAAGTCCGTCAGCTTGTGCTGCAGATGAACAGAGCCGGGATGCTTCTCGCTCAGCGAGCGATGCAGGATCGGTTCAAGATGATGCTGCGGCATGTTGATGACGAAGGGATAGCGCGTCTCGTCCGCAAGGAGATCGGCGCGAACGGAAGGCCGCGCCGTGCCGGTCGCGCGCTCGACGTCGCCGATCTCGTCAACGCGCAGCGCATTCGCGAGCACCTGGTCGGCGACGCCATAGCGGCGGAAGGCTTCCAGCGTACGGGTCAGGATGGTGCCAGCCTTGGTGTCGCTCGAGAGGGTGGCGTCTTCCTCGAACAGCTGGAAGGGCAGGCCGTAAAAGCTCAGTCCGAGCGCCGTGGTTAGTCCGACCGGTCCTGCGCCCGCAATGATCACGGGCTTCATGTTCACGTTCGGTTTGGTCTTGTTACTCACGCGTCCTCCGCGGGATAGGCAAAGTCGCGTGAAATGACGGATGCGGTCATCGACGCGGCGTCGGACAGAAGGAACATCAGCGGGCCGACGACATCATCCGGGGTGCCGACGCCGATAGAGTTTTTCCAGCGTTCGTGGTCGGCGCCCTGATTGGCGGCCCGATATTGCGGGGTGTCGATCACGCCGGGTGCGATCAGGTTGACCTTCACGCGATGCCGCGCAACCTCCTTGGCTGCGCTCTTCACGAAGGCGATCAGCGCGCCCTTGGTTGCGGCGTAGGCGGATGCGAGCGGCCAGCCCTGATGGGCGAGGCCTGACGAAAATGCGATAACACTGCCGCGGCGACGTTCGATCATACCCCTGATGGCAGCCTGATAGCACCAGACCACTCCGTCGAGATTGACCTGGATCACACGGCGCCACTCTTCCGGCGGCGTATCCTGAATGAGATTGCGCGGCTGAATCGCAGCCGCGCACACTAGGCCGTCGATCCGGCCATGGCTCTTCTCGATCTCGGCAAAGGTCGCCATCACCGCGTCACGATTGCCGACATCGAGTTTGCGTGCCGCGATCAGCGCGTTGGAGGCTTCCGCCGCGGCCATCGCCTTTTCGTCGACATCGCAGATCACGACGCGCGCCCCGGCTTTCACAACGGCATCGGCAAGCGCCCGGCCAATGCCGTTGGCGCCGCCGGTGATGACGATGACGTCTCCGTCCGCTTCGAAGCGCGCTTTCATGGGATCACCCGTTAGGCAGGACTGCGATCGCGTTGATCTCGATCAGATAATCCGGCGAGGTGAACTTGTTCACTTCGACCATGGTCGAGGCGGGGGCGATCCCCTTGAAATATTCACGCCGCACTTTGTGGATGACGTCGAAATGCTCCATGTTGCGGACATAGACATCGACGCGGACGATATCGTCGATCGTGCCGCCGGCTTCCTCGACCGCCGCCTTGACGTTCTCGCAGACCTGCCGGGTCTGTTCCTCGACGTTGCCGATACCCGCGATCGAGCCATCGGCGCGCCGCGCGGTCATGCCGGAAATGAAGACGAGGGTGCCTTTCGCGGCGATCGACGTCGCGTGCGAGAAATGCCCGTTCGGCTGGCGAAGCTTGGACGATGTGATCTGTTTTTTCATTGTTGGTTCCTCTTCAGAGTGAGTGTTCGATATCGATTCCGGCGCGGCGGCCTGCTTCGACGAGGCCATTCAGCGTCTGACGGCTGAGCGTGCAGCGGCCGGCATTGGCTTCGCGGGTGCCATGGGCCAGTTCGCCTGGCGCATAGACCCGCACCGTTCCCGGTGCGCGCCTGGATGCGCTGACGCGCTGCGCCTGTTCGTTGACACGCTGCGGGAATGCGGCGCCATCCGGAAATGGCGCTGTATCGATGGCGATGAACAGCTGGCTGCAGCGATAAGGCTCGGTCGCATCGCCATAGAGCGGCCTGACTTCCGAGCCGATGGCGCCGCCGGACAGACCGCCGCACAGGAGATCAATAATGAAGGCGAGGCCAAAGCCCTTCGGACCGGCCGCCGGCGCCAGCATGCCCTTGATCGCTTCGTTGGGATCGGTGGTCGGCTGGCCATCCGCTGCCATCGCCCAATCGGCGGGGATGCTCTGACCCGCCGCGGCGGCAAGCCTGATCTTTCCCATCGCGGTGGCGCTCAGCGCCATGTCCACCTCGACAGGAAAGTCTCCCGCGCTTGGCAGGGCGATTGCGACCGGGTTGTTGCCCGTAATCGCTTCGGCGCCACCGGGCGCCGGCATCAGCGGACGGGTGTTGGACATCACGATGCCAACGCAACCCTGTTCGGCAATCAGGCGCGCATAGCGTCCGGCGGTGCCGAAGTGGAAGGCATTGCGCACCGCGACGACTGCCGTGCCGGCATTCTTCGCGCGCTCGGTTGCAATCTTCGCGGCCTGATGCGCGGTGAGCTGGCCGAGCGCGTTGTCCGCGTCGATCACGATCGAGGTGCGGACATCGCTCACGATGTCCCCCTCGCTGCGCTTCGACACAGAGCCGTTCAGGATGCGGTCGACATACATCGGCATGAGCATCACGCCGTGCGAACTGACCCCTTCGAGCTCGGCCAGAACCAGATCGTTCGCGACGATATCGGCATCCGCTTTGGCGATCCCGAGCGCCACGAAGATGCGTGCGACCACGTCCGTGAGCCGCTTCGCATCGACGCGAACGCGATCGGGAATGGCGCCGGAGGCAGCAGACATCAGCGCGCGTCCTCGTCGTTGGTGTACCAGGACGGACGGATCGGATAGTGCGGGCCATCATAGACCTCCACCACGATCGTCTCTTCGTGCGCGATGGCCGGGCCGTGCACATTGCCCTTCGGATTCCAGTAGAAGCAGCCGGCCGTCAGCGTGACGCCGGTGCTGGTGTATTCATATTTGCCCTGCAGGCAGAACATGAACTGGTTCGAGGCGTGGCTGTGCGGGGCGGGAATGCCGGCGCCTTTCTCGAAGCGGATCAGCGCAATCGACGCACCGGTTTCCTCGTTGCGCCACAGCATCTTTTCCGAAACGCCTTTCAGCGACTTGTCGCGCCACGGCAAGTCATTGGCTTGCAGCAGCACTTCATCGAGGCTTGGCATCGCGCCTTCGCCAAGCTTCGGAATCCCGGAATAAGCCGTCATAGTCTAGCTCCCTGACCTTCAGTCTCGTTATTTCAGATGCAACGGGCCGCGCCCGAGCGCGGCATCCTGTGCACGCATCAGGCGCGTACGCAGGCTTTCGATATGGGCGCGAACCGCTTCAGCGGCGGCATCTGCGTCGCGCCGCGCGATCGCATCGGCGATCGCGGTGTGCTGCTTGATGGTCGCCTTGTCATCGAGCGTCTGCCACAGATGCAGGTACCAGTAGCGGATCGAGCGCTCATGCAGCGAACGGGCGAAATCGCTCAGCACCGGGTTCTCGGCGAGCTCGGCGAACTTGCGATGGAAGGCACGGTCCGCGCCGATGAAGCTGTCGAGTTCAGGCGACTTGGTACCGCTCCCCCCGACGCGCGCCAGCGCTTTCAGCTCTTCGATATCCTTCGCCGTTGCGCGCTCCGCGGCGTTGCGCGCGAGCTCGGCTTCGACGGTGGCGCGGGAATCGAGAATCTTCAGAATCTCCGGGATGCTGCCCGGCTGCACGATCACGCCCTTGCGTGGCATGACTTCGACGAGCCCTTCGTGCTGCAGGCGCTGCAACGCCTGATGCACGGGCGTGCGGCCCATATTGAGAAGGCTGCACAGCGCGTTTTCGTTGAGATACTGGCCGGGCAGGAAGTACAATTTCAGGATCTTTTCCTTGATCGCCTCGAACGCCATGTCGGCGAGCGAGGATTTCCGCGGCGCGCGCGATGCCGTCTTGCGTGGAGCTGCCCGCGTCCCGGATTTTGCTTTCTTCTTCGCGGTCTTCTTCGCCATGGCTCAATGCCTTTGCGGCGCCGGCGGCAGCCAGGGGGCGGCCAGCCGCTCCGCCAGCTCAACCAGCAGATAGACGAACATGCCGAGGAAAGAGAGCGCGAACAGGGCGGCGAATGCGAGCGGCGAGTCGAGTTGCGAGGTCGCGCTGAGCAGGAGGAAGCCGAGGCCTTCGCTCGACCCCACAAACTCGCCGATCACCGCACCGATGACGGCAAGCGTGATCGCGACCTTGGCGCCGGTGAAGACAAACGGCAGGGCGGCCGGCAGCTGAACCTTCAGGAACACCTGCATCGGGGTGGCGCGCAGCGAGCGGGCCAATTCCAGCAATTCGCGCGGCGTCGAACGCAGGCCCGCGACGGTGTCTACGATGATCGGGAAGAACGCGACGAGCCACACGATTGCGAGCTTGGATTCCATTCCGGTGCCAAGCCACACCAGGATGATCGGGGCGAGCGCAACCTTCGGCACCGACTGAAGTCCGATCAGCAGCGGATAGAACATCAGGTTCAGCGCGCGGGAATTGGCGACCGCGACCGCCATCGGGATGCCGATGACAAGCGCGAGGATGAAGCCGTAAAGCGTCTCCTTCAGCGTGACCCAGCCTTCCGACAGGATCAGGTCGAAGCGCGCGATGAACGCGTGCAGCACCTTGTCGGGCGTCGGCAGCACCACGGTCGGGATGTTGCCGTAGACGCACATAAATGCCCACAGGGCGATCAGGAATACCGTGCCGATCAGCGGATAGCCGATTTGCGAAGCGATGCGGTTCATCAGGCGGCGGTCTCGGTTGCGGGAACGACGCCGAGTGCAACGCTGGCCTGCCGTTCGGCCTGCGTGAAGGCGGGGGTGAAACGGATCTGCTGATTGCGCGGGTAGGGCAGGCTGACCGGAATTTCGGTCGCAACGCGCGCGGGCCGTCGGCTGAATACGATGACTTTGTCGGCGAGATAGATCGCCTCCGAGATCGAGTGCGTCACGAACAGAACCGTCGCGCCGGTTTCCTTTCGGATCCGGAGCAGAAGATCGTTCATCTCCAGCCGGGTCAGCTCGTCGAGCGCGCCGAACGGCTCATCCATCAGCAGAAGCTTCGGTTCGTGGATCAGTGCACGGCACAGCGCGACACGCTGCTGCATGCCCCCGGACAATTGGTGCGGCCGCGCCTGCAGGAAGTCGGATAGGCCGACCAGTTTGAGGAGATGTGTGGCACGCTCGCGCGCTGCGCGATCGCTGTGCTTGAGGATCTCCATCGGGAACAGCACGTTGTCGATCACCGAACGCCACGGCATCAGGCTCGGCTGCTGGAACACGAAGCCGTAATCACCGAGGGGTTCGGTCACTTCTCGGCCGCCGATCATGACCGAGCCGGATGTCTTCTGGATCAGCCCCGCCACGATGCGCAGAAGCGTGGTCTTGCCGCAGCCGCTCGGGCCGAGCAGGGCGATCAGCTGGCCTTCATCGAAGTCGAAATTGGCGTCGTCGAGGGCAACCACGGGTTCGGCCGAGCGCGACGTCAGCTCACCGGCCGAAAACACCTTCCTCACATTCCTGATCGTGCCAAAGGCCATCAGCGGGAATACCTGCAATGTCCGATCCCCGGCCGCGCGGGCCCGGATCTTGCTTTTGCGTTGAGGCGCTCGACCGCGCCCTGTTTTCGCACAAGGCGCAGAGGCCGCTTGTGCATATCTGGTGAAATATCTTATGATATTTGAAGTGTCAATTTTGGCGCTGGGCCGGAGGCGAGAAGGAGTGCAGCAATGTTGAAAAGAGTCATAGTGGCTGCGATTGCAGCGTGTCTTTCGGCGCCGGCGGCGCAAGCGCAGACGACCGACGTGAAGTTCATTCTCGACTTCATCAGCCTCGGCCGTCATGCGCCCTGGTACGTCGCGCTCGGCAAAGGCTATTTCAAGGATGAGGGACTGAACGTCACCATCCTGCCGTCGAAGGGCACTGCGGATGCGATCCGCACGGTTGCGACCGGAGGCGCCGAGCTTGGCTTCATCGACATTCCGAGCCTTGTGGCGGCCGGCGGCGCCGGCTCGGTGATCAAGATCGTGGCAGCGAATTACCAGAAGCCGCCTTACTGCATCTTCAGTCTCAATCCCGGCGCCAATATCGACACCGCCGCGAAGTTGAAAGGCATTGAACTCGGCTCCAGCTCGGCGTCATTTCTGCCGAAAATCTGGCAGGCGGTGATGGAGATGAACGGCGTCGATTCCAAGACGATGAAGATCGTCAACATCGACGCTCCGGCGCGCGTGCCGATGCTGGCCGCCCGCAAGGTGGCGTCGATCGACCTGTTCATCATGAGCGAGCCGGCGATCAAGCGCGCGGTGCCGGATGCGAAGCCGGTCTGCCTGTTCGCGGGCGATCTCGGACTTGAGATCTATGCGAACTCGATCGGCGTGCACGAGGACTACCTCAAGAAGAACCCCGACGTGGTGAAGAAGTTCGTGCGTGCAGCCCTGCGCGGCTGGAAGGACACCTTCGACAATCCGAAGGAAGCGGCGC
>NZ_DATMRV010000270.1:0-5643 GCF_035565795.1 Pseudorhodoplanes sp.
CCGGTGACCGGCTTGCGTTCCTTCACGCGATACTTTCTGAAGTCGTCCGCGGTCATCACCCCGCCGGCCTCGCGCACGGCGGCGGAAATCTTCTCGGCGACGTCGCCCTCATAGAAGCCTTGCGGACCCTTCTTCGCGATCGCCTCCAGCGTGTTGGCGAGATCGGTCTGCACCAGCCGGTCGCCTTCGCCATAGGACGAGCCGTCCGGCTTCAGCATCACCTTCACCGAGGAGGGCCAGCGCGCGAACAGAGGCTTTGCCGCAACGAACGTGTCGGCAAGATCGCCGGTGACCACGAAGCCGTCGCGGGCGAGCGCGATCGCCGGCGCCAGCAACTGCGCAAGCGTGAATTTTCCCGAGCCATATTTCCTGTGCGCCAGCGCCAATCCCGCAACCGTGCCCGGCACGCCGACGCCAAGTCCCGACTTCAGCGATTTCTGCGGGTCCGCGTTGCCGGCGTCGTCGAGGAAGCTGTCCTTGTCGATCGCGCCGGGCGCCATTTCGCGATAGTCGATGGCGATCGCCTTCTTGGGCTTCGCGAGCCAGATCACCATGAAGCCCCCGCCGCCGATATTGCCGGCGCGCGGATAGGTCACCGCGAGTGCAAAGCCGGTCGCGACCGCGGCATCCACCGCATTGCCGCCAGCCTTCAGAATGTCGACGCCGATCTGCGTGGCCAGCGCCTCTTGCGCGACCACCATGCCGTTCCTTGCGGTAACGGCCTGCGCTCGTGGCGCTTCCGACAGCGGCTTGTCGTGAACGGGACTCGCGTCCTGCGCGAATGCAGGAACGGCGAGGAGCGCGAGGACAAAACAAAGGACGCGTATCATCTGCAAAACTGGTGCGCGCCCTCTGACGCGATGTTACCGCGCCATCCCGTGATAGACGCTGTTCGGCCGCATGTCGGTCGCGGTCGCGACTCGGTTCGACATGTTGTAGAACCCGGCAATTGCGGCAATATCCCAGATGTCTCGATCGGAAAAGCCCGTCCGCCGCAGACCCTCGCGATCGTGATCCTCCACCGCCCAGGGCTCGTTGGTCAGCTTCACCGCGAAATCCAGCATCGCGCGCTGGCGCTTCGAAAGCCGCGCCGCCCGGTAGTTCATGACCATGAGTTCGCCGAGCGGCGGATCGCCGGAGAGCTGGCGCACTGCCGCGCCATGGGCCACCAGGCAGTAATAGCAGCGGTTCTGTGACGACACAGCGACTGCGATCATCTCGCGTTCGAGCTTGCTCAGGCCCGATGGCCCAAGCATCAGGTCGTTATACATCGCGACGAATGCCTCGAGCTTCTTCATGTCGAAGGCGTAGGCCTTCAGCACGTTGGGAATGAAGCCGAGCTTATCCATGCATTTGTCGAAATAGGCCTGCATCTCCTCGTTGAGAGCGGGTTCCGGCAGCGAGAGCGCGACGAAGGTGATGTCATCCGTGGCCGCGGCCGACGGCGCCGGTTTGAGCAGCCCCGACTTCGTCAGCGCGCCGGCCTTGGCAGCAGCTGTCCGGGGCTTGTCATCGACCGATGTCCTGTTGCGAGGAATGGCAGCGAGTTCGCTCGCCCGCGGGTTTCCTCGTGCCGGCTTCTTCTGTGCCTTTGCCACTTTCATCGCTCCCTGCTATCGCGCCAAGCGTATCGCCCGGATAGATCCGGCGAAATGCATCAATTGTATGTTGCGGCGCAGCACTCACGATCGTGAGATCGGCGGGGATGCATCCTCGACGAAGAGCTGCCGGTAGGCGACACTCGGACTGCTAGGAGAGGCCGCTGTCATGAATATCCAGAATCCGCCTGCAACCGCGGGTGAACGCGGCGTTGCTCAACTCATCGAGCAGGCGGAAGCCGCGTTGCGGGCGCAACGCACCAGCGTGCCCGACGGCTTCGTGGCCCGTCTGTTCTCGGGAGCGTCGGCAGAGGATCTGGCGGGCTATACGCCGAACGAGATCGCGGCGTTTGCAGTGCAGGCCTATGCGTTTCTTGAGGAACGTCGCCCCGGCATCCCGAAGATCCGCATCTACACGCCGGAGGGTGGTCAGGATACCGGCCGCAGCCGCTCGGTTTCGGTGCTGGAGATCATCAACGACGACATGCCGTTCATCGTTGATTCGGTGATGGCCGAGCTCACGGCGCGCCATGCCCAGGTGCAGCTTGTCGTGCATCCGATCTTCACCGTGGCGCGCGATGCTGCGGGCCACATCGAGCAGGTTTCGGCCGAAGAGCCGGCCGACGAGGCAGTACATCGCGAAAGCTTTATGCATATCCATATGGATCGCATCCAGGACGTCGCGATGCAGAACACGCTGATCGTCGGTCTGGAGCAGGTCCTGTCCGATGTAAGCGTCGCGGTGCAGGACTGGCGGCCCATGCTCGAGCGAGTCGGCGACCTGATCGCCGGCATGAAGACCAACCCGCCACCGGTTCCTGAAACCGAACAGAAGGAAGCCGTCGATTTCCTGGAATGGCTGGTCGGCCAGAATTTCACCTTCCTTGGGATCCGCGAATACAAGGTCGCAGGTCCCGATCGCGAACCGGTCATGGTGCCGGACTCCGGTCTCGGCGTACTGCGCAGGGCGGACACTCACGAGTTGAGAGGACGCTCCGGTCAGGAGGTGATCCTGCGCGGTCTGCATCGCTTCTATGGCGAGCCGAGCGCGCTCATGATCACCAAGGCCAGCGTGCGCTCGCGCGTGCACCGCCGCGTGTTCATGGACATGGTGATCGTGAAGCGCTTTGACGCGAATGGCAACGTCGCCGGGGAAGTGCGCATCGTCGGCCTGTTCACCTCCACGGCCTATACCCGCTCCACGCGCTCGATCCCTTATCTGCGCCTCAAGGTCGATGGCTTGCTCAAGCGCGCGCGCTTCACGCCGTCCGGCCATTCCGGCAAGGCGCTGGTCAACGTGCTGGAAACCTATCCGCGCGACGATCTGTTCCGCGTCGGCAGCGATCTCCTCTTCGAATTCGCGATGCTGATCCTCCAGCTTGAAGAGCGCCCGCGCGTTCGGGTGCTGGCGCGGCGTGATCGCTTCGACCGCTTCATGTCGATCCTCGTCTATCTGCCGCGCGCCCGCTCCTCGAACGATGTGGTCGAGGCGGTCGGCGACCTTCTGTCCGCGCGCTACAAGGGCCATGTCAGCGGTCTCAGCCTGTTCTTCCCCGAAGGGCCGATGATGCGCGCACATTTCATCATCGCGCGTTCGGCCGAGCCGATCGAGGATCCGACCAGGGACGAGCTGGAACAGGGCGTCTCCGCGATCGTGCGGACCTGGCGCGATGCGCTCGGCGAGGAGATCGAGCGTACGCAGGAACCGGCCCGTGCGCGCAAGCTGTTCGAGCGCTATCGCAACGCATTCAGCGCCAGCTTCCGCGACCGCTATTCGCCGCAGATCGCGCTCGACAATATCCGGACCATCGAGGGTCTGTCGGCGGAGCGTCCGCTCAGTGTCGACTTCCATTCGCGGACCGGCGGCCAGAGCCATTGCGTCGGGCTGAAGGTCTGGAGCTATGGCGGCGCGATCCCGCTATCCGCCCGCGTGCCGGTGCTGGAAAATATGGGCTTTCGGGTCGTCGACGAACGCACTTACGAAATTCGCCCCGGCACGCCACCCGAGACCCATGTCTGGCTGCACGACATGTCGCTCGAAAGCGCCGACGGCGCGCCGATCGACATCGACGCATTGGAAGTTGCGCTCGAAGCCTGTTTCCTGATGGTGATGCGCGGCATCGCCGAGAATGACGGTTACAACGCGCTTGTCCTGAAGGCCGGATTGCAATGGCGCGATATCGTTCTGATCCGTTCGATATCGCGGTTCCTGCGGCAGGTGCGGCTGCCATTCTCGCAGGATTATATGTGGGCGACATTGCGCGCGCATCCGCAGATCGCGTCGCAGATCGTCGCGCTGTTCCATGCGCGGTTCGATCCGCGTTCCGAGGCGGACATCGGCCGCGCGAGCAAGGAACGCGAGATCGTTGCGGCGATCGAGGCCGCGCTCGAGAAAGTGCCCTCGCTCGACGAAGACCGCATCCTGCGGCACTTCGTGAATGCGGTGCAGTCGGCGATCCGTACCAACTTCTACCAGATTGCCGATGACGGCCATCCCAAGCAGCAGGTCGCAATCAAATACGAAAGCGGCAAGCTGACGACGCTGCCGGCGCCGCGACCGCTCTACGAAATCTTCGTCTATTCGCCGCGAGTCGAAGGTGTGCATCTGCGCTTTGGCAAGGTGGCGCGCGGCGGCATTCGCTGGTCGGACCGGCCGCAGGATTTCCGCACGGAAATTCTCGGTCTCGTGAAAGCGCAGCAGGTCAAGAATGCGGTGATCGTGCCGGTCGGCGCCAAGGGCGGCTTCGTTCCGAAGCATCTGCCGATCGGCGGCACGCGCGAGGCGATCGCGGCCGAAGGCATTGCCGCCTACAAGCTGTTCATCGGCTCGCTGCTCGACGTCACCGACAATCTTTCGCCGGAAGGCGCAGTGGTGCCGCCGGACAATGTCGTGCGCCACGATTCCGACGATCCCTATCTCGTTGTCGCTGCCGACAAGGGCACGGCGACCTTCTCGGACACGGCGAACGAGATTTCCACCTCGCGCAAGTTCTGGCTTGGCGACGCCTTCGCCTCCGGTGGCTCGGCCGGCTACGACCACAAGAAGATGGGCATCACCGCACGCGGTGCGTGGGAGGCGGTGAAGCGGCATTTCCGCGAGATGGACATCGATATCGGCGTGACTCCGTTCACGGTGGTTGGCGTTGGCGACATGTCCGGCGACGTGTTCGGCAACGGCATGCTGCGGGAAAAGACGATCAAGCTGGTCGCGGCCTTCGATCACCGCGACATCTTCATCGACCCCGATCCCGATCCGGCGAAAAGCTTCGCCGAACGGCAGCGTCTGTTCGATCTGCCGCGCTCGAGCTGGCAGGACTATGACATGGGGCTGATTTCCAGGGGCGGCGGCGTGTTTCCGCGCTCGCTGAAGGAAATCCCGCTGTCGCCCGAAATGAAGGCGCTGCTGAACCTGAACGCGGACAAGGCGACGCCGGCGCAGGTGATGAGCGCCATCCTGAAGGCGGATGCCGATCTTCTGTTCTTCGGCGGCATCGGAACCTATGTCCGCGCCGCGAGCGAAACCGATGAGCAGGTGGGTGACCGCGCCAATGATGCAATCCGCGTCATCGGTTCGGACCTGAACTGCAAGGTGATCGGCGAGGGCGCCAATCTCGGCATGACGCAACGCGGCCGCGTCGAGGCGGCGCAGAATGGCGTGCGGCTGAACACCGACGCGATCGACAACTCGGCCGGCGTCAACACCTCCGACCTTGAAGTGAATATCAAGATCGCGCTCGGCGGCCCGGTGCGGACCGGCGCGCTCAGCCTGCCCGATCGTAATGAGCTGCTGACGTCGATGACCGACGAAGTGGCGGCGCTTGTCCTGCGCAACAACTACCTGCAGACGCTTGCGATCTCGCTCGCGGAACTGAACGGCATGGAAGATCTCGCGTCGCGCCAGCGTCTCATGCAGACGCTGGAAGGGCGCGGACTGCTGGATCGCGCTGTCGAATTTCTGCCGGACGACATCGAGATCGCGGAACGCCGCCGCCGCCAGCAGGCGCTCACGCGGCCCGAGCTCGCGGTGCTGCTCGCTTACGCCAAG
>NZ_DATMRV010000271.1:0-3574 GCF_035565795.1 Pseudorhodoplanes sp.
CAGGCCGCACTGGCCGACTGCGCCGAGTCGCTCAAGCACGAGCAAAATGCAGCAGCCTATGACGGGCGCGGCTTTGTCTATTTGAAGCTCGGAGAATGGGACCTGGCGATTTCCGATTACACGGCAGCGCTGCGCCTCGATCCGAAATTGGCAACCGCGCTATACGGCCGCGGGCTGGCCCATTCCAGAAAGGGCTTGGCCGAGCAGGCGTCACAGGATCATGCGGCCGCCCAGAACCTGGCGCCGGATATCGCGGATGTGTTCGCCCGCGCCGGCTTCAAGTAGCGGCATCTGATCGGCGTTGCCTCGTATGGCCGGAGCCGCAGCTCCGGCCAAAATCATTCAGAACAGATCGTTCAGAACACGCCTTGCGGCGGCAGCCCGAGTTGCTGCGTGCCGTACAGGGCAGAGAGCGTATCCCAATCCAGACTGGCATGCAGTGCAGCCGTGTTGGCATCGCGCCAGAAGCGCTGGACCTTGTTCTTTTCGTCGGCCGCCTGTGCGCCCGACTTCTGGAAGATCTCGTTGACGACATCGGAGGACGTGCGCCCGGCAAAGCCGTGATTGCGCCGGATTCGCACGCGCTGCTCGATCTCGAGGGTGCCACCGGAGAGGATGACGTCCTGGCCTTCCTTCAGGCTCGTCGCCATCAGGGTGCGGGCGGCATCGATCTGCGCCGAGGCACGGCCGATCAGGCTCTGGATCAGGGGCTGTTCGGCGACCTTCTCGAACACGCCCGGCCGCGCCATGCGCTTGGCATCCCGCGCGGTCTCGGTGAAGGCGTCGAGCGCGCCCTGCGCCATGCCGACGATGGGTGAGACGAGGGCGGTCGGGCCGAAGGTCGGATAGCCGAAGCGCGCCGGCGTGTTATCCGGCACCTGAAGGCCAGGCACCTTGCCGGCGAAGACGAGCGGGAGCGGCAGGACGCGGTGACCAGGCACGAAGATCGCGTCCTTGATATGAACGGTTTTCGATCCGGTGCCCTGCAAGCCGGCAACATTCCAGCTGTCGTGATCAACCACGACATCGCGCACCGGCACGAGACACCATGCCGGCGTTGGCGGTCCGTCCTTGCCCGGAAGCAAGGCCGCAAGGATAAGCCATGCGGCGCTGTCGATGCCGCTCGCCCACGGCCAGGTGCCGGCGAGCTTGATGCCGCCGTCCACCACCTCGACCTTCGGTGAGGGCAGGTAAGCGACCGACAGCAGATTCTCGGGATTGTCCCAGACTTCCTGCTGCGCCTCGAGCGGGAAGAAGGCGGTCTTCCAGCCGAAGCAGACCGCGAGCGTTCCACACCATCCGGTCGAGCCGCAGGCGCGTCCGAGTTCGAAGCCGATTTGCGCGAGTTCGGCGGGCCCGTATTCGTAACCGCCGAAGCGCTTCGGCTGCATCACGCGAAACACATTCGCATCGCGCAGCGCGTCCATGGTCTCGGCGGGAACGCGCTTTGCTTTTTCCGCACTCAATGCTCGCGCACTGATGTCGGGTGCGAGTTTTCGAATCCTCGCGATGATGTCGGTGAATTCCGGCCGCGCCGCCAGCGTGTGAACGGCTGCGGAGCGTTTCGCTTCCTGCTGCATCCCGCTTCCTCCCTGTGAAAGCGTAACGTTCGTTACGGTACGTATACTGCACGTGCGGGAGGATTTTGACAATGGAGATTCGCGCGTGCTGTGCCGCGCTCAATCGTTGCAAGCGCAACTGATCGGCGTTGGCCAACTAACGATCTGTTTCTGCTTTGAAATGAATCGCGGCGGAGGATCGCAGCGCCGCGATCATGCTTGTGCTTACGGGGCTGACTTCCTTGTTTGCGAGCCTTTGCCGCGGGTCGCACAACCGCCAAGAAAGACCGAAACCGCGAGTTCGACGGTCTGGTCGATACGCTTCGCACGATCCTTCTGGGTCGAGGCGGAGGTCAGCCAGCTGAGGATCTGTTCGCCAATCAGCATGTCGTGAAACAGGATCGCGAGGCGGCGAGGGTCATGGTCCGCACGGATGTTGCCGCTCTTCTGATGGTGCTCGATCCATTCCGCGAAGATGCGATACACCGTCTCGGGTCCTGTTTGATAGAACAGGCGCCCAGCCGTCGGAAAGTCGCGGCCGATCGACGTGACCAGGCGATGGAAGGATATGATCTGCGGCGTGAGCACGGTCGAGACGAAGGAATGCGCAATGCGCGTTGCCTGCTCCTCCAGCGTGCCGATCGGCCGGGTGTCGATGTGGATCGTGACATCTGCGCAGAGCTGTTGAACGACCGCTTCGAACAGCTTCGCCTTGTTCCCGAAGTTGGAATAGATCGTTTCCTTTGAGCCGCCGACGACCGCGATGATCTCGTTGATCGAGACGCTTTCGTAGCCGCGCTCGAGAAACAGCTTTGCGGCTGACCGTACGATCTTCTCGCGTTTGACGGCAGTGCGCTGGCGCCTTCCGCCGCCCGCGGCATCGCTGTCGGAGCTTGCAGCCGCTTTCGCCGATTTCTTTAGCGATTCCATTGTCCAAGCTATGCCAAGGAATTGTATTTGGAGCCAGACCCAAACTTTTGGCTGGCAGCATCTGGAGTTTTGCCGTAACGTCCGGTACGGTACGACCTGAAGTCAAGCCACGACGCGAAAAGTCAGGGCATCGGAAACAAGATGCCGCGGTGGGAGGAAGAGCGGAATGACCTGGATCAAGCCGATATCCGATTGTCGTCATGGCGCCGACCCGCTGCGGTTCCGGGCCTTGCAAGGCCGAGAGGCCGGCAGCGCTCGTCCTTGGTAATAGCCGTCCGGTCCGGCCGGTCTTCATTGCCAAGCCATTATCAGCCAAGCCACGAGGTACGACAATGATCGAAGTCTCGAAGCGAATTCCGGTCAACGAGCCCGGCCAACCGGTCCTGACACGTAGCGACGTCTGGAAGGGTCTGGTGATGAAAGCGGACAATGCGTTGCCGTTCGTCCCGGCCATGACCCACTGCAAGGTCCTCAACCGGGAAAGCGACAGGGTATTTGTCCGCGAAATCGAGTTTCGCGGCGAGCGGTGCCGCGAGCGCATCACGCTGACGCCGGAGCGTCAGGTCGAATTCGTGCGGCTGGACGGCTCCGTTCTCGGAACTATCCTCAATCTGATCGAGGAAGATGAAAGCGGGCTGGGACTGCGATTCAGTTTCAAGCTGAAGCTTGCAGGCGTGCCGGATGGAAGCCCGGAGGAGGTCGAGTACGGCAAGGTGGTCGAGAAGGACTATCTCAAGGCGGTCGATGCGACTCTCGCCGCGATCCGCAAGATGAAGAGCGACCGCAATGCTCTCATCAAGCGCTATTACGACGCGGTCGATGCGATGGATCTCGAGACCTTCAAGTCGATGCACAGCCCAAATGCCAAGGTGACCTTCGGCAATTTCCCAGCCGCCGAGGGGCCCGACCAGATCGCCGGCGCCATCGGGCAGTTCTGGTCAACTATCCGCGGCCTGAAGCACGAGTTCATCAACCGGTGGGACCATGCAGGGGAATCGATCCTCGAAGTCGCGGTGACCTATACGCGCCAGGATGGTCAGTCGGTGACGCTACCCTGCGTCACCATCCTGAAGCCGGATGGCGAC
>NZ_DATMRV010000272.1:0-13235 GCF_035565795.1 Pseudorhodoplanes sp.
GATTCTGCGATCCTGCAGGCGGCCTGGGTCAGTATCCGGGTCGCGTTCATGTCGGCCTGCCTTGCGACCGTGCTGGGTACGCTCGCGGCGCTGGCGCTTGTTCGCATGGGACGCTTCCGCGGCCGGCTGCCGTTCTCGGCAATGGTCTATGCGCCGATGGTGATGCCGGAAGTCATCATCGGTCTGGCGCTGCTGCTGTTGTTCGTCGCCATCGACATCGAGCGCGGTATCGTCACGATCGCACTGGCGCATACCACGCTGACCATGGGTTTCGTTACAGTAATCGTTCAGTCCCGGCTGCTGACCTTCGACTGGAGTCTGGAAGAGGCGGCGATGGACCTCGGCTGCCCGCCATTTCGTGCGTTCATGACGGTGACCTTCCCTCTTATTCTGCCGGCGATCCTGGCGGGTTTCATGCTGGCCTTCACGCTGTCGCTCGATGACTTCGTCATCGCGAGTTTCACCACAGCGCCAGGTGCGACCACCCTGCCGATCCGGATTTATTCGGAGGTCCGGCTTGGCGTGAAACCGGAAATCAATGCGGTGAGCACACTGATGCTGGCGTTTGTCGCGGTCGTGGTGGTTGCAGCCTCGCTGCTGACGAAGCGTTACGCGGCAGCGGAGAAGGGTGAGGCGATGGGCGCGTTGTAATTGCGACGCGCTTATAACGAAGTAGAGATGGACGCGCGCAATTCTCGTGCCGAGCACCCGAACCGCGCGCGGAAGATGCGGCTGAAATGCGCCGCGTCGTTGAATCCCCAGCTGAAGGCAATGTCGGTGATGGTGCGGCCAGCAAGCGCGGGGTCGCAGATATCACGCTTCGCGCCGTCCAGCCGCTGGTTCCAGATCCAGCTGTTGAGCGACGTCGGCTCGCCCGCGAATGCGCGATAGATCGTGCTCGGCGACAACTTCAGATGCGCCGCGATCGTGTTCACCGACAAATGCGGGTCGCGCAAGTGACGCAGAACGTAAGTCTTGATCTGGTCGCGATGATAGGCGGTGAGTTGCGACACCGCCGGATCGGCAGCGCCCGGTAGCGAGCATAGCCCCGCCACCAGAATATTTTCCACGCTCTCCGCGATCGCAGCGACCGAACCGGCTTCGAGCGTATCGATATCGGCGGCGAGCGTATTGATCATGCCGATCATCAGATGGCCGGCGCCGCGGTTGCCGCAAACCGTGCGCGCCGTCAGCGTCTCGGTGTTTCGCAAGCGCCCGCGCAGGACGGCGCCCGGCAATTGGAGGACGTGCTGCTGGAACGGCTCGTCGAAGATGAGTTCGTAGGGCCGCGTCGAGTCGTAGAGCGCGAAGTCGCCGGGCGCCAACTCCGCGACGCGTCCGTCCTGCACGATCTTGCCGTGGCCCCTGGTCTGGATGCTGACCAGGAAATAGTCTTCGGTCGTGCGTCCGATCTTTGCTGGTGTGCGGCGAACCCATTGCGGTGACGATGTCACACGCGACAGCCCAAGCGTTGCGAGCTGATTGGCTTCGATCGTTCCGCTGAACGAGGCATCACGCCGCGGCGTGTCGCAATCGAGCTGCACATAGGTGTTGCACACCGCCTCGATCCAGTAGGCGAGGCGATCCGGCGCTTCCACAGCGTCTGTGGACCAGAGCTTGTGCATGCCCCAAGCGTACCAAGCCCGTTGCTGCTGTCCACGCGGAAAATGAGGCAAATCCGTGCTCGGGAAGACGGGCATGCGAGGCTCAGTCAAGTCCGGCGCGAGGCGGAGGCAAGCCGGAAACGGCGCGTCGGCCTAGCATTTGCGCAGTTTGAACGCGCAAAGCCGTTCTCAGAGGGGAGATTGCCCATGTCCGTCACGCATCCGAAGTACAAGGTCGCCGCGGTGCAGGCCGCACCGGTCTTTCTCGATCTCGACAAGACGGTCGACAAGTGTGTTGCCCTCATCAAGGAGGCGGCCGCGAATGGCGCGTCGCTGATCGCGTTTCCGGAGACATTCATTCCCGGCTATCCGTGGTTCATCTGGCTCGATTCCCCCGCCTGGGGCATGCAGTTCGTCCAGCGCTACCACGACAACTCGCTCGTCTATGGCTCGCCGCAAGCCGAGCGCATCGCCAAGGCGGCGAAAGACAACAACATCATGGTGGTGATGGGCCACAGCGAGAAGCACGGTGGCAGTCTTTATATGGGGCAATGGATCATCGGCCAGGACGGTGAAACCATCGCCAAGCGTCGCAAGCTGAAGCCGACCCATGTCGAGCGCACGGTGTTCGGCGAGGGCGACGGCTCCGATCTCTCCGTATTCGAAACCGATCTCGGGCGCGTCGGCGCATTGTGCTGCTGGGAGCATCTTCAGCCGTTGTCGAAATACGCGATGTATGCGCAGAACGAGCAGGTCCATATTGCGGCGTGGCCGAGCTTCTCGCTGTATCGCGGCGGCGCCTATGCGCTCGGACCTGAGGTCAACAATGCCGCAAGCCGCATCTACGCGGTCGAGGGCGGCTGCTTCGTGATCGCACCCTGCGCGACCGTGTCGAAGGACATGATCGACATGCTGTGCGGCGACGACATGAAGAAGCAATTGCTGCTGCAGGGCGGCGGCTTTGCGACGATCTACGCGCCGGACGGCCAATTGATGCACGCGCCGTTGCCCGAAACCGAGGAAGGGCTGGTCTATGCCGATATCGATCTTGGCATGATCTCGCTCGCAAAGGCAGCCGCGGATCCGGCCGGACATTACGCACGGCCTGACGTCACGCGTCTCGTACTCGACAAGACACCGGGTGATCGCGTGGTCCTGAAGCGGCGCACGGGCGCCGAAGTGACGCGCGGAAGCGCCGATGCCCCCGCTACCCAGGCGGTGCGGAGCGATGGGCTTTCCCTGGTGAAGGACGGGAGCGAGGAGGCCGCCTGATGGAATCGGCAATCCCCGATTACCTGAAGACTGCGCGCACCCGCCACACCCGATACGGCGACGATTACACGCCGCCGTATCCGGCATTCGTCGCGCGTCACAAGCCGAGCGTCGCTCGCGTGGTCATGGCCTATTTCGGATTGCAGTTCCAGGCGGCGGACGAGGCCGCAACGGCTGCGCCGCTGGCCGAGATCGCCACTGCATTCGGAGCCGAGAACGGTCCCGGTCACTGGGATCGTGCACACTACACCGATGAGGAAGGCTTCGAGACGATCATCAGCATCGCCTATTGGGACGATCCGCTGCGTTTCGACGCGTGGTTTGCCTCGCATGGCGCTGCCTGGGCGGGCGCGGAGAAACCGGGTCCATTCGGCTTCTTCACCGAAATTCTGCGTCCGTCGATTACGCGTTACGAGACCCTGTTCTCCTCCGTCGGTCGCATGGAAGGCCTTGCGGCTGTGGCCGACGGACTGAGCGATATGGTGCGAGAGCACGCGTACTGGGGGGGCATGCGCGATCGCATACCGCTCAGCCAGACCGATGCAATGGCGCCGGCCGGCGCGCCGAAGGCGGACGGCGGAAACGGCCATATCCGGATCGTACCGCACGAAAATCTCTGCCTGATCCGCTCCGGACAGGACTGGTCTGACACCGACGATGCCGAGCGGAGGATGTATCTCGACGATGTCGAGCCTGTGTTGCGCGCCGGCATGGATTTCCTGCGCGACGAGGGGCTGTCATGCGGCTGCTTCGCCAACCGGTACATGACCGTGGTCGGCCCGGACGGAAAGCCGGTCGAGAAATCGTTCGGCATGAGCTGGTGGAGAAGTCTCGATGCGCTCGAACGCTGGTCGGAATCGCATCCGACGCATGTGGCGATCTTCGGTGCTGCGATGAAGTACCTGATGAAGCTCGGTCCGGCGGCGAAGCTGCGCCTCTATCACGAGGTTACGGTCGCGGCCGCCGATGAGCAGTTCTTCGAATATCGCAACTGCCATCCGAAGACGGGAATGTTGCGGGCGGTGTGATGTCCCTCTCTTGAAACGGGAGAGGGAAACATCACTCGCTGCTGGCGCCTGGCGGCCTGAACAGGAAGACCAGGAACCACACCGGGATAATGACGATCGCGCCGAGCATCAGGTTCGGCGCGGCCCAGTCCCAGGCGCGGCGTCCGTATTCGGTCACGCGCTCGGGTGTCACGCCCGCTTCGCGCAGCAGGGCCTCGGCTGTAATGCCGAAATGCGAGAGGATGGTGCCGACGATGAGTGAGGCAACGGCGACCTTCACCAGCGTGCGCAGCATGGGAAACAGCATTCGCGGTCTCTGATTCGCGATCGGCGAATCATAGTCGAATGCGCTCACGCCGCTACGGACAGCGTATCGGCTATTGCGTTTATTCGGCTTTTTCGGTCGGCGCCGGCGCGGCGGCGTCGGCTTCAGGCACTGAGGGCTGTGCCGCGTCGGGTTCCGTCGCGGGTGCCGCGTCAATGGGTGCGGCGGGCTCCGGCTCAGGCGGAAGGACGGCTTCGCGTGCAGCAGGCGCCTCCGGCTTGGCTTCCGGTCCGGGCACGATCGAAGGAGCGGCGGGCAGAACAGGTTGCGCAGGTTCCGGCGCAGCGGTCGGTGGCGTCGAAGCTTCCTTGGCCGGTGATGGCGCGGCAGGAACAGGGGTCGCATCTTTGGTCGCGGGCTGCTCAGGCGTCTGCACCGCGGGTGTCGTTGCCGGCGGCGTGCGGGCGGCGTCGCGCCGGGCGCGCAGCGCCTCGAGCAGCGGCGCCGCGGCGCCAGAGCGCTGGATCAGGATCTGCGCATCCGGCAGTACGAGCGGATCGTCCCAGGGGCCCTGGACTGCAAAGGGCAGCTCGAATGACTTGCTGTTGGCGTTCGCCGAAACCAGTGTCGCAACGCCCTTGAGATCGAGATCACGGGAGGGGATCGATGCCTCGCCGGCGATATCGAGCCGCACCGCGGACCCGCGCAGGTTCACGTCTTCCACGGTGACATTGCCCTGCGCGATCTTCATCTTGATCGACAATTCCTCGAAGGGTGTGCGGCCACTCCGGAACTCGCTTCCACCCGACAGCGGTCGGCGTTCCAGCCGCCGCAGCAATTGCTCGACATTCAATCCGGTGAGTGCGCCCTTGGTGCTGGTCAGGGTCGCTTCACCGTCGAGCGTACGCGTCAGGGCGTACACATTCGGTCCCGAGCCCTCAAGGGATAGCGTCATGCTGCCCTTGCCCTCGATCCGCTTCACGCCCAACAGATCGCCGATGCAGCGCTCGAGATTCACCCCGTCGAACTGCAGTTGTGAAGCGAATGTCGCGCCCTGATCGGTACTGGCAAGACCGATGCTGCCACGGATCACGCCACCGAAGCTGCGCGACTCGCCGATGGTGACGCCCAGCTTCCCGCCACGCAGGTTGGTGGCGATGGCGGTGCGTCCGAGAGTGGTCGAGCCGATGGTCACCTTGCCCGCCGACAGGCGAAGATCGAGATCGGCGGTCGTGAGGCCGTCGAGATCGAGCCGCGAGCGGCTCCATTCGCGCTCCGGTCCGGTCAGCAGGCGCACGGTGGAAAGATACGGCGTCAGGTCGAGGGCATCGACCGCGAGTGTGCCCTGCAGGGTCTGTCGTCCATCTGCCGCGAAGGTGAGCACGCCCTCGGCGACATTGCCGTCGAGTTCCAGATTCACCTGCGAGAGCGCGATCGTGCCGCCGACCATGTTGGTCTGCGCCTTGAGCGAAAGCCGCTCGAAGCCGCCGCCCGGCAGCGGCTTCTTGCCGAGCCAGACCATCGCACGTCGCAGCGAGGGTGAATCGGCGGAGGCGGCGCCTTCGATCTTCAATGTCGGCCGGGTGGCCATTGCGCCGTCGAACGTGAACTTCAGGGGCGGACCGGCGAGGCGAAGCTTCAGCACCGAGCGTTCGCCGTGAAGGGCCGCGGCGAAGTTGGCGAGCGTGACGCCGACTTCGATCGTCTCCCCGCGATAGCGGGCGCTGCCGGTCACCGCGAAGCTGCGCGATATCGCCGGCCAGGCGAGGGACAGGTCGGCGTGGGACACGTATTCGTGGATGTCGCGATAATCGTCGCGCACGATCAGCGTGCCGTTGTTGATACGGATCTCGGAGAAGGATGGCGTGCCCGGCTCCACCGCGCGGTCGAGCGTCGTGCGCAGGCCCTCCCAGTTGGAGCGGCCGGCCTTGTCCACGGCCACGAGGATTCGCGGATCGGCCAGTGTGATATCCGCGATGTCGATGCGCCCCAGCAGAAGCGGCAGGAAACTCAGCCGAACCACGATACGGTTGGCCTGGAGCGGCGGTTCGCCGGGGCCTTCGCCGAGGGCAACATCCGCCAGAGTGACCTGGCCATAAGGGAAGAGCGAAACCGATACATCGCCCCGCAGCAACGGGTCGAGGCCGGTCGCAGCGCGAATCTCGGATTTCACGGCCTCGCGGACCTGATCCGTCGGAATCAGGAACGAGACCACAGCCAGCGCACCGAAAACGCCCAGGACGAGGGCACCCACTGCGAGAGCCAGGCGTTTAAAGCCGGTGACCGCTGACAACTTCATTTTTCCGGTTTCGAGAAGAGGCCGAATTATACGGGCCCGGGGTCTGACGGCGCAACCTTGCGCGTGCTGCAAATCATCATCCGTCTGTGACGCTTTCGTGGCCTTCTGCCCGGGCGCCGGCCTGGGCTATTTCTAGTGTAATGAGAGCAGGTTACACTCGGCCGGCCGGAGGGGGATTTTTCGATGAATGATGCACCGCTATGGACGCCAAGCCCGGAACGCGCGGCCGCGAGCCAGGTCATGGATTTCATGCGGCAGGTCAATGCCCGCCACGGCCTCGCACTGTCTTCCTACAAGGAACTGCATTCATGGTCGGTCGCCCATCCTGACCTGTTCTGGGATCAGGTGTGGGATTATTGCGGCGTCATCGGCGACAAGGGGGCGCGCCGGCTGATCGACGGAGACAAGATGCCGGGCGCGCAATTTTTCCCCGACGCACAGATCAATTTCGCCGAAAACCTGCTGCGCAAGCGCGGAAGCGGGGACGCCATGGTGTTCCGCGGCGAGGACAAGGTGTCCTACAGGTGGTCATGGGACGAATTGCACAGCTTCGTCTCGCGCGCCCAGCAGGCGCTCGCCGCGGCCGGCGTGGGGAAGGGCGACCGGGTCGCCGCGATGCTGCCAAACCTGCCCGAATCGGTCGGGCTCATGCTCGCGGTCACCTCTCTCGGCGCGATCTGGTCATCCTGCTCGCCTGATTTTGGCGAACGCGGCGTGCTGGACCGTTTTGGCCAGATCGAGCCGAAGCTGTTCCTTGCGGTCGACGGCTACTGGTACAACGGCAAGTCGATCGATCTCACCGAACGGCTTGCGGCCATTGCCGGCCAGCTTCCCACTGCGCAGAAGGTCGTCATTGTCCCCTATCTGAAGACTGCAGACGCGGTCGCGGCCAATGTGCCGCGCGCGGTAACGCTCGATGCCTTCCTGAAGGATTTTTCGGCGAAGCCGGTGACCTACACGCGCGTCCCCTTCAATCATCCCGTCTACATCCTCTATTCGTCCGGCACGACCGGCGTGCCGAAATGCATCGTGCATGGCGGTGGCGGCACGCTGTTGCAGCACCTGAAAGAGCATCGGCTGCAGAGCGATGTCCGCGACGGCGATCGCGTCTTCTATTTCACCACGCTCGGCTGGATGATGTGGAATTGGCTCGTGTCCGGTATCGGCGCCGGTGCAACGCTCATTCTGTGGGACGGATCGCCCTTCGCGCCGAAGCCGGACGTGCTGTTCGACTATGCGCAGGACGAGAAAATCACGCTGTTCGGCACCAGCGCGAAATACATCGACGCCTGCAAGAAGGCCGGCGTCAATCCGGCGAAGAATCATGATCTGTCGTCAGTGCGGGTGATGACCTCGACCGGTTCGCCGCTCGCAGCGGAAAGCTTCGACTACGTCTATTCCGACATCAAGAAGGACCTGCATCTCGCATCGATCTCGGGCGGTACCGACATCGTGTCGTGCTTCGTGCTCGGCGATCCAACTGCGCCGGTCTATCGCGGAGAAATCCAGGCTGCGGGCCTCGGCATGGCCGTGGATGTGTGGTCGGACGGTGGTAAGCATATCGCCGAGGAGAAGGGCGAGCTTGTCTGCGTGAAGCCCTTCACGTCGATGCCGGTGATGTTCTGGAACGATCCGGACGGCAAGAAATATCACGCTGCCTATTTCGAGCGTTTCCCGAATGTCTGGTGCCACGGCGACTTTGCAGAGTGGACCAGGCATGGCGGACTGATCATTCATGGCCGCTCGGATGCAACGCTCAATCCCGGTGGCGTGCGCATCGGGACTGCGGAAATCTACGCGCAGGTCGAGCAGATTCCGGAAGTGATGGAAGCGATCGCCATCGGACAGGATTTCGAGGGCGATGTGCGTGTGATCCTGTTTGTTCGTTGCAAGGACGGCGTGACGCTCGACGATGCCCTGCGCGATGTCATCAAGAAGAAGATACGCACCGGCGCGTCACCGCGCCATGTGCCGGCCAAGATCATCCAGATCGCGGACATCCCTCGCACCAAGTCCGGCAAGATCACCGAGCTCGCGGTTCGCGACGTGGTGCATGGCCGCCCGGTGAAGAACACCGAAGCGCTCGCCAATCCCGAGGCGCTGAAACTGTATGAAGGGCTGACGGAGCTGCGAAGCTAGCGGTTGTGTGCGCCGCGGCGAACTGCCCGGCAGTTACAGAAATGTGATGCGGAGCCTGTCCCGCGCCACTTCCCAACGCGCGGCCTTAAGGCCCATGCTGAAGGCGGGTGGAAGCTAGCGGCACGATGCAGTGCCATGCGGCCCTGTAAGTCGTGCCTGAACCTCAGGAGGGTTCGATGCATGGCAAGGCACCCCTGATTATTCTCGTCGTTTCGCTGCTCGCAACTGTGCCCTACGGCGCTTCGGCATCGCCGTTGGTCGCAGGAGGCAATCTTGCGGTCACCGCCGAGACGCTCACGCCGGTCGAGAGCGTTCACTATTACGGCTACGGCCGCGGTTACTACGGCTACGGGCGTGGCTATTACGGTTATGGCGGCGGCTACTACGGTCGCGGCTATTACGGCCGTGGTTATTACGGCGGTTACTATCCGTATTATGGGCGCGGGTACGGCTATCGGTACTACTGACCAAGCCTCTCCGTTGCGGCTGTCGTGCGCGTCGCGAGGGCCGCAACGGTAGAGCAAACGTGCTCGTCCGGAGCAGCGTACTTGCAACAAGCGCGGGTGTGCGCTTGTGCCGCTAACCGAAGGCTTCGAAAGCTATCCCTCCAGTTCCTGATACACGTCCATTTCCACATTCGGCGCCATCGAGCGCCAGACCTGCAGATAGGCCTGCACCCGCGGGTCGGACGCGAGCGACTGCCGGTTGGCCTCGATGGACTTCGGGGCGTTATATTCGACGATCTGAAGAATCTTGGCGCGATCGTCCGCATTCTGGAGGAAGCGCACCTTCACCTCGCCGAAAATGGTGGAATAGGGCTTCGACGTTTTCAGCATGCTGAGAAATTGCGCTGAGTCCGCCGACGGCAGCGTGAACTTGAAATGCAGGATACGGCGAACGGTTTTTTCGTCTTCGGACATTGTCGCTCCGGTGCAGGGCCGATCAGGCGGAGCAGAGTCTAGCGCATCGCAGGCGTGCTTCGCACGTCAAGACTGGTATTTTGCGGCCATCGCGCAGCTCCGCGGTGAACGAAAGTGCCTGGTGCCGCGACCAAGAGGCGGGAGACACTGCATGTTCGACATCCTCGCCGCGATCTGGGTGAAATTGCCGCTGGTCCTCAGTCTTGGATTCATCGGCCTGATGCTGCTCGGCTTCTGGCGTGGGCTGCGAATCAAACCGCGCCCTGCGGATGAACACGCGCCGCAGCGCGGAACGGGTTGGTGATGGGCGACGCATTGGCCGCTTTTCTCCATGCGCTTGCTGTGATTCTCGGCTTCGGAATCCTGGTCGGCTGTCTGTACGGGTTCTGGTGCGGCCTGACGCTCAGGCCGAAGGATCCGGACGAGCGCTCCCCCGATCCCGTTTCGCCTTCGCAAGCGCTTTCCGACAGCTTCGCGTCCCCGCCGATCTGGCCGCATTGGCTGCGCCGACTGTTTGGGCGGCAGTAGCGGTGCCAAACTGACACCCTCGAGGCACACGCTACGCAAATTTTGCGCCGCCTAACATTTTACCGAAATGTTTACGCGACGCTTGCTACAAGGAGCTCAATGAAATTCCGGCCCGGAATGGGACACTTAAATATGCATCGCCCCCTGCTGGCTGCAGCCTTGGCCCTTGGCAGCTCGAGCGCCTTTGCCGCCGATATCCCGCCGGCTACGGTCAAGGCCCCTGTCGCAGTCCAGAATCCCTATGACCTCGTCATCGAGCTTGGTGCCGGCGCCGAAGTGCGGCCCGACTATCCCGGCGCGAAGAATTACGAGGTCTGGCCGACCGGCTTTGTCGATCTGCATTTTCTGCGTCTTCCCGGCTTCGGCGTGGTGAAGAACGGACGCTACGAGCAGGGCTGGTCGTTCGGCCCATCCTTCAACTGGCAGTCGAAGCGCAAGACCTCGGATTATCCCGAGCTGTTCGGTCTGAACGACGTCGACGCGACCTTCGAGCTCGGTGCCAAGGTTGGCTACACGTTCGACTGGGTGCGGCCCTGGATCGCGGCACGCTATGGCCTCGGTGGACATAGCGGCATCGTCGGTGAAACCGGTCTCGACTTCATCTTCCGCCCGTCTCCGGTGTTCGAATGGACCGTCGGTCCGCGCGCGACCTTCGCGAACCGCGACTACATGGAAACCTATTTCGGCGTTACTCCGGCGGAGTCGGCGCTGTCCGGCACGCTTGCGCCCTATTCGCCCGGCGGCGGCTTCAAGAGTGTCGGCTTCGAATTCACGTCGCGCTACGAGTTCGCTCCGCAATGGGCGGTACGCGGCGAGTTCATCTACGACCGGCTGATCGGCGACGCGGCCGATTCCCCGATTGTGAAGGTGGGCAGTGAGAACCAGTACACCGCCAAGCTCGGCCTGACCTACACGTTCAGCCTGAGACTGTTCGGCAACTGACCCTCCGTCGGCGCTTGCACGCGGAGCGGGAGCCGCTTCGCGTGAAGAACAAGGGTCGGGCGATCATCGTGACGATGGCGGCACGGGTGCGGGCGCGATCTCCGAAAACCGCGTGAGATGGATCACCGGCAAGATTCCGACCGCGACGATCAGGAGCGCGGCGAGCGATCCCTCCTCGAAGTTTCCGCGCGTCGCGAATTGATAGATGTAGGTCGAGAGCGTCTCGACATTGAGCGGCCGCAATAGCAGCGTCGCCGGCAATTCCTTCAGACAGTCGACGAAGACCAGTAACGCCGCGCTGCCGAGCGCCGGCCGCGTCAGCGGCAGGTGAATGAGCCACGCGATACGCGAGGGCTTTGTGCCGAGGGTGCGGGCGACATCGTCAATCTCTGTCGAGATGCGCGCGAGGCCCGCCTGTGCCGACCCGGTCGAAATCGCAAGGAAGCGGATCACGTAAGCGATCACCAGCGCCGCGCTCGAGCCCGCAATGACAAGGCCGAGATGGGGTCCGCCGACTAGCGCGGAGACCGCATTCAGGATGGTGTCGATACCGACCAGCGGCGTCAGCAAACCAAGCGCCAGCACGGTGCCGGGGATGGCATAGCCGAGGCCCGCGACGACAAGGCAGGATGTTGCGAACGTGCCACGGACGATCCGGACCGCGATCGCTGCGGCGAGTCCGAGTGCGATCGCGACGGCGGTGGCGGTCGCGGCGAGCGTCACGGTCGTCGCGGTGTACCGGAGAAGATCGATATCGAAGCCCGTGATCAGCCCGCGCAGCACGACCTCATAGGCCAGATAAAAGAACGGCAGCAGAAATCCGAACACGAAGGGGAGGGCGCAGAAGATGGCGGAAAGCCATGCAGGGCGGCCGTCGAGCGCAATGCGCGGCACGGTGCGCTGACGACGCGGCGAGGTCACGAAGCGGCGATGGCGGCGGCCGTGGCGCTCCAACGCCATCAGCGCGATGACGATGACGAGCATCGCGCAAGCAATCTGCGCCGCTCCCGGCAGGCTGGACCGGTTGATCCAGGTTGTGAAGATCGACAGAGTCAGCGTCTGTACGCCGAGATATTCGCTTGCGCCGATATCGTTCAGCGCTTCCAGAAGTGCGAGCGACAGACCGACCGCCAGAGCGGGGCGGGCGAGCGGCAAGGCGACATGACGCGCCAGCATCAATCGGGATGCGCCCAGCGTGCGGGCGACTTCGATCAGCGACGCGCTCTGCGTCAGGAACATCGTGCGCGCGGCGAGATAGACGTAGGGATACAGAACAAGGCTGAAGACGATGACCGCGCCCGGCAACGATCGTACCGACGGAAACCAGTATTCCGCCGCTGTCCGATAACCGAACAGCATCCGGAATGCCGATTGGACGGGCCCGAGCGCGTCGAAGATATCGACGTAAACGTAAGCGACTATGTAGGTCGGAAAGGCGAGCGGTAGCGGCAGCAGCCAGACCAGCGAATTGCGACCGGGAAAATCGTAGGCCGTGACGAGCCAGGCCGTACCGATCCCGGCAATCGCCGTAAGTGCGGCAACGCCCGCGAGCAGCAGGGCGGTTTCGCGCGTGGCGTTGGGCAGAACGAAATTGACGAGATGAGGCCAGATCTCGGCGTCACCGCGGAAAGCGAACACGGTGAGGCTGATCAGCGGCAACAGGACCGCAACCGCCAGCGCGATCAGAAAAAGCCGAGCGACGATGTGCGAGCGTCGCAGCGAAAGCCGCGGCGCGGGGGATATGGTGTCGGTTGCTGTCACATCAATTGGAAGGGCCGTCGTCCCCGCGAATGCGGGGAGCTCTTACGCCGGAACTGTTAATGATCGGCCCCCGCTTGCGCGAGGGCCGACTTTTGCATCGACGATCAGTTGTCGAAGCCGACCTTGTCGACGAGGTTCGCGGCAGCCTTCTTGTTCTGCGCGATCTTCGCAAGCGGCATCGGGTCGGCATTGAGTTTGCCGTAGCCCGCAACGATGTCGTTCAGCTTGATGCCGGCCTTCACCGGATATTCGAAATTGGTGTCGGCATACATGTGCTGGGCCGTATCGCCGGCGAGCCACTCGATCAGCTTTATCGCGTTGGCCTTGTTCGGCGCATTCTTCGCAAGCACCACGCCAGACACGTTCACATGCGTGCCGCCGCCCTCGAAGGTCGGCAGGATCACGCGGGTCGCATCCGCCCAATCCTTCTGTTTCGGGTTCGTGGACATCAGCGCCCAGTAATAGGTGTTGCCTATGCCGAGGTCGCATTTGCCTGCT
>NZ_DATMRV010000273.1:0-3173 GCF_035565795.1 Pseudorhodoplanes sp.
CATGCGCGCGATGGTCAGCGAGACCAAGCCGCAAGCGCAGCCGAAGGCGGCGATCTCGGAACGGCGCGCCGAAGCAAAGGCCCGCGGCTATGAGGGCGAAGCCTGCGCCGAATGCCAGAACTTCACGCTGGTGCGCAACGGTACCTGCATGAAGTGCGACACCTGCGGCTCGACCACGGGGTGTTCGTAAATCAAACTCACTTGCGTCTTCACCGGGCCCCGGCTTGTCCGCGGCCCGGTGGACTTGTTCCACGACTCATCTACCGTCCGTAGCGCGTCGGCCGGGACGTCCCGGCATCAGAACAGCATCAACAACCGGGAACATCCAATGAGCTTTACCCGCATCACCACCTTCGCCGTGGCGCTCTTCGCCATGCTTGCGATCGGCTTTGCCTCCACCGCCCGCGCCGACACCGGCACCGTGCATATTCGTTTCCTGAAGGGCGGCTGGGTGATTGGCGGCACGATCGGCGAAGGCACGCTGACCTTCCGCGGCCGCCGCTATCCGCTGGCGATCGGCGGCCTCTCCTGGGGTCTCACCTTCGGCGGCGCCGCGATCAACCTGCGCGGCACCGTCTCCAACATCAATTCGCCGCGCGATGTCGAGGGCGTCTATGGCGCGGGCTCGGCCGGCGCCGCCATCATCCGCGGACCGCAGGCCGTGGTTCTGACCAACCAGCGCGGCGCTGTGATGCAGCTCGCCGGCACCCAGACCGGCCTGATGGTCAATCTCGACCTGAACGGCATGGCGCTGTCGCTGAAGTAAGGCGTCATCTCCTCAAACGTCATGGCCGGGCTCGACCCGGCCATCCACGATTTCAAGGGCGGCCGAGAGGCCGCCCTTTGCTTTGCATGCCTTCGCGAACCTCATCCCACCGCGACCGCCCCATACCGCCGCTCGGCTTCGATCGTCAGACCCTTGCCGACTGCGCCGAACGTGTCGCCCTCGACCACGCGCGCATCGGGCACGCAGGCGATGATCGCGCGGCGCACATGCGCGAGCTGCACCGATCCGCCGGTGAGGAACACCGCATCGATGTCGCCGGCTGAAAGCGCGGCCTGCTTCAGGCAGCGCCCGATCCGCGCGGCGATGCTGTCCGCCAGCTCCGAGGTATGCCGCACGAGATCGCCGCGCGCGATCTCGACCTTCAGGCCCTTCTCGATCCAGTCCAGCGCAAAGCCGGCGCGCGGCGCATCCGACAGCGCGATCTTCGATTTCTCGACATCCATCGCCAGCGTATGACCGCGCTGATCCTCCAAGACGCGCAGCAGGCGGTCGAATAGCTTGGGCTGTTTCGCCTCCCTGCGCACCTGGCGGATGTCGTCTGTGACGCCGCGCTCGTACATGCGATTGATGTTCGACCAGGTCGCGAGATCATGGAAATAGCTGGTCGGCGCGTTGAGCCCCGCCCGCTGCATCGCGCTGCCATAGCCGAGCAGCGGCATGACCTCGCCGAGACTGACGCGCCGGTCGAAATCGGTGCCGCCGATCCGCACGCCATCGTTCGCGAGAATGTCGTCGGCGCGATCGGCCACGCGATGCCGGCGCGGGCTGAGGCGCACGATGGAGAAGTCGGACGTGCCGCCGCCGATATCGGCGATCAGCGCGATCTCCTCGCCTGCGATCCCGCGCTCGTAATCGAGCGCGGCCGCGATCGGCTCGAACTGGAAGGTGATCTCGGCAAAGCCGAGCCCGCGCGCGATCTCGCGCAGCGTGTCCTCGGCCCTCCTGTCGGCATCCGGCGCGTTGTCGACGAAATGTACCGGGCGCCCGTGCACAACGCTGCGGAATTCGACGCCGGCCGCCTGCTCCGCGCGGCGCTTCACCGCGCCGACATAATACGCGATCACGTCCCGGAACGTCTTGCGCTCACGCCCGAGCTGCGTGGTCTCGTCGATCAGCGAGGTGCCGAGCAGCGACTTCAGGCTGCGCATCAGCCGCCCGGCGTCGCCATCGACATAGGCCTCGATCGCGCGCCGGCCGATCAGCACGCCGCCGTTCCGCTCGAAGAAGATCGCGCTCGGGATCGTTGTGTGCTCCGCCTCCAGCGGCACCAGCACGGGCGCATGATCGACCACGCGCCCCAGCGTTGTGTTGGAGGTTCCGAAATCAAGTCCGCAGGATGACATCATGGCTTCCGCAAAAGGAGCGCCCGTCTACAGGTTCGGCGACGGACGATCCAGCGGATTATTCAGTCTCGTGTCCCGGACGCGGTGCAGCGCGTAGCATAAGCGCAGCGGTGCACCGCAGAGCCGGGACCCACGCTCGATGATGCGCGCAATGCAAACCACAAACTCCGCTCGTCCCCGCGCAGGCGGGGACCCAGCGCCGACGAAGCCCGTATGATTGGTGTCGATGTGAACGCCGATAACTTCGCGCTCCGCTCTGAGACTACAAGCTCCGTTCGATCAAATCGCATGTGGTTAAACCGTTGCTCGTCCCCGCCTTCGCGGGAACGAGCGGTGGAGAAGCGCGCGCAAATCGATCGTGCGTCGCGCGAGCGATGAGGTTGCAGACACAGCCGTCAGCACTCCTCTCGCGAGCATCGGCGGGCCCCGATCGATCACGAATATCGCAGCAACGTTACAGATGCGCGGAATTGTGCGCCCGGGCGACAGGCGACGGGAACCGGTGCAAAGCCTAGAAAAAGCGGGCGCGCACGCTTCAGAAAGGCTGCAATAGCAGGGCTTTTGGGAGTGAATTCCTGAAAGAAAGGCGGTCCTTTCGCGACAATCCGCGTTCCAAATGTGCGCTATGCCTCTGACGCACAAGGGGTATTCGCCCCGGCTCTGTCACGAAATCGCCCCATCCTGTCATTTTACCGCCACCGCGTGCGGTTCCTGTCCGGTGGCTGAGGCCACAACTGCAACAGCAGACACGACGATCGTCTCTGCAGTTCGCGACACACCGCATCCCCATCAACAACGAGTAGAGGTTCAATGCGTATCGCGACATCGTTTGCCGTCCTTCTGGCTGCAACCATCCTTCCGATTCAGATCGTTCCCGCCCAGGCGCAGACAGCCGGCGATGGCATCAGCACATCGCAGTTCGCACAAGGCCCGTCCGGCCGCTCGGCCTATCGCACGCGGGGATATTCACGCGGTTATGCGCGTAGCCATGCACGTCATTACGGGCGCGCACATGCGCGTTCGCACGGGCATAGCCATGCGCA
>NZ_DATMRV010000274.1:0-4688 GCF_035565795.1 Pseudorhodoplanes sp.
CGCTACAAGGACCGCAATGGCGGCTACACCCGCATCATCAAGGCTGGTTTCCGCTACGGCGACTCCGCTCCGGTTGCCGTGATCGAGTTTGTCGATCGCGATGTCGATGCCAAGGGTGTCGATTCCGGACCGGTGCAGGCGAAGGCCGAGGACTCGGCGGCGGCGTGATCGTCGTCCCCGTGCGACTGGTTTCGAGAGCGGCGCTGTGCGCCGCTCTTTTGTTTTGTGTAATGCTGTCGGGAGCCGCCATGGCCGATGACACGCATGCGCTGGCCGCGGTCGCGGGGACCCTCTCGGGGTGAGACCTTTGCTCGCAAGCTGCGCGTCGCGCTGGTGTTGACGATCATTGTCGCGCCGCTGACCGTCGCCGTGGCCTGGCTGTTCTATCGACCGATGATCTCGCTCGGGATTGTCGCGCTGGGCGCGGCTCTGGCCTATGGCGTGATGCGGGTCGGCGTGAAGAACAGGACGGCCTCCATGACCGAGCCGAGCGCCGCCTAGCGCGTCCGGTCCTTAGCGCAAATTGCGTGTCGATTTGCACGGAATGAGTAGCGATTTCCCACGATCCGGATCGTCGCGAACTTCCGCGGCAGGACTTCACGAATTAGAATGATCCCGGCCTAAGAAGGCTGGGGGGAAATGCTGATGATTCGTTTTGCTTTGGCCGCCGCGGCGCTCGCCGCCGGCGCGTCGTCCGCTTTCGCGCAATCGCCGGCGCAGCGCGGCGAATATCTGGTCAATTCCATTTTGAATTGCGGCAACTGCCATACCCCACGCGGGCCGGCCGGAGCCGACAAGCCATTCGCTGGCGGAAACCTGTTCGAGGCGCCCGCCTTCAAGGTCTACTCGTCGAACCTGACCCCGGATAAGGAAACCGGGCTCGGCAACTGGACTGCCGAGCAGATCAAGACCGCGATCATGAAGGGTGTTCGCCCGGATGGCACCGTGCTCGCCGTTATGCCGTCGGCCTACTACACCGTGCTGACGCCGCGCGACGCGGATGCGATCGTCGCCTATCTGCGTTCGTTGAAGCCGATCAAGAACGCGGTGCCGACGCCGGAATACAAGGTGGCGCTGAAGGCTGATCTGACGCCGCCGGCGATGGGCAAGATCAGCCGCAAGGCGCGCCGCGGTTATTACCTCGCGACCATCGGCCATTGCATGGAATGTCACTCGCCCCGCGAGAAGGGTGTCTCCCTGATCCGGACCGAACTGGGTGTCGGCAAGCACGAGTTCACGGGACCGTGGGGCACGTCGACGTCCCGCAACATCACGTCCGACAAGAACAAAGGGATCGGCGGCTGGACCGATGCGGAGATCAAGCGCGCGATCACCACAGGCGTCAGCCGGAACGGCGACAAGCTGAAGCCGCCGATGGGTTACGCCGCCTACGCGAAGATGACCGACAAGGACATGAGCGATCTGATCGCCTATCTGCGCACGGTGCCGGCGAAGCAATAGGTCGATCACTGCTTCTTCTTGCGCTGCGTGCTGCGCAGCGCGTTGTAGAGATCGGCCGGCGCGAAATCGTCCGTCAGCATGACGCCCTGCGAGGTGTCGACGCTATCGAGCGGCTTCGCGATCAGGTCGGGCAGGGGGAAGCGGAACTTGTGCTTCTCCTGAAGCTCCGCGGCGCGCTTGACGATGGAGTCACGATCGCGAGGTTTCAGCGTGCCGACCGCGATCACTTCGCCTTCGCCGGTCGGATAGAGATGCACGGACGGAAATACCGCGCGCAGCGTGACGATGGTCGAGACATAGAGCTTGGTGCCGTCGTGGACATTCATGGCCACCGCCCCGTCCGGCGTCAGGTTGCGCTTAACGAGCTGGAAGAATTCCCTGGTCAGGAGGTGAAACGGGATATAGCCGCCGTGGAATGCATCGCACAGGATCAGGTCGAACGGCTGCTTGTTGCGGTTGAGATAGACACGGCCGTCGGCGTCGAGATAGCGCACGCGGCTGCTCTCCCGGATGCCGAAATACTTCTTGGCGGCGGTGATGACGCCGGGGTCAATTTCGACGGTGTCGATACTGACATCCGGAATATGGCGGCCGAGATAGGTCGAGATGGTGCCGCCGCCGAGCCCGATCATCAGGATGCGCTTGAGTTCCTGCGGATAGGCCACCGTCATGGTCATCTGCCGCGTGTACGCGAGCGGCAGGTCGTCGGGGTCCTTCAGGTTAATGGTCGATTGCGTGTAGTCCCAGCCCTTGAGCTGAAACGCCATGTTCAGTTCGGATTTGTCCTTGAACACGAAGATGTCGTTGTAGGTCGTTTCGACATGGTCGATCTGACCGTCCTTGCGTGTCAGCAATTGCTCGCGCACCTTCATGTCGACGAGGTTTTCACCGGAGGCCGGGCCGGGCACGAGGGCCACCGAACCCGAGGCGATGGCGCCCGCAAGGAGTACGGCCGGGACTGCGCGCATCAGCCGGTTCGCGGCGATCAGTGCCAGGCCGGACAGGATGCCGACGATACCCGCCGTGATCGTGATCGCACGTGAGCCCATCATCGGGATCAGATAAAAGGTCGTGCCAAGTGTGCCGACAATGCTGCCGAGCGTATTGACGCCATAGACGGTCCCGGAAACCTGGCCTGAATGCGCCGGGTTGCGCAGCAGAAGCCGGATGCCGAATGGCGAGAACATCCCAAGGAAGGTCACCGGGAAAAACAGGATCGCCATCGAGGCGACCAGACTGCCGGTGCGCACATCGTCGATGCCGGCCAGCAGCGATTCGAGCATCCGTTCGGCGAAGACCGGAACAAGCAGCACATAGGCCGAGCCGATGAGCACGGTGAGCCCGAGCACGGTGAGCGAGGGGGCGCGGTCGGCAAGCCAGCCGCCGAGGAAGTAGCCGAGGCAGAGCGCGGCGAGGACGGTCGAGATCAGCGAGGCCCAGGTGTAGATGCCGCTGCCGAAATACGGGTTCAGGTAGCGCGATCCCAGCATCTCGAAACTCATCACGATGGCGCCGACGGTGAAGGCCGCCGTATAGACAATGAGTGCGACGGTGGCCGCACTCTTGCTCGCCCGCTCGGTCACAAAAGTCTCCCCCATTTATGTCGGCCCGGCGGACTGTCGGTGATGCCCACGATCCGGCCAAGTTTCTGGTCTCATTGGATTATTGGCCGTGGCCGATGAATGGCATGTGTACGGCTACACCCTTCAATTGGGAGCCGGATCGGCCTATATCTGGCCGCGACGTTTTGGGGATTTCCGAATGACCGACGCCCGGCCGCTCCGCACCTTGTTCGCAACTCTCGGGCTGGCCGCGCTTGCGCTGGTGCCAACCGCCCATGCCCAGGACCGGACAGTTCCGCGTTCGGGCGCCGAGCTGAAGCTGTCGTTTGCGCCGGTCGTGAAGCGGGCGACGCCGGCCGTTGTGAACGTCTACGCCGCGCGTGCGGTCGAAGTCCGCAACCCGTTGTTCGACGATCCGCTGTTCCGGCGGTTCTTCGGGGCTCCCGGCAACATTCCGCGCGAGCAGATGCAGCGCTCATTGGGCTCGGGCGTGATCGTGGATTCCGGCGGCCTCATCATCACCAACAATCACGTGGTCGAAGGTGCGACCGAAGTGAAGGTCTCGCTCGCGGACAAGCGTGAATACGAGGCGGAGATCGTACTGAAGGACGGACGTACCGATCTTGCCGTCCTGAAGATCAAGGAGCCGAAGGAGCGGCTCAGCGCCATCGAGTTCGGCAATTCGGACGATCTGCAGGTGGGCGATGTTGTGCTGGCGATCGGCAATCCGTTCGGCGTCGGTCAGACGGTGACGCACGGCATCGTATCGGCGCTCGCCCGGACGCAGGTTGGCATCACCGATTATCAGTTCTTCATTCAGACCGACGCCGCGATCAATCCCGGCAACTCGGGTGGTGCGCTTGTCGATCTGTCGGGCAAGCTCGTCGGTATCAACACCGCGATCTTTTCGCGATCGGGCGGATCGCAGGGCATCGGCTTTGCAATTCCGGCCGAGATGGTGAAGGTGGTCGTTGCGTCCGCGCGTGGCGGTGGCTCCGCGGTGAAACGTCCGTGGCTCGGCGCGAAGCTGCAGAATGTCACCCCGGAAATCGCGGAGGGGCTGGGGCTGAAACGCAATTCCGGTGCCCTGGTCGCCGGTGTCAGCGCGAATTCGCCCGCGGCGAAGGCCGGTATCAAGACAGGTGACGTGATCGTCTCGATCGAGGAACAGGTCGTCGAGGACCAGAATGGTTTCGACTATCGCTTCGGCACGCGGCCGCTTGGCGGGCAGGCCCGGATCGGCGTGATCCGCAACGGGCGCGAGACAACCGTCGTGGTCTCGCTGCAAAGCGCCCCGGATGGTCCGCGTGAGGAAGTGGTGATCAAGTCGAGGTCTCCACTGACCGGCGCCAAGGTCGGCAACCTCTCGCCGGCGCTGGCGGAGGAACTGCGTCTCGATCCGTCGGCCGAAGGCGTGGTCGTGCTCGAACTCGGCAAGGGTTCGATCGCGCAGCGGCTTGGTTTCCAGCGCGGCGACGTGGTGCTCGCGATCAATGACAAGCGTGTCGCGACCAGCAAGGATCTCGAAAAGCTGACACGTGATCCCTTGCGGATGTGGGAAATCACCATCCTGCGGGGAGGCCGGCAGGTCACGGCGCAATTTCCGGGCTGACGCAGCATGACAACCCGCGCGAAACAAAGCGGGCCGAACCTGTTCACCGCCGC
>NZ_DATMRV010000275.1:0-3411 GCF_035565795.1 Pseudorhodoplanes sp.
AATGCAAAGCGCAAGACGAAAGACGCCGGGGCGGCGGTCGAGCGGATGCCGCGAAAGGATTACGAAAAGGAGCTTCGCAAGCTCCAGGTGCAGCTCTGCCACCTGCAGGACTGGGTAAAGACCAACGGCCTTCGCGTCATCATCGTTTTCGAGGGGCGCGACACCGCAGGCAAGGGTGGAACGATAAAGGCGCTGACCGAAAGGGTGAGCCCGCGCGTATTCCGGGTCGTTGCTCTGCCGGCGCCGTCGGACCGCGAAAAAAGTCAGATGTTCATCCAGCGCTACATCGAGCGTTTCCCCGCGGCCGGCGAGATCGTGATCTTCGATCGCAGTTGGTATAATCGCGCGGGTGTCGAGCACGTCATGGGATTCGTGGGCAATCGCGAATACAAACATTTTCTAGAACTGTGCCCTGAAATCGAAAAGCACATCGTCGATGCCGGAATCGTCGTGATCAAGATCTGGCTCGAAGTCGGAAAGGACGAGCAGGAGCGGCGGTTCAAGGCCCGGCTGGAGGATCCGTTGCGGCAATGGAAGCTGAGCGAAATGGATCTGAGGTCCTATAGCCGCTGGTACGACTATTCCCGCGCGCGGGACGCGATGTTGAAACAGACCGACAGCAAGCACGCGCCCTGGGTCATCGTCCGCACGGACGACAAGCGGCGCGGGCGGCTGAACTGCATCGCGCATATTCTGTCGTCCATTCCGTACAAGAAGGTAGCGCGACCAAAGGTCAAGCTGCCGTCGCGCGAAACCAAGCATGCCTATGACGATATGGCGCCGCTGCAAGAACACCGCTTCGCCGAACAGCGCTTTTGAGGGTTGCTGATGCTATCCGTGCTCGCCGTAGTGAATGGCGGACTCTATGGACTCGACCAGAGTCTGCTGTGAGCAGGGCTTTCCCAGCACGCAATGGGCGCCGTGCTTCATGAGGCGCATTTGTGCCGACGCCTCGGTAATGGCCGTCAGGAAGATGATCGGAAACCGGTAGCCACGTATTACCAGGCGGCGCTGGAGTTCGTATCCGTCGATTTCGGGCATCATCACGTCGGCAATGAGACAAGAGGTCTTGTCGAGGCCGGTCCAGTCCAGAAACGTACCGCCTGAGCGGAAAGCTTGCACAGTGTAACCAAGCGATCGGAGAAGGCTGGCTGTTGCCTCCAGGACCGCGTCGTCATCATCAACCAGAGCGATCATGGTTCACCGGGTAGTGTCGCGCAATTCCGAAACGTCACAACAGTCTTTGCCGCCGCAATTGCCCGGCTTGCGTGCCAGTTCGTCCACCTTCTCCTCAGCTTATCAACGTTTCATCCAACACCGTTCTCGACAATGCGGTCTATTGTCTCTCGGCATACTCTCCATCACCAATCCCGCTCCCACGGCGGTTCCCGGTAATGGCCGCCCCGATGATCGGCAAGATCTCAATGATCCATCGTCCGGGAGAGCAAAAAAACCGCCATTATGCTTGCGCGTAAGATGCCTAGACCAATGAACAGCAGGCAGCCGCACCAAACGCCGCCGAAGGTTCTATGCTTCGCGTAGACATCTTTCACGAGGGCGCCAGCGGGCTAGGCCATGATTGATCGGCCTGAAAGCTACTCCGCGATCGAGACGCTGCGGGATGGGCGCCGTGTGGAAATCCGCGCTCTTAAGCCCGACGACCGGTCCGCTCTTGAGAGCGCGATCGACCGCACGAGTCCGCACTCGCTTTATCGACGGTTCTTTGCGGTCAAGACGACGTTCAGCGAGGCGGAAGCGCATTACTTTGTCGATATCGACTTCACCAAGCACGTTGCGCTGGTGGCGGTGGTCGGCAACGGCAACGGCCAGGCAATCGTAGCCGGTGGGCGGTATGTGCTGATCGGGAGCGACGCGGCCGAGATCGCGTTCACGGTTATCGATGCGTATCAGGGGCAGGGTCTGGGGACGATATTACTCCGGCATCTGATCGCGATTGCGAGATCGGCTGGGCTCAAGCAATTCGTTGCCGAGGTCTTGTCCGAGAACCAGCCGATGCTCGATGTGTTCGAGCATTGCGGCGTACGCATGAGCGCCAGATCCGCCGACAACGTAACGCACGTCACGCTTGATCTCTGACAATCGCACACGCCGTTCGGACAAGCCGTATTGCGCTGCAATAATAAGTTGCGCTCCGAAGCGAACGTCACCTGATCGTATCCCTCGTCTACACCTAGGTTCAGTTCACCTCAGCCGAATATCGATCCAACTTGATCCCGCCACCCTGCCGGAGAGCAGGCGCGGACGAGGAGGAAAGACATGGCGGCTTCCAGAACGATTCAAGTTGTTGCGCTCTCGATCTGTGCAGCGCTCGCGCTGACGGCAGCAGCCTCGGCACAGGGCTCGAAAAAGATCTCTTACGAAGAGGCGTTCAAGCGCTGCAAGGCCTTCATGGACAAGGAGAAAGGCAGTCTTGGAGCGGGCACGACCGCGGATGCCAACAAGTCTTCACGCGGCGCCGCTTGCATGAAGAAGTTCGGTCACCGGCTTTGACGCGCGGAATGCGACGCGGTGCGGCGGCACGGCCCGCCTGATCGCGAGACCGACGGAAGTCAGCTGTCGCGCAGCCGGCTGATCAGGAACGCAGCTTTGAAAGATGCAGGCATGGCCTGCCTGCGCAGTGCCGCATCGATCCAGATACCAGGAGGCTCTCATGGCCAGTTTAGCCGCTCTCAGCGAAACCCATCAGGAAGAGAGCGCATGGCGCAGTTTCCAGCCGGGTGACTGGTGCAGGACCGTCAATGTGCGGGATTTCATCGTACACAACGTCACGCCCCATACGGGCGATGAGAAATTCCTGGCCGCACCGACCGCGCGCACGAAGGCGGTTTGGGCAAAGCTGCAGCCGTATTTCCAGGAGGAGCGCAAGAAGGGCGTGCTGGCCGCCGACGCCAAGACGCCGTCGACCATGCTCGCGCACAAGCCTGGCTACATCGACGAGAAGAACGAGGTCGTGGTCGGCCTGCAGACCGATGAGCCGTTCAAGCGCGGGATTTTTCCATGGGGCGGCTTGCGAATGGTCGAGGCGGGCCTGAAGGCTGCCGGTATCCCGGCCGATCCGCTCGTGCACGACGCCTTCACAAAATATCGCAAGACACACAACGACGGCGTGTTCGACGCCTACACTGATGAAATCCGTGCGTGCCGCAAATCCGGCATCATCACCGGCCTGCCGGACGCATACGGCCGCGGCCGCATCATCGGCGACTACCGGCGCGTTGCGCTCTACGGCGTTGCCCGCCTGATCGAAACCAAACAGGAGGAGCGCAAGCAGGTCGACGACATGTGGCCGACGGACGAGATCATCCGCGTTCGCGAAGAACTGTCCGAACAGATCCGTGCGCTCGGCGACCTAGCGGCGATGGCAAAGAATTACGGCTTCGACATCACGCG
>NZ_DATMRV010000276.1:0-17658 GCF_035565795.1 Pseudorhodoplanes sp.
GATGGCCTTGGCGTACTCGCTCCACGGTTTGAACTCCCGGCCGAAGGAGTGCAGCACGAGTACCTTCTTGGATCCCGTCTCGGGCTCAGACGCCGGGGCGGTGCAGGCGGCGAATACAGCGATAGTCGCGATCGCGAGAGAAAACGCTCGGAAACCGGCTGAGGTCATCGGACCAAACTGCGTTCATCCCGCCCAAGATCCATTGCAGCACAATCCGGCTGCGTTTCAAAGGTTGTGCTGTCCAATTTCGAGGCCCTGCAAACGGTCACGGCCCGACGTCGCGCGCCACCCGCGTATTGCAGCTTGGTGTCGTTCGCGATGAAGCTCGTTTGTGCCGCCCGGCTTGTTCCCGGACACGCCATGGAAGCAGGCGAGACCACTTGTCGCGATTCAGAATCGATTGATCGTGCAGTCGCCAATGGGAACGGTCGCGTTGCGATTACGCCACTCGGCCTTTGGCGAGCACCGCGAAGAACATGCCCGTTTCGTCTTCAGCCTCCGCGCCTGTCAACACAAGCGTCGTCGGCGCTTGCCAAAGGATCAGATACGCGACCGAGTCCATTGGCAGCGTCTTGCCCGCCCCGGGGCAGCCCCGATCAGAAAAAGAACAGACGTTTCCAGCCGGGCGACGTGGACGTGGTATCCGGCAAGGGCTCGCGCTCCAGGTCCGGATCGGGCCCCGGATCGTCCGGCACATGGGTAATCGGCACAACGGATTCCGGCACGTCGCGCTTGCTCTTTGGCGCGCTGGCGGCCGAAGAGGCGGGCAGCGGCCGGGGTGCCGCAGGCGACGGGGGCGGGGCAGTTGCAGCTACAGGTGGCGTTGCAGGTGCAGTTCCGGGTGCCGGCTTGGCCTCAATCACCGGACGCGCCGGTTCCACCCTTGCATCCACGTCCTCAGTGTCCAACGCATCCGAGCCGATCGCTGGGTCAGGCGCTTTCCATTCGAAGGCGTCGATTCGTCCCGTCACGGGCGAGATCGGGCGCCATTGATCCGAGACATGGCCATCCGCCATCCAGGCCGGATCGCGCAACGCATAAACGGCGCGCGCTGTCCATTCGCGCGAGCGCCCCTCGTCGGCAAATTCGGCCTGCTCGAGATCGGCCATCAACAGCGCGACTCGCTGCGTGGGCCTTGCGATGAATGGCGCCAGCGCATTTCGCGCTTCCGCAAATTCGCGGGCGTCGATCGCGGCGCGCGCAAGCGCCAGTGCGCTCTCGATGTTGTTCGGCGCGAGCGCCGCCAGCTTGCGGACACGATCAAGGCGCTCGCGCGCCGGCGCACCCTGGCGCAGGTAGGCATAGGTTTCTGCAAGATCCGGATGCGGCGCGGTTTGCCATGCACGCTCGATCATCCGGCTGGCCTTTCGCACATCGCCGCCTTCAGCCAGATAGCGCGCCGCGAGCGCCACGGCCGGAACGAGATCGGGCGCGAGCTTTGCCGCCTCGTAGACCAGCGCCTGCGAGGTATCACGCTCATTTTGTTCGGTCGCAAGGGCGCGCGCGGTCAGCAACACCGCGCGCTGCCGGCGATAGGTCTCGCGATCGAGGACGCCCGCCGATCGATTTTTCTCCAGGATGTCGAGCGCGCCCGCCCAGTCGCCGGTCGCGCACCGGACCTGCAGCGCTGCAAGCCCCGCCCAGGGCAAGGTCGGTGCGGCTTTTGCCGCTTCCTCGGCATAAGCGCGCGCAGCGGAGAGGTCGTCACGCCGCTGCGCCTCGATGAACAGCCCGCGCAGGCCGAGCAGCTTCGTCCGGTTGCTGCCGGCCATCCGGCGAAAGGCGCGTTCGGCAGCCGCGCGGTCGCCGCTTAACTGCGCGGATTGCGCAGTGAGCAGGAGCGTCAGCGCATCATCGGGCGCAAGCTTTCGCGCCTCTTCGGCATAACGCTGCGCAGCGCGCGCGTCACCCGCGCCGACCGCGATCAGGCCCTGCATGATCGCGCGCTGACCGCGCGCTTCGCGTCGGTTGCGCAAGGCGGACGCGACCTGTGCGGGAGAACGCCACAGCCCGCGTACCACCGTCCAGAGCAGCATGACAGCGGCGATGATCGCGATAAGGGCGACTGTCAGCACCATCACCGATGTCTCGATACGCCAGCCGAGCCATGTGATGGCGACGTCGCCCGGCCGATCGGCCAGCCACGCTTTCGCAAGCGCGATCAATCCGACGGCAATCAGAAAGTATACGACACGAAGCATTGGCGAACTCGCTCAGGATCCCGACTTGGCGAGCGCGCCAAGTGCAGCCTGCGAGACAGTCCGTGCCGCGGCGAGCGCAGCGTTGCGTGCCTCGGCCTTCTTGATCCAGGCGGCGGCGGGCGCGCGCGCATCCGCCGGCAATTTGGCGAGCTCAGCAAGCGCACCGCGAATGTCGGCATGATCGGCGCGCGTCTCGATCCTCGCACTGACGCTGGCCGGATCGTCGCCGGCAACGTCGCCCGCAGGACGCACGCGCACGATCTTCGCGGCGTTGGATTGCAGCCGCTCCAGGAATGTCCCTTGCTGCGGTTCGTCCTTGCGCGCGGCCTTCCAGATCGCCGGCATCAATCCGGCAAGCTCGCGTCCGAGCGACGCCGCACTCGGCAGGCCGGTTGCAGCGAAGGGCTCGAGCGGAGCAAGCGCATTTGCGTCGCCCGTCAGCGATTTCACGGCCTGCAATTCCGGCTGATACGGTACGCCGGCCTCAACTGCATCGCGCAACGCGATCGTCGCAATCGCGAACCTGCTCTTGGTGTCGTCGGCCGTCGTGCGGCGCGCGAGTTCGGCCTGGCTGGCTCGCGCAGTCTGTTCGAGTGTTGCAACTTTGGCCACAAGCGCATCGAAGTCGGCGCGCGCTTCCGGAGCTGCCCCACGCGATTCGTTCTTCGCGGCCTCGACCGCGGATGCCGCGCTCGATGCACGGTCGCGCGCCTCATGGGCGATGGCGGCGATGTCGTCGCTGCGACGCTCGCGCGCGGCAACCATGTCGGACATCGTCTTCACTGCCGCTTCGGCGGCCGCGATGCGCGCGATCAGTTGCTGATCGTTTGCGCGCGGCGCATTCAACTGGCTCTCGATCTTGGCGAGGCGGGCCTGCAGCTGCGCGTCATCCTGACGCGGCGCATTGATCTGCGCTTCGAGCTTGCCGATGCGCGCCAGCAATTCGGGCGACGGGGCAGTTTCAACAGCAGCGGGAGCAAGCGCCGATTGCGGCGCCATACCGCCGGACAACCAATGGCCGGCTCCGAGACCGACGGCAAAGGAGACGATCGCCGCGGAGGCCCCGATGCCGATGACTCCCCATGGCGAGCCATGGGGCTCGCGGGCCCGCGAGGCGTCGGTCTCGCTCTCGGAGGGCTGCGGCGCCGCGCCGGCAGCCTGCTCGTCCGGCTTCCCCGGCTCAGACTTTATCTCGGTCGCCTTCAGGTCGATGGTATTCGGCCGGTTCGGGCTTCCCGCGGACGGACCTGTCGCAGGCTTGTTGGGTTCGTTTTTGTCGTCTGTCATAGGCTGTCTCCGGCGCGGTCTCCTCGACAAGACGGCGAGAACCGGAATTCAGGCTCTCGGACGCTTTCGATACTAGGGATGCCACATCGCGGCAACTTTGCCCTAGGACGCGGATACCAGAGCCAACATCGCCGATTCATCCCTATTTTGCGCGACAAGAATGGAGTTGGCGTTAATCGTCGCTAACGGTTCCGATGCGCGGGCCGAGAGGCAGAAATGCTGCACATGCGCGGCCGCGTCATCGGCGCCGGCCACCTGCACGCAATCGACAAAAATTGCGGTGCTGCGCCGGGAATAATGCATAACGCCATCGAAGTGTCCGGCCTTCAGCGCAGCCGCGACCTCGGGCGGAAAGCTGCGCGCGGCCCGCGCGCGATAGACAACCGCAATCTCAAGACGCAATCCGTACGGAGCGAGTTCCGCCGCCATGTCGCGTGCCCGATCATCACCCGCAAGATAGAGAAGCGGTCTGGTCTGATCGCGCAGCCGCTCTCCGACCAATCGCGCAAGATCGCCACCATCGCCGCCAGCGACGTGCACCGTACCAAAACCCGCCTGCCGGGCAGCTTCTGCCGTCTGCGATCCGACCGCGAAGCAATCGATGGCTGAGATCGACGCCATTTGTGGGTGCCCGGCCACGGCGCGGGCAGCATTGCCGCTGGTCATGACAACGCCGGCGTAAGGGCCCTCGCCGATCGCCACGTTCGGGATGGTTTCGATCATAAGGACCGGCGCGATGACAACATCATGTCCCATCGCGCGCAGGGACTTTGCCGTGCGCTCCGCTTCCGACAGAGGACGCGTCAACAGGAGCCGCATCATCCGCTCGTGAAGAAATCCGGGCCGCCGCGCGCCTTCAGTTCGCGCCCGGCATCGTCGCCCAGCCGCGACGCATCCGCGACGGCGCCTTGCCGCCACGTCTCGAAAACCTCGCTGCCGTCCGGCCGCAGAATCATGCCGTGGAAGCTGAGGCTTCCGCCATCGACGGTCGCAAGTCCGGCGATCGGCGTACGGCACGAACCATCGAGCGCGGCGAGGAACGCGCGTTCGGTTTCGAGCGCAATCTTCGTGCTGCGATCCGCAATCGGCTTCAACAGATCGAGGATTGCGCCGTCGCGTTCACGCGCTTCGATTCCGATCGCGCCCTGTCCGATGGCCGGAGGAAATTGATCGAGGGGCAGGATTGCCGTCGCCTCCCGCTCGAGGCCAAGCCGCTTCAGGCCGGCGAGCGCGAGCAGGGTCGCATCCGCTTCGCCCTCATCGAGCTTGCGCAGCCGCGTCTGAACATTGCCGCGGAACACCCCGACGCGAAGATCTGGCCGCAATCGTTTGACCAGCGCTTGCCGCCGAAGCGACGCGCTTCCGACCAATGCACCACGCGGCAGATCGGCGATCGTCGCGGCCTTGCGGCTGATGAAGACGTCGCGCACATCTTCACGCTCGAGATAAGCGACCAGCGCGAGGCCGTCCGGCAATTGCGTCGGCATATCCTTGGAGGAGTGCACCGCAATGTCGATGTCGTTCGCGAGCAGGGCTTCCTCGATCTCCTTGGTGAACAGGCCTTTGCCGCCGGCTTCCGACAGGGGCCGGTCGAGGATGCGGTCGCCCGTGGTCTTGATGACGACAATCGCAATATCCTCGGGCGCACAGCCATGCGCCGCGACCAGCCGGTCACGAACGGTATGGGCCTGCGCCAAAGCCAGTGGAGAGCCTCGCGTCCCAATCCGCAACAGGTGCGCGAAAGAAGCCGATTGCGCCATCAAACCTCACAATGCTACGCCGAACCACCGCAATGCGGGCCGGTTCGGCGGCCATAGGGCCGCGTCCCGGCAGGGAATGCAAGCCGATGATTGTGCTGGGCATCGAAACGACCTGCGATGAAACCGCGGCCGCGATCGTCGAACGCGATCCGGCCGGGCGCGGGCGAATTCTGTCCAATATCGTGCTGTCGCAGACCGACGAACACGCGGCTTTCGGCGGCGTGGTTCCGGAGATCGCCGCCCGCGCGCATGTCGAGGCGCTGGATCTCCTGATCGCGCAGGCGATGGCGGAGGCGCAGTGCGAATTCGGTTCCCTGGACGGGATTGCTGCCGCCGCAGGCCCCGGCCTGATCGGCGGGGTGATTGTCGGGCTGACCACCGCAAAGGCGCTCGCCCTCGTTCACCGCACGCCGCTGGTCGCGGTCAACCACCTCGAGGCGCACGCACTCACCGCACGCCTGACGGACGGCGTCGAATTTCCCTATTGCCTGTTCCTCGCATCCGGCGGTCACACGCAAGTCGTCGCCGTGCGCGGTGTCGGTGAGTATGTGCTGCTCGGCAACACGATGGACGATGCCATCGGTGAGGCGTTCGACAAGACTGCAAAGCTGCTTGGCCTCGGCTATCCTGGGGGACCGAAGGTGGAGCGGCTCGCCGCGAATGGAAACCCGCACCGCTTCGCCTTGCCGCGACCGATGCAATATCGCCGCGAACCCGACTTTTCGCTGTCCGGGCTGAAGACCGCCGTGCGGCTCGAAGCCGAGCGAATCGCGCCACTTTCGGATCAGGACGTCGCGGACCTGTGCGCATCGTTCCAGCAAGCCATCATCGACACTGTCTATGACAGGCTGCGTGCCGGGCTCCGCCTTTTCACCGAACGCTATGGTGCGCCGAATGCACTTGTCGCGGCAGGAGGCGTTGCGGCCAATCAGGCCATTCGTCAAACGCTCCAGCGTCTGACCGATGAATCGCGAATACGCCTGCTCGTCCCTCCTCCGATCCTGTGCACCGACAACGGCGCCATGATCGCATGGGCCGGCGCTGAACGACTAGCGGCCGGGCTGACGGATGAACTTGGTGTTGCCCCTCGGGCGCGCTGGCCGCTGGAAGCGGTGGCGCATGCCGGATCGCGAGGCTAAGCATGCCCTATCAGAGACTGTCCATCATTGGTGCCGGCAGCTGGGGCCTTGCGCTCGCGAGCGCAGCGCAGCGTGCGGGACGCGATGTCGTCGTATGGACGCGCGATCGGGATGCCGCAGAGACGCTGACGCAGACTCGCAAAAGTCCTCGGCTGGCCGATGTGACGATCGACGATCGCATCGCAATCACCGGGAAACTCGAGGACGCGACCCGCTGTGACGCGATCCTGCTCGTCGTTCCGGCGCAGGCACTGCGGGAAGTTGCGGCGACGCTTGCGCCGCTCATCACCAACGGCATGCCGGTCATCGCCTGTGCAAAGGGAATCGAGCGCGGCACACACAAGTTCATGACCCAGGTGATAGCGGAAGCCGCCCCCAATGCCGCGCCCGCAATCCTCTCGGGTCCTAGCTTTGCGGCCGACGTGGTGCGCGGATTGCCGACCGCCGTGACACTCGCGGCAGAAGACGAGAAGGTTGCGATCAACCTGACCCGCGCGCTCGGCTCCCCAACATTCCGGCCCTACCACTCCACTGATCTGCGCGGCGTCGAGATCGGCGGCGCAGCGAAGAATGTGCTCGCGATTGCCGCAGGCGTCGTTTCCGGCCGCGGCCTTGGCGCGAGTGCCGCCGCAGCGCTGACGACGCGCGGCTTTGCTGAGCTGATGCGGTTCGGGCGCGCGCTGGGCGCACGACCGGAGACACTGACCGGACTGTCCGGCCTCGGCGACCTGATCCTGACCTGCTCGACATCGCAATCGCGCAACTTCTCGCTCGGCCTCGCACTCGGCAAAGGATTGACTCCGCTACAGGCAATCGCCGAGACCGGACTTGCGGAAGGCGTCTATACGGCCTCCGTGCTGAACGAGCTGGCAAGCTCGCTGGATATCGACATGCCGGTCGTCTCGGCTGTATCGGATGTCCTTGGCGGCGACGTCACAATCGACGAAGCAATCGAACGACTCATGACGCGGCCGTTCCGCGCGGAGGGATAAGATGAACTACTGGCTGGTGAAGAGCGAGCCGGATGCGTGGTCCTGGGACCAGCAGGTCAAGTCCGGCAAGAAGGGCGAAGCCTGGACCGGCGTGCGCAATCACACAGCGAAGCAGAATCTCGAGAAGATGAAGAAGGGCGACCTCGCTTTCTTCTATCACTCGAATGTCGGCAAGGAGATCGTCGGGATCGTCGAGGTGGTGCGCGAAAGCTATCCCGATCCGACGGCGAAGGCAGGCGAGCCATGGGTTGTGGTCGACTTTGTCGCGCGCGAACCGCTCAAGACGCCGGTAACGCTCGAAGCTATCAAGAAGGAGGCGAAGCTGAAGGACATGGCGCTGGTCAAGTTGTCGCGCCTGTCGGTGCAGCCCGTCACCGCTGCCGAATGGAAGGTTGTCTGCAAGATGGGTGGAGTCTAGCCCGCCGCGTCCGTCACCTGCCCGGCATCGCGAAAGGACAGTGTTCCCGCCTTTCGCAAGCGGGCCGGTCGGACTGCCTCTGTTCAGCGGCCGGTCTGACGAAAGTGGAACACGCAAGCTCTTGTCGCTTCGGGAACGCCTGTCGCATAATTGCGGCAACCAAAACAGGCGCACGGGAAGCGTTTCAACCTGCGGCGTTGCCGGGAGGAAATTGATGTCTGACAAGATTTATGACGTTTCGTCCGATTGGAAGAAGCGCGCTTTCATCGACCAGGCGAAGTATCGCGAGATGTATGCCGCATCGGTCGCGGATCCCGACAAGTTCTGGGCCGAGCAGGCCATGCGCGTCGACTGGATCAAGCCCTTTACCAAGGTCAAGAACACATCGTTCGCACCCGACAACGTCTCGATCAAATGGTTCGAGGACGGCACCCTCAACATCGCCTATAACTGCGTCGACCGGCATCTGGCGAAGCGCGGCGATCAGACCGCGATCATCTGGGAAGGCGACGACCCGAAGGATTCCAGGACCGTCACTTACAGGCAGCTTCACGCCGAGGTCTGCAGGTTCGCCAATGTCCTGAAGGCTCAGGGCGTCAAGAAAGGCGACCGCGTCACCATCTATCTACCGATGATCGTCGAGGCAGCCTACGCGATGCTCGCCTGCGCGCGCATCGGCGCGATCCATTCGGTGGTGTTCGGCGGATTCTCGCCGGATTCGATCGCCGGCCGCATCGACGACTGCAAATCCACCGTCGTCGTCACCGCCGACGAGGGTTTGCGCGGCGGCCGCAAGATTCCGCTGAAGGACAATGTCGACGCCGCATGCGAGAAGGCCGGCGGCGTGAAATCGGTGATCGTGGTGAAGCGCACCGGCGCACCGGTGAACATGAAGGCCGGTCGCGACGTTTATTACGACGATGTGGCAAAGATCGTTCCGGCCGACTGCCCCTGCGAGGAGATGAATGCGGAGGATCCGCTCTTCATCCTCTACACTTCGGGCTCGACCGGAAAGCCGAAGGGCGTGCTGCACACCACCGGAGGCTATGGCGTCTACACGTCGATGACGCACCAGTATGTCTTCGACTATCACGATGGCGACATCTACTGGTGCACGGCCGACGTCGGCTGGGTGACCGGTCACAGCTACATCGTCTACGGCCCGCTGCAGAACGGTGCGATCACGCTGATGTTCGAAGGCGTGCCGAACTACCCGACCAATTCGCGTTTCTGGGAAGTCATCGACAAGCACAAGGTCAACATCTTCTACACCGCGCCGACCGCGATCCGTGCGCTGATGCAGGCGGGCGATGCGCCGGTGAAGAAGACCTCGCGTGCCTCGTTGCGACTGCTCGGTTCGGTTGGCGAGCCGATCAACCCCGAAGCCTGGGAATGGTACTACCGCGTGGTCGGCGACAGCCGCTGCCCGATCGTCGATACCTGGTGGCAGACCGAGACCGGCGGCATCCTGATCACGCCGCTGCCGGGCGCCATCGCGCAGAAGCCGGGATCGGCGACGCTGCCGTTCTTCGGCATCAAGCCCGAGATCGTCGACGCCGAGGGCAAGATCCTGCAGGGCGCCACCACCGGTAATCTATGCATCGCAGACTCATGGCCCGGCCAGATGCGCACGGTCTATGGTGACCACAAGCGCTTCGTCGAAACCTATTTCAGCACCTATCCCGGCAAGTACTTCACCGGTGACGGCTGCCGGCGCGACGAGGACGGCTATTACTGGATCACCGGCCGCGTGGATGACGTGATCAACGTATCGGGCCATCGCATGGGGACGGCGGAAGTCGAATCCGCGCTGGTCGCCCATCCCAAGGTGTCGGAAGCCGCCGTCGTCGGATATCCGCACGCGATCAAGGGCCAGGGCATCTACGCCTATGTCACCCTGATGGCCGGCGAGACCCCGAGCGAGGAACTCAGGAAGGAACTGGTCGGCTGGGTCCGCAAGGAAATCGGCGCCATCGCCTCGCCGGATCTCCTGCAATTCGCGCCCGGACTTCCGAAAACCCGGTCCGGCAAGATCATGCGGCGCATCCTGCGCAAGATCGCGGAGGACGATTTCTCCAACCTCGGCGACACCACGACGCTCGCGGACCCGACCGTGGTCGACGATCTGGTAACCAATCGACAGAACCGGGCCACCGCCTAGGACCGATTGCCACGGAATTTCCGGCAACGCTCTGAATTGCGTTGCCGGATTTCAACACCCTTTACATTGTTGCTTCCAAACGCTTTTTCCCCGGGCGCGATTGAGTTATTTTCCCGGCCAAATCCGGACCCGAAAACGGCCGATTCTCATAACGGGACTGAAATCCATGCGCCTTGCGCTCGCTTTTTCGCTCGCCGTCTCCGTCGCAGCATCCGCCTTCGCGGTCGCCGGCCCTGCCGAGGCCCGTCAAACTGTCTCCTTCAACGAGAATTACAGCCCCGGTACCGTGGTGGTGAAATACGGCCAGCGGCGCCTCTACTACGTGGTGGGTGGCGGCAAGGCGATCGCCTATCCGGTCGGCGTCGGTCGCGCGGGCAAATCCTGGTTCGGCACCCGCTATATCGACGGCAAGCGCATCAAGCCGGCCTGGGCGCCGCCGCGTGAAGTGAAGCGCGACAACCCGCGCCTGCCGGACGTGATCCCCGGTGGCGTGCCGTCGAACCCGATGGGCGCCGCCGCGCTGACCCTGTCAGGCGGCGAATATGCCATTCACGGCACCAACGCGCCGGGCTCGATCGGTGGCTTCGTGTCGTATGGCTGCATCCGCATGCACAACGCCGACATCCTCGATCTCTACAACCGTGTCGGATACGGTACCGCCGTCGTCGTCACGCGCTGACGAAACATTTCCCCGGGGCGTCAAATCGCGGGACTGAACCCGCTTCGACCAAACAACAACCGATCTGAACAGACGACGAATGGCCGGGCATTGCCCGGCCATTTTGTTTCGGGCGAAGCGTTGCCAGCAATCGCCGCCATCACGCCGCCTTGTCGAGGATCTCGGTCATCTCCTCAGGCTTGTCGAGCATGATGTCGTGCCCGCAGGCCAGGGCATGCGCCTCCCAGCCTTCTGCCTTGGCGCGCTCGTAGAACGGCTTGAACGGACTTTCGCGCGGCAGCACCGTGCCGTGCAGATAGATGCGCTTCGGGACGTTGCGATACGCACCGGTGAGCCTGATCTTCTCGATCATGCAGCCGAGCGGCTGTGGTGCGGCAAGCGCGTCGACGCGCGGTGCATCCTTCGCATTGACGCCAAAATAGGCCGCGGGCGGCGGCGGGATCACGAGTCCGGCGAGCGCGCCCGGCACGGCGCCGGCACGATCCATGAACATCTGTGTGTTGGCGGGAATGTTGAGATCGAACAGCGACTGGCCGTCTTCCGGAATGAACGCGTCGACATAGACCAGCGCCGCGATCTTCTCGGGGATCGCGTCGGCAACGGCGGTGATCACCATGCCGCCATAGGAATGGCCGGCGAGCACGACGCCGGACAGATCCTCGTAGCGAATGACATTGAGAATGTCGGTGACATGCGTGGTCAGATTGATGTCGCCGGACAGAAGATGCGACCGCTCGCCCTGCCCGGTCAGCGTCGGCGTGAACACGGTGTGGCCGCGCTTGCGCAACGCGTCCGCGACGCGCGCATATTTCCATCCGCCGCCCCAGGCGCCGTGCACGAGTACATAAGTGGTCATGGTGATTCCTCCTGCGGCGCTTCGTAACGCGTGTCTCGCGAAAGAGAAATGCGGGCTTCTTTTCCCTCTCCCCGCGAAGCGGCGGGGGGGTTGATCGACTGAACGAAGTGAAGGAGATCGGGGTGGCGGGCTTTTAGATCGAGGCTTTCCTACCGCCCGCACCAGCCTTCCCGCCGCCCGCCATCATAGGCGCGCACGAGGCCGGTCTTCAGCAGCGCGTCCGAAACATCCGGCGTATTTCGCGTCGAGGCGCTCGCGACAACACGGCCGCCATACTTGTCGAAGTCGATCCGCCCGATCGTGACGCCGCCTTCGGCGAGGAGGCGCGCCAACGCATCGCGCGCAGCACCAGCCAGGCGATATTCCTCGGCGCATTGGGCGCGGAATTCGGCGGCGTCGATACCGCGCAGCCGCACCTTTGTCGTGACCTGCATGCCCGGCCAGACATGGACCCGCGCCTCGAAGGTATCGCCGTCATTGACCCGCAGCACCTCGGCCGGGTGTCCGCCCGCAGCAAGCCGCAGATCCTGGAGCGACACATCCTGGCGCGGCGGCGTGACCGGCTCCGCTCGCGCGGCCGGCATCGGAGCCGGTGCCGGTGCCGGCACAACCGCTGGCAGAGCCGGCCGCAGAACCGCGCCCGCCGCCATCCCGGCGACGAACACGAGCCCGATCAAGACCATGGCCGGCGAGCCGGATAATAGTCTCGTGTGAAGGAACATGGTCCTAGTGGACCACAACCCGATCCGATTCGCAATCTCAATCTATGGTTGCATACATACGACTGGCTTGTCAGCGTCGTGGTGACGCGGCGATCTTGCAGGAACCTTAACCCCTTCCCATCCTTTGTCGCGGCCGGGACGCGCCACGATGCGCCACTCACCCGGCCGGAGGGACAGATGAACTACTTCAAGACAGCCATGTTGCTGGCGGGGCTGACTGCCCTGTTCATGGGTGTCGGCTATCTGATCGGTGGAGCGGGCGGCGCGATGATCGCGCTCGTCGTCGCGGCCGGCATGAACGTCTTCACCTACTGGAACTCGGACAAGATGGTCCTCTCCATGGCCGGCGCGCAGGAGGTCGACGCGCGCACGGCGCCGGATCTCTACAACCTCGTTGCGGAGCTTGCGGCGCGCGGCCAGTTGCCGATGCCCAAGGTCTATCTGATGGACGAGGCACAGCCGAACGCGTTCGCGACCGGCCGCAATCCGGAGAATGCCGCGGTTGCCGTAACCACCGGCCTGCTCGAGCGGCTCACCCGCGAGGAAGTGGCGGGCGTGGTGGCGCACGAGCTTGCGCATATCAAGAATCACGACACGCTCATCATGACGATCACCGCGACCATTGCCGGCGCGATTTCGATGCTCGCGCAGTTCGGCATGTTCTTCAGCGGCAACCGCAACAATAACGGCGGCATCGGCATCATCGGTACGCTCGCGATGGTGATCCTTGCACCAATTGCGGCGATGCTGGTGCAGATGGCGATCAGCCGGACGCGCGAATATTCCGCCGACAAGCTCGGTGCGCAGATCTGCGGCCAGCCGATCTGGCTTGCCTCGGCGCTGGCCAAGATCGCCAATGCCGCGCATGCGATTCCGAACGAGCGCGCGGAGCGCGATCCGGCGCTGGCGCACATGTTCATCATCAACCCACTGTCGGGCGAGCGGATGGACAACCTGTTCTCGACGCATCCCGCGACCGAGAACCGGATCGCAGCGCTGCAGCAGCTCTCCCGCCAGATGGGCCAGGGCGATTTCGGGGGCGGCTATTCCGGTGGCGGCGGCAGCTATGCCAGCACAGCCAGCCCCTCGCCCCGTCCGGGCGGCAGCGTTCCGCCCTCGGGCCCGTGGTCGGGCGCGAATCGCGGCGATCCGCGCCCTGGCGGCCCCTGGGGACGGTAACAGAGGGCCGACCGGAAAATCCCGGCTGATCAAGCCGTTAACGCTTATGACATTGCGGCGGATGCCTCGCGTCCGCCGCATTTTGCCATGCAGATCTGCGGGCGTTTGGGGAACGCAGAATCACCGGCGTAAGCTAAGGGACGCCGCCCGCCTTCATCCGGTGGCGCGTTGCGCGCGAATGCGCGAAGGTGGGGCGTGATTGGTCCAGTGAGGGGAGCCTGAGCAGGGTATGGCGGGGGTAACGGTCGGGGAACGGACAAAGCTGTCCTTGATCCTGATGCGGCGCGGTCTGCGCCGGGCCGGCGGACGCGTGAACAATCTGCCGCTGCTGCCGTGGCGCCTGATCCCGCGCAAGTCCGACCGTCTGCTGCTCGCCCCGCAAGACCTGCGTACCGCCGACGCCACGCGCGCGAGCGAAATCTATTCGGGGCGCTTCGCCTTTGCCGGCAAGGTGGTGATCTGCGACGGCCGCTCGCCGTTCGAACTCAATCCGCCATCGGACGAATGGGCCGCCGAACTCTGTGGCTTCGGCTGGCTGCGCCATCTGCGCGCCGCGGATTCCGCGATCACGCGAGCCAATGCCCGCGCGCTGGTCGACGAGTGGATTTCGCTGCAGGGTGGATGGCACCCGCTCGCCTGGCGCGCCGACGTGCTGTCACGCCGCATCATGTCGTGGATCAGCCAGGCGCCGCTGATCCTGCAGGATGTCGATTCGGCTTTCTATCGCCGCTTCATGCGCAGCCTGACGAAGCAGGTTCGCTTCCTGCGCATGAACGCTGCGGAAGCCCGCGCCGGCGCGCCGCATCTGCAGGTCACGATCGCGCTGACCTACGCGACGCTATGCATGGCGACGCAGGAGCGTCACATCAGCGCCATCACCAACCGGCTGGGCGACGAACTCGACCAGCAGGTGCTGCCCGACGGCGGCCATGTCAGCCGCAATCCCGGCGTGATCGTCGATCTGCTGCTCGATCTGCTTCCGCTGAAGCAGGCCTTTGCCAGCCGCAACGTGCCGCCGCCGCCGCAACTCCTCAATGCGATCGACCGCATGATGCCGATGCTGCGCTTCTTCCGGCATGACGACGGCAATTTCGCGCTGTTCAACGGCATGGGCCCGACGGCGCCCGACCTGATCGCCACCATCCTCGCCTATGACGACGTGCGCGGCGAACCGGTCGCCAACGCGCCGCATTCGGGCTACCAGCGGCTGAAGGTCAACAACCTCCTCCTTCTGATGGATACCGGCGCGCCGCCGCCGATGGCCGTCAGCCAGGAGGCGCACGCCGGATGTCTTTCCTTCGAGTTCTGCGCGGGCGGCCAGCGCATCGTCACCAATTGCGGCGTGCCGGCGATCAACAAGGAAAGCTGGCGGCAGGTCGCACGCGCGACGCCGGCGCATTCCACGGTGACATTCAACAGCGCATCGTCCTGCACCTTCCGCGAGGAAGGCGCATTCCGCGAATTGATCGGCGTGCCGATCGTCGCCGGACCGACGCAGGTCTCGGTCGCGCGCAACGAACACGGCGATTCGCTGATCCTGCGCGCCTCGCATGACGGCTACGCCCGGTTCGGCATCATCCATCAGCGCGCGGTGATGCTGACGGCCGGCGGCAACAAGCTGGAAGGCGAGGATGTGTTCATGCCGACGAATGGCGACATTCTCCCGCTCGGCGCGCTCGACGAATTCGCGGTGCGCTTTCATCTGCATCCTGCGGTCAAGGCGAGCCGCAGGTCCGACGGACACGGCGCGATGCTGGTGCTGCCGAACAAGGATGTGTGGAGCTTCGACAGCCACGAGGATCGCGTCGAGCTGGAGGAAAGCGTCTATCTCGGCGGTTCCGAGGGCCCGCGCCGCACCGTGCAGCTGGTGATCCACGGCCGCGCCCGGCAGGTGCCGCGGGTGCACTGGACATTCACGCATATGCCGCGTCAGGCCGCGCCGAAGAAAAACGGCGACGGCCGCAAGAAGCCCCAAAACGAGCCGGAATTGCCGCTCTGACGCCTTACCCCCTGAAAGGGAAGGCCGCATGTCAGACGGAGGACGGCAGCCGGTTGGGGGTCCCCTTTCCGCAAAGGTTCCTGTAAATGACCCGCTTCCCCCAACCCTCCCCCTTTCAGGGCGAGGGAGCTTACAGTGAGTAATGCGCCGCCCGCGCTTACCGAGAGACAAAGAATGGCTAATTCCCCGCGCCGCATCGAATGCGCGCTGATTTCCGTTTCCGACAAGACCGGATTGATCGATTTCGCGCGCGCATTGGCCGCGCAGGGTGTCGAGATTGTCTCGACCGGCGGGACCGCGAAGGCGATCGCCGATGCGGGGCTCGCGGTGATCGACGTCTCGCAGCTCACCGGCTTCCCCGAGATGATGGACGGCCGCGTAAAGACCCTGCACCCGAAAGTGCATGGCGGCCTGCTCGCGATCCGCGACAATGCGGAACATGCGGACGCAATGAAGACGCACGGCATCAAGCCGATCGATCTTCTGGTGGTGAACCTCTATCCGTTCGAGGCGACCGTCGCGAAGGGCGCAAGCGTCGAGGACTGCATCGAGAATATCGACATCGGCGGGCCGGCGATGATCCGCGCCGCCGCGAAGAACCATGACGATGTCGCTGTAATCGTCGATGCGGAGGATTACATCCCGCTGCTCGAGGCGATGAAGACCGGCGGCACGACGCTCGATTTCCGGCGCCGGCTTGCCGCGAAGGCCTATGCGCGCACCGCGGCCTATGACGCTGCGATCTCGAACTGGTTCGCCGAGCAACTGAACGATACCGCACCGACCTATCGCGCCTTCGGCGGAAAACTTGCGGAAGCGTTGCGCTATGGCGAGAACCCGCATCAGACGGCGGCGTTCTATCGCTCGCCCGAACGGCGCGCGGGTGTCGCGACCGCGCGGCAGGTGCAGGGCAAGCAACTCTCCTACAACAACATCAACGATACCGACGCGGCCTATGAATGCGTGGCCGAATTCGATCCGGCGCGCACTGCGGCCTGCGTCATCGTCAAGCACGCCAATCCGTGCGGCGTTGCCGAAGGCGCTTCGCTCGAGGACGCTTATCGCAAGGCGCTGGCCTGCGATTCGACATCGGCCTTCGGCGGCATCGTCGCGTTGAACCGCACGCTCGACGCCGACGCCGCGCGCGTCATCACCGAGATCTTCACCGAAGTCATCGTCGCGCCGGACGCAACCGAGGAAGCGATCGCGATCGTCGCCGCGAAGAAGAACCTGCGGCTCCTGCTCGCGGGTGGCCTGCCCGATCCGCGCGCGCCGGGCCTCCTTGTGAAGTCGGTCGCCGGCGGCCTGCTCGTGCAGAGCCGCGACAACGCGGTCGCCGACGACATGACGATCAAGCCGGTGACGAAGCGCGCGCCGACCAACGAGGAGATGCGCGATCTCATCTTCGCGTTCCGCGTGGCCAAGCACGTCAAGTCCAACACCATCGTCTATGCGAAGGATCGCGCCACGGTCGGCATCGGCGCCGGCCAGATGAGCCGCATCGATTCGGCGCGGATCGCTGCTCGCAAGGCGCAGGACGCGGCGAAGGAACTCGGCCTCGCGCAGCCGCTGACCAAAGGTTCGGTGGTGGCGTCCGATGCGTTTTTCCCGTTCGCGGACGGGCTTCTGGTTGCGATCGAGGCCGGCGCAACGGCCGTGATCCAGCCCGGCGGCTCGATGCGCGACGACGAGGTGATCAAGGCCGCCGACGACGCCGGCATTGCCATGGTGTTCACCGGCACGCGGCATTTCAGGCATTGAGGTTGCGCTGCTCGCCGCTTCGCCGTTCCCGACGGTATTTTCCGGGCCGCTCGTCCCCGTGAAGGCGGGGGCGACCGGATTATTGTTTTCGCCGGTGACGCCTCGCTACCGCCCCGCGAGATCGCCAAGCAAACTCGCCGCAACTGACAGCTTCGACAGCGTCAGCCCGGTGTCGGCGATCTCGTGCATCGAGTTGCGGATGCGCTCGACCTCGCCGGCCCGCGGCTTGACCCAGCCATCCATCGCCTCCTGCCCCACGCCGCCGTTCAGGACCTCGGCCGTGAGACGCCGCGCCGCGCTGGCGAGCGAGTCGCGCGCACGGTCGAGCGCCAGCCGGTCGAAATAGTCGGTCGCACCGATCGCGCGCGCATCGTTGGCGATCCGCTCCAGACGGAAGTAGCGCACCACGGCGAGGAAAGTGCGCGCCACATCGGGCACGCTGCGGCTGGTCTTGTCGGCGACCAGCACGATGTCGGGGGCGACCGTCAGCGCCGGCAGGCTCGC
>NZ_DATMRV010000277.1:0-5960 GCF_035565795.1 Pseudorhodoplanes sp.
CGCCTGCTGATCCGTGTGAAGGAGGATCGGCCGAGGCGTGGCAGCAACGTCCGATCGGCTCTGGAGCGCCGAATCGATAGCGGACTGCAAAGCCGCCCGGTCGGGCGCTGCACGGGCGGCGAGGCGTTCACCCGCCACATCTAGCGGTCCAGCCAAGAACCGTTTCGCGGTATCGTTCGAGAACGCGATCCGCCCCAGACCGTCGAGCAGCACGATCCCCATATTCAACCGCGTGAATGTCTCGCGCAGTCCGGCGCTTCCGGATTCCGCCTCGATCAGCCGCATGCCAAGCCGCAGCGCCTGTTCCGCATGCCGGGCGATCCGGGTCAGTATCGCGGTTTCCTCTCGGGTGTAATCATCCCGCGCGGACGAGCGCTGCAGGCTGATAACGACCTCCAGATCTGGTTCGGGGCAGATCGAGATCGCGGCAAACCATCGCAGGCCGAAGCGGCTCAGGAACTCGGTGAAAAAAGGGTGCCGGCCATGCTCCTCGATCAGCCCGAGTTTGCGGTCGGTCGCGACATCGCCGGACAACAGGAAACCGCGCTCGAACATGCGCACCGCGCGGATATCGTGCCGATGCCATTCGCGGTTATATTCCTCCTGCCCGGGGCCGAGCGTCGGGGAAACAATCACACCGAAACGGCCGTCCGTGCGCCGATAGGTCATGACCGCGCCGACATCGCCGAAAACGTCCGCGACTGCTTGCAGGGCGGCGGGCCATTTCTCTGGCGAAAGTGCCGTTGCGTAGATGGTTTCGACAGCGCGCACGAAGGCGCTGTCATCGAGGGATACCGGCGACATCGCCGGGCCGCCGGGCATTTCAGAATGGATGAAGTCACGCGTCATGGTATGCCGTCGTTGCAGACGCAACCATGTTGTATGCGCGTGGTCAACCTCCGGTAGCTATTTGGCCCCGACTAACTTTCGGGTCCCGGTCCGGCCCGTCCGTTTGGACGGCCGCGCATTCCGTTGTGCGGTGGCGACGCCCCCACGATCCAGCATCCGCCGCTCGTAAGCAGCGTCGCGCTGACCGGACATCCGGCCGGAGTGAAGTTCCAGCTTGTTCAGGGACGACAGCAGGGCCCTGTGCTCGGCGGCCGACAATACGCTGAGGACATTCGCCTCGAGCGTTCCCGCCACTTGATCGACCCTGTCGTAGACACGCCGGCCCTTGGCGGAGAGCGTTAGCACCACGCGCCGGCGGTCCACCTCATCGTTCTTGCGGCTGACGTAGCCACGCTGAACCAGCGCATCGACGGCGCGCGTGATCTTGTCGGGATCGACACTGGTGCGGCAGCCAAGCGCAGTGGCAGACAGTGGACCGAAAAAAGCGATCGTCTGCATGATCTTCCAGTTGTTGACCGAAATCGCGAGCTTCTTGGCGTGCAGCGCTGCGAGGGTCTGGTCGAGCCGCTTCGCGATCAGAGAGAGCCGGTAGCTCACGCGCTCGTCGAGTGGGATGCGCCGGACTTTCGCAGCCCCATTTTTCACTTTGCGATCGTCTTTCGCCACCGCACCAATCCTACCCGTTGTTTTTGTTTTTTCTTGCGGCGGCGATTCGTTGAAACGTGACTGATCTCGCGCAACCACAGCAACGCGTTGTTCTATAACTTTTGCAGATTGCAAGAAAGCAGCATTTTCTCGGCAGCTTTCGCGCCAACGCCGTGCTGTATCATGCGAGATCTCGCATGTCGTGCTCGTCCACGGAGCTCCCCTGCCCTCGGCGTAGAAACACGGCTGACACGACGGACAGCTGAACAGAAATTTTTTGCGCGCGACCAAAAGTAGACTTGCACAACTGTGGAGATTGAGAAGCATTCGCCCTAAGCTCCCACGCGGTGAAAATTATTTCGCCACCCGACCGGCACAAAGTTCACGGTCGTGCCGCAATCCCGCCTTTTCATGGATCGCGATGATGGGGGCGCGTGGCAGACGGGGTGCGTGCAGTGTCGCAGCGGTGCTGCTGACGCTTTTGACGCCATTGACCGCCCCGGCCCATGCCTGCGGCTCCCAGAGGCTGGGCGAAGGTTCCATCGCCGCCATTGAGGATCACCGGACCCTCAGTCTGGCTGACGGCCGCAAAATTCGTCTCGCGGGCATCGAATGGGGCGTAGCGGCCGACATCGCCCGCCCGGTCCTCTCGGACCTGCTTCTCGGCCGGACAATCGCCCTGAAAGGCACCGGAACGCCGGACCGCTACGGCCGGATTCATGCTTTCGCGTCCGTAAACGGCTCGGAAACCCCGATCCAGTATGTCTTGCTGGACCGGGGTCTGGCCGTGGCCGGAACCCGGATTGGCGATGCCGCCTGCCGGCACGCCCTGCTCGAGCGGGAACGCTCGGCGCGCAAGGCAAGGCTTGGCATCTGGGGCTCCGGGGATTATCGGTTGCATCAGGCGGACGACCCGGCGGCGATCCTGCAGAGCGTCGGCCGTTTTGCGATTGTGGAAGGCCGCGTTCTGTCCGTGCGTGAAAGCGGCAACACGGTCTACGTGAATTTCGGGCGGCGCTGGTCAGATGATTTCACCGTCACGATTGCGAAGCGCGCTGAGGCAACCTTTATATCGGCCGGTCTTTCGCCGCGCTCGCTTGCGGGCCGCGTCGTGCGGGTCCGCGGTGTGATCGAGGAACGCTCCGGTCCGTGGATCGAAGCCACGGCGGCGGATCAGTTCGAATGGGACGGCCCACGATGAGCCGTCGCGACAGGGGGATAACGCGGTTGCGGGGTGGTCGTCCGAGGCGACTGAAGGTTGCGGGGGCGCTGGCGATTGCGCTCGTCCTCGGCGCCTGCTCGGGCGGCGCCTATCAGCCGGGCCGCCATATTTCGCTGCCCGACCCGCCCAACGAACGCGCCGAGCCGCTTACACCTGCGCAGCGTGAGCATCGCCGCATTCTGGCGGTCTATGGCGGCGCCTATTCCAATCCTCGTCTCGAGGATCAGCTCAACACCACGGTCGAGAAGCTGGTCGCCTCATCCGAGCGGCCCGACCTGACCTACAAGGTCACCATCCTGAATTCGCCGGCGGTGAACGCGTTCGCGTTGCCGACGGGTCAGCTCTATGTCACGCGCGGCCTGCTGGCGCTTGCCAACGACACCTCCGAAGTCGCCTCGGTCCTCTCGCACGAGATGGCGCATGTGATCGCGCGTCATGCCGCGATCCGCGAAGATCAGATCCGCCAGGCCGCGCTCGTCAATCGTGTGGCGAGCGACGTGCTCGGCGATCCGCAGACCAGCGCGATGGCGCTCGCCAAATCGAAGATCGCGCTTGCCACATTCTCCCGCGGCCAGGAATTCGAGGCCGACGGTATCGGCGTCGGGATTTCCTCGCGCGCAGGGTTCGATGCTTACGGCGCGACGCGATTTCTCACCTCTATGGGCCGCAATGCCGAATTGCGCTCGGGCTCGAAAGCCGATCCGCGCACGCAGGAATTCATCTCCTCGCATCCGGCAACGCCGGAACGCATCGCCAATGCGACGCTGAACGCCCGCCAGTATTCCGCCGGCGGCAGTAACAACCGCGCGCGAAACGAGTATCTGCGCTATCTCGACGGACTGGTTTACGGCGAGGATCCCAGCGAAGGCTTCGTGCGCGGACGGAAATTCCTGCACCCGAAGCTCGGCTTCACTTTCACGGCGCCGGACGGCTTCGTGCTCGAGAACACGCCGCAGGCGGTGTTCGGCGTCAAGGACGGCGGCGAACTGGCGCTGCGACTCGATGTCGTGCGCGTTCCAGCCGACCAGAAGCTGGCCGATTATCTCAAGGCCGGCTGGATCGAGAATATCGACGAGACCTCCATCGAGGAGGTCACGATCAACGGCCTCCCCGGTGCAACCGCGACGGCAAAAGGTGATCCCTGGGGCTTCCGCCTCTACGCGATCCGTTTCGGCAGCGAGGTCTATCGCTTCATCTTTGCCGCGAAGAACAAGTCACCTGAACTTGACCGGCAGTTCCGTGAAGCGGTTGCCAGCTTCCGCCGCATGTCGAGCGCCGAGATCCGCTCGGCCCGTCCGCTGCGCCTCAAGATCGTGACCGTGACGGCGCGCGACACGATTGAACGCCTCGCGCAACGCATGGCCGTGTCCGACAAGCCGGTTGAACGCTTCCGTGTCCTGAACGGCATGGACCCCAACGACAAGCTCACGCCAGGCGACATGGTCAAGCTGATCGTCGAGTGACGTCCTTCGGGACGCGCATGGGTGAGAGTGCGGCGATCTATTTGCGCCCCATCCAGATTTCTTCGACATCGACGAGGCGCTTGCTCGACTCTCCGCCGGGGTTGCTGAGCATCACGTCCGCAGCCTTCAGGTCCTTGCTGAATCGGACGATCGAGTGTTTCTCGATTTCAGCAAGAGAGCGCTGTTCGTCCTCAAACCCGTCTGCAGAAAATTCAGTGAAGGGAGGGTTGTCCTCCAGATCCTGTTCCTGACTTGTGACGAATCCAAAGACCTGAATCCCCCCGGCAGGATCCGGCGCCACGACGACCTTCCAGAAGGAAATCGGCACAAAGACTTTGCCGGCCTCCTCGTCCTCAAGCCTCCAATCCTTTCCTGAAAAAAACGGGCCGCTGAAAATCGAGAGACGCGCGAAATCCTGATCCCGCGCCTGGGAGGCAATGTGATTTTCCAGGCGCCCCCAGACACCGTGATAACCCCATTTGTCCCTGTTGAACGTCTCGTGCTGCGGCGTGCAGTTCGTGAGATGGAAGGTGTCGGAGTTTGCGAAGATCAATTCCTTCCTGGAGGCCCCCCAGGCATTGTCGTCGCGGCGCACGAGATGCCCGTAATCCAGCTTCTTCCATCGGTCATAGAAGCCTTTGGGTAGCTGGTATTTCTCGTCCATGCGCTCGTCGATGATCCACCGGTCCTTACCGAAGCTTTCACGGCCGGCGAGCTTGCGAACGCCCTTGCTGTAATCGGTATTCCACGCAGCAAAAATCGGCATACGCCGCGTCTTGTGCATCACGACCGAGAAGTGATGGTAGTGAAGAACGGGGCCCGTGCCGCGCTTTTTCGGAGCAACCTGATTTCTGCCGGCCGGGGCGATCTCCGGCATCGGCGCCGGACGACTGCGGCCAAGAAAGTTTTCGTTGTAGCCGGCCCGATCACTGTAATCGGCATCGAACTCGAGCTTTTCGAGCAGAAACTCGTTGGCTGCGTTGCGCGCGGGAACGACAACAGCCGGCGAAGCGAATTTTGTGCATACGCAATCGGGCAGCCGCGCGGGACGATCGAGATTCTCGACGCGCAGCGCGACATTCAATGGCAGCAACGCAACGAAACCCTGCTCCGTCACACGCGGGATATCCGCTATCCTTGTCAGCGAAGGCGGCAAGGCTGCATCGCTGCCCGGCTGGATCTCGCTCTCCAGGGGAATTGCCGCAGGCTTGATCTCACCATTGAAACTCACATCGAGCAATTGTCGGATATCCCCTGCCGTAACCTGCGCGCGCAGGTCGGCAATGATCTTGCTCGTTCGCACGCCCTCGTTCGATTGCCACTTGATTTCATCCTCACGCGGCTTGCGGTCGGTTATCGGCAATCCGTCATGGCCGATATAATGCCCCTGCGCGTCCATCATCGGTTTGCCGGAATGATGAAGCGCAACAACATCCCACATGTCGTTGAATACCGGCGATCCCGACGAGCCGCGGAAGGTATCGCTCTCGTAAGTCAGATACGGGTCGGCATCTTCAAACGGATAGAGCTTGTTTTCGCGGCAAGCGACCTGTTTGCTCTCGCCGCCGGGATGCTGGATGATCGACAGGAATTGTCCGTAGTCGGCCTTTCCCAGTTGCGGATTCAACCGCAGCCAGCCGAACGCCGCCAGGTCTTCGGGTCCTTGTTTGCTGTCCGGGTCAATCGCGACGACGCTATAGTCGAGCGCCTCAACCGAGATAAAGAACCTCGCTGGCGCAAACGAAAACCAGGTTGAGACTCTTTCGTTTCCATTGGCGTCC
>NZ_DATMRV010000278.1:0-34513 GCF_035565795.1 Pseudorhodoplanes sp.
CCGACCAGGATCATCAGCTTGTGGCCCCGCTCCCTGGCGTCAGCCAGTGCCCGCTGCATCAGGGCGAGCCCGATACCACGGTCGCGGAATGGCGGCTCGATCGTGAGCGGGCCGAGAAGGAGCGCCGGCGTGTCCCCGATCCGTACCGGCGACAGCCGCAGCGATCCCACCAGAAGCGTCCCGACACGGGCGGTGTAGGACAGCGTCAGGTCGTGCGCGATCCCCTCGCGGATCCGGTAAGCCGTACGGGCAAAGCGGCCCGGCCCGAACGTGCGCTCGTGCAGCCGATCGATGGCCAGCGCGTCGTCTTCGGTCTCGGGGAGGATCGTGATCGAGAGGTCGGTCATTCGGTGATGTGGGCCAGGGACAGGGGCCGCAGGCCGATTAGCACCTGCAGCCGGCGAAATCCATGGTCCGCCATGCGAATTTGCCGCCTGGCGCGCCGGGTGCCATATCAGCGGCGGCAACAGCGGAGCGCGGAATGGGTTTCTTCCTCGACGGGATCTGGCACGACACCTGGCACGATACGGCCAAGACCAAAGGCCGATTTGAGCGCGAGGCGACCCGCTTTCACAACTACATCACGCCGGACGGCGCACCGGGACCAACCGGCGAAGGCGGCTTTGCCGCGGAGGCCGGCCGGTACCACCTCTATGTGTCCCTCGCCTGCCCCTGGGCGCATCGCACGCTGATCTTCCGCAAGCTGAAGAAGCTCGAGGACCTGATCTCGGTGTCGGTCGTCTCGCCGATGATGTTCGAGCGCGGCTGGACCTTCAACCGCGACGAGGGCTCGACCGGCGATCACCTGCATGGCGCTGAGACGCTCGGCGAGATCTATCTCAGGACCAATCCGAAATATTCGGGCCGCGTGACGGTGCCGGTCCTGTGGGACAAGAAGCGCGGGACCATCGTCAACAACGAGTCCTCCGAGATCATCCGGATGTTCAACTCGGCATTCAACGGACTGACCGGAGACACGACGGATTTCTATCCGCAGGCGCTGCGCGCCGACATCGACGCCATCAACAAGTGCATCTATGACACCGTCAATAACGGCGTCTATCGCACCGGCTTTGCCACCACGCAGGAAGCGTACGAGGAAGCATTCGCGCAACTGTTCGAGACGCTGGATTTCATCGAAGGCCGGCTGTCGACGCAGCGCTATCTCTGCGGCAAGACGATCACCGAGGCCGACTGGCGGCTGTTCCCGACGCTGATCCGTTTCGATGCGGTCTATGTCGGACACTTCAAATGCAATCTGCGCCGGATCGACGATTATCCAAACCTGTCAAATTACACACGCGACCTTTACCAATGGCCGGGCATCGCGGAGACCGTAGATATCGATCAATACAAGCGGCATTATTACGGCAGCCACAGGGGCATCAATCCGACCGGCATCGTTCCCGTCGGCCCCGCACTCGAATTCATGCGCCCGCATGATCGCGGACGATTCGGCTGACAATGGAACCTGTGCGTGTCGATGAAAAATCCGACACCAGCCGGAACATTGCCGCGCGCGCAGACTTTGCCTCCTGTCATCACCTGACGGAGGAAGAAATATGAAAACCCCTGCAATCGTCATCGCCGCAACGCTGCTGGCGACGCCCGCTTTCGCGCAGACCACGGCGCCGCAGCCGAATGCGCCGGCGGCGACCAACCAGACCATGAATAAGCCGGCGACGGGCCAGTGGCGCGCGTCCAAGCTTATCGGCGTCAACGTCTACAATCAGCAGAACGAAAAGCTCGGCGAGATCAACGAACTCATCATGAATTCGTCCGGCCAGGTTGCAGGCGCCGTGATCGGCGTCGGCGGCTTCCTCGGCATGGGCGAGCGCGACGTCATGGTGCCGCTCAATCAGCTGCGCTTCTCCAGTGACGGCGCGACCACGACCGGCTCCGCCAATAATGGGGACCACAAGTGGTATCCGGAACGCGCCGTGCTGAATGCCAATAAGGACCAGCTCAAGGCGATGCCGGAGTTCAAGTACTAACCGACGACCGACCGGTCGCGCGAGAGGGGTACCGCGCTTCGCGGCCCCTCTCGCTTCGCTTACCAGTGAGCCGGCGGCGCCATGCCGTCGAGGACTTCTGCGATGCGGGCGCGTGTCGCAGCTGTCGTATCAGCCGGCAAATCGTCACGCGCGAAAAACCCGTGTGCGACGATCTCGGCATTCGGTTGCGGCTGCGTGCTCTGCCTGAACGCTTCGGTGACATACAACGCCACGTGATCGCGTCCCGACGCATTCCGGTTGTGATAGACGGCGAACAGCCGCGGCTCCCGAAGAAGCTCGATATTGCCCTCCTCCATCATCTCGCGATGGAGCGCTTCAAGCACGGTCTCGCCGACCTCCACCCCGCCGCCGGGAAGGTGCCAGCCGGGCACGTAAGAGTGCTTGATGAGAAAAATCCGCCCCTCCGGATCGATGGCCATGCCGCGCACGCCGAGCGTCAGCCCGCGCGAAAAGCGCCAGTAGAGATGCATCAGGCGTCTTATCATGTCTCGGAATCCGGGCTCGACGCGCCGGCGCGATAACGGTCGCTGTGACGGCGTCGTCATCGCGTCGCGGGGTGCGATTCACTATAGTCTGAATCGACTCAGCTCCGGAAAGCCGTCACCGTCCCCTCATGTTCGTTCTTGCGCATCTGTCGGACCCGCATCTCGGCCCCATGCCCTCGGCCCGCATCCGTGACCTCGCGGGAAAGCGCGCCATCGGTTATATGAACTGGCACCGGCGCCGGAAGACATTCCATCGCACTGAGGTGTTGTCGCGGATAGTGAACGACATCAAGGCGCATCATCCCGACCACATCGCGGTCACCGGAGACATCCTCAACATCGCGCTGCCCGGCGAATTCGCGCCCTCTCGCGTGTGGCTCGATACCGTCGGCCCCGCGCATGACGTGACATTCGTGCCCGGCAACCACGATGCTTATGTGCGCAAGGCCGCGCGCGAGTGGCATTCGCACTGGGGCGACTTCATGAAGGGCGACACCACAAGTGCCGACCAGTTTCCGTTCGTGCGCCGGCGCGGCGACATCGCACTGATCGGCCTGTCGAGCGCGATCACCACCGCCCCGTTCATGGCGACCGGCAAGATCGGGGCGCCGCAATTGCATGCGCTGCCCGAGCTGCTGGACAAGCTGGCGGCCGACGGGATGTTTCGCGTGATCCTGATCCATCATCCGCCGGTGACCAAGCCGGCGCACCGCTTCAAGCGGCTGATGGATGCCGCCAAGTTTCGCGATGTGCTGCGCCGTCACGGGGCGGAGCTCGTGCTGCACGGGCACGACCATATTCATTCGCTGGTGATGCTCGACGGACCATCCGGAAAAATTCCCGCTGTCGGGGTGCCGTCGGCGTCTGCCATCGGCGGCGAAGGCGAGCTCGCGGGATACAACCTCTATGCGATCGCGAAGGCCGGGAATGGCTGGCGCTGCGAAATGACGAGCCGCGGACTGACGCACGGCAGCGACCTGATCGTCGACCTGGGCAAGCAGGAACTCGCAGCCGCCTGAGGCTCAGCCAAACAGCAGCGCCGCAGCTCCGAGCATCGCCGCGCCGATCAGCAATCCCGCGATGAACGCGAGGATAGCGCGCCGCGGATCCTGCCGCGGCCTTTCGCGGCGCGGTTCTGCGGATTGAGCGAGTGCGCGTTCGCGCTCGATCAGGCGCGCGGCGACATAGCGGGTGATGGCTGTCGCGGTTTCCTTGATATCCGGCGTCTCCGCAAGGACCTTGCGGCCGTAGCGCGTCTCCTGCACGAACCGATAGGTCCGCTTGTCGCGTGCCATCAGCACCGACGCCGTAACGTCGATCCAAAGCCGCGGAACCTCGCCGCGGCTGACGCCGCGGTCGAAGATGTCCACATTCGCCGGGATCTCGGCGAAAACGGGATCGAGCGCGTCGTTCAGCATCTCGAGCCGGGCCGCCTCGGCGTCCCGCATTTCGAGTACGACGCCGGATCGCTCGGCCGTCTCGATACGGACCTGACGCAGCGCCTCCTTCAGCGGAGAAGCGGGCGCCGGCGGGCTGTCATTACGTTTCTTGCGTCCCCACATGAGGCGAAGGTAACGCCGTCAGCGAGTCTGTGAAAGTGTCCCGGCCGCCTGGCGCAGCCATCCGAGGCCATCCTCGGTGCGCCCCCGCGGGTGGTATTCCGCCGCCACCCATCCGGCGTAACCGATTTCATCGAGGCCGCGGAAGATTTCCGCATAGTTCACCTCCCCCTCGTCCGGCTCATGGCGCGATGGAACCGCAGCGATCTGCACATGCCCGATCAGGGGCAGATGCGCCTCGAAGCGCCTCAGCAGGTCGCCGCCCATGATCTGCGCATGATAGAAATCGAACTGGATGCGGATATTCGGCTTGCCGGTCTTCGCGATGATGTCGGCGGCGTGCTCCGGGCGATTGAGGAAGTAGTTCGGCCGGTCGCGATTGTTGATCGGCTCGATCAGGAGCGTGATGTCCTTTTCGGCGGCGATGTCGGCGGCGCGCGACAGATTCGCGATATAGGTCCGCTCCGCCGCCGGCCGCTCGTTCACCGGGACGAAGCCCGCGAGAACATGGATCGCACGACCGCCGATGGCGGTAATGTAGTCCAGTGCCTGCGTAAACAGCGCGTCGAAATCACGCTCCCGGTTCGGGACGGCGGCAAGGCCGAATTGCCCCTCGCCGCCTCGCTCGGTGTTGATCCCCAGCATGGCGAGGCCATGCCGCTCGATTTCGTCCCTGAGCGCGCTGGGCGACGTTGTATACGGGAACTGGCCTTCGACAGCGCGGAAGCCGCCCGCCGCCGCAGCACTCGGACGCTCGATCAGCGGCTTTTCCAAGAACAGATAGGCGATATTGGCTGCAAAACGGGGCACTGGTCTTCTCGCCGGAACGGAATCGTTCTCCCTTGTATCAAACAGCGCCGACGCTGGTTGCTGTGCACAATCGATACGAAATCGTGGGTTTTGACCTCCTAGCGTAGCGCCAGTGGGCAACCGAAACACGCCCCAGTCGTCCATAACTCACAGGCCAAAATTCGAAATAAATCGTTATATATCAATATATTATTGATTTTGGGCAAATGCCCACTTCAACCCCCACATAGGGAGTGGGACGTTTTGTGGTTGACCTCCTGTATACAAGGGCGTTCGATGACCACAAAAGAACAGTGCTTTCTGTACTGGCGAGGATAACGAGCGAGGGACCGTGCGATGAACGCACAGGAGCTGCTGCAGGAAATCTCTGACTATTGCCGACAGGCTGGACTGGCCGAATCCACATTCGGCCGGCGAGCCGTAAACGACGGCAAGCTGACCAGCCGGCTGCGCAACGGTGGGCGCATTACCACCGAGACGCTCGATCGCATTCGAACCTTCATGACCATTCACAATGGAAGAGAAAGCGCGCGTCCAATGATCATAGAGCGGGGTGCCCGTCCCACGACCATCGATCCCCTCCCGGCGAGCCCTGTGCACGCCAACGCCAACGACGACGGCAACCGCGAATTCCGGTTCTTCGACAACCGGCAGAAATATCTCCTCTTCGTGAATACCTGCAGCGAGAAGTGGGTGGTCGCGAACAAGGTCGCGCAGGAGCTCGGCAACATCCATCCGCGCCCGCCGGCCGTTCGGCTGTTCGATGCGGGTCTTGGCGACGGCACCGTGCTGACGCGCGTGATGCGCGCGATGCATCATCGTTATCCGAACATGCCGTTCTATATCTCCGGCAAGGAGATCAGCCTGGAAGATATCCGGCTGACGCTCGAAAAGATGCCGGACCGGCTGTTCGAGCATCCCTCCACGGTGCTCGTGCTGACCAACATGTATTACGCCGAGGCGCCGTGGCTCACGGTGAAGTCGACTGCGGCCGCCAACAGCCTCGTCTGGCACGAATGCGCGCTGACCGGTAACACCTCGCACGATTTCGAAGAGCAGATCACCGGACTTCAGGACTTCCTGTCCGAGAACTGGAAGGCCGGCGTCAGCCCGAAGACCGGCAACCCGGTTTACGAGCGTCCAGTCGTGCTCGTGATCTACCGTCAGGATCACAAATTCCTGCTCGACCCGATCATCCCGCGCCGAGGCGCAGCCAACGCCGATTTCGATCTCATCATCGCCTCACAGCCGTATCGCGCACGCGCTTCGGCAGAGTTCAAGGCGCAAAAAGTGATCGCTCCGCTCGCGCGAGCGCTCGGTCCGGGCGGACGGCTGATCGCGATCCATTCCTACGGCAACGATCCCGCCTCCGAGATCGTGCAGAGCGTGTGGCCAAACGACAATCCATTCGAGACCGATCGCCATGCGATCCTGCGCGAAGTGAAGAAAGCGCTGGGACCTGCCGCGCGCGACCTCAACTTCAACACCTACGCCGATAACCGCGCCATCTTCCGCTACGACATGCACACGCTGCCGAGCGAAGTGACGGGGTCGATCGGCACCTCGACCGTGCTCGCGGCATGGAACGCCGCGATCTATGTCTCGCAAGTCGAGGACGAACGTCTCAACGAGGCGGTGAAAGACTCGCGCTACCTCGAGGCGACGCGCGAGGTCCTGCGCAAGCATAACGGCCTCTGGTTCAACGACGAGTCCTACGTCATCTCCCGCAGAAGAGAATAACGACAATGGCCGCCCCGCTCCGCAAGCCGTCGCCTCGCTTCGACTCCGAGACGGTCGACGATATCCGTGCGTTCCTGACGGACTTCTCGCTCGAGGTCACGCGCCCCAAGCTCACCGATCTTGAAGCGATCCGCGACAGCGCGGGCGCCGGCATTCGCGTGTATGTCAGCGCGATCCCGACCCGTCCGTCAGCGGAACTCATCGAGCAATCGGCGATGGTCCGCAAGGTCGGACTCGAGCCGATCCCGCATATCGCCGTGCGCAACTATACGAGCCGCGACGAATTGTCGGGGATTATCGGCCGCCTCGCGAGCGAGGCCGGCGTGCGGCATGTGCTGGTCATCTCGGGCGACCGCGGCGACTCGTCGGGGCCGTTCACGGCGTCGCTCGAGATCATCGAAAGCGGAATCCTGCAGCAGCACGGCATCACCAATGTCAGCATCGCGGGGCACCCGGACGGGCATCCGGTGGTGGCGAATGACGTGATGTATCGCGCCCTGCTGGCGAAGATCGAAGCCGCCGAGCAGAGCGGGCTCACCGCCGACATCGTCACGCAATTCGCTTTCGACGCGAACGGAATCACCCGCTGGGTGATGAAGATGCGCGATCTCGGGATCGAGGCGCCCATCCGTATCGGGCTTGCGGGTCCGACCAATCTCACGACGCTGCTGAAATACGCGCAGCGCTGCGGCGTGAAGGCGTCGATCGGCGGCATCACCAAGCATGCCGGCCTGGTAAAGAACCTGTTCGGCGTCAGCGCGCCGGATTCCATCGTCCGCGTGCTCGCGGGCGAGAATGCGGCCGGCTCGCTCGGCAGCGTAGCCGTGCATTACTTCTCGTTCGGCGGCGTCGCCGCGACCTCGAAGTGGGCGGCGCATGCCGCGCAGGGCCGCTTCACGCTGGAAGGCGACGGCTTCACCGTCGAGCCATAGGCCACTTACGTCATCGCAACAAAAAAAGCCCCCGCTCGCGCGGGGGCTTTTTCGTTCTGCGGACTGGCGCAGATCAGTTCACTTCGCGCCAGATGCCGAGCGATTCCTGCATCGGGCGATCCGAGATCGAGAACAGCACGCTCTGATCGTCGGCCTTGTGCGAATACTGCTTCCAGGACGGGATCACGAACACGTCGCGCGGACCCCATTCGAACACTTCGCCGTCGATCGTGGTCTGACCTTTGCCCTCGAGGCACGTGAAGATGGTGCCATCGGTCGAGCGGTACGGCTGACCCTTGAAGCCCTTCGGCAGCAGCGACAGATGCGCCCCCATGGTCGGGGTCGACCAACCGCCATTGAACGGATTTGCGTAGCGCAGCCGGAAGCCGTGATACGGGTTGATGTCGTCGGTCTTCGCCATGCGGTCGAGGATCGGACGCACCCGCTCGTAGGCGTAATTGATGATCGGCGATTCTTTCTTGGTGTTGGTGCCATCCGGCAGCACACCCGAGCCGTAACGCCACAGCGAGTCGTTGTCGGTGAACTTGGTGTTCTGCACCGCCGAGTCGAGATGCTCGGAGAACGCGGTCTCGAAGAAGTTGATGGTCGGCACGTCGAGCACGTCGAGCCAGATCATCGGCTTGGCGGACTCGTTGCCGTGGTCGTGCGCGGTCCAGCTCGGGGTCAGGACGAAGTCGCCGTATTTCATCAGCGTCTTCTCGCCATCGACCTGGGTATAGGCGCCCTCGCCGTCCAGGATCAGACGGATCGCGCCGGCAGTGTGCCGATGCGCGCCGGCGATCTCGCCTGGCAGGATCAGCTGCAGGCCGGCATAGAGCGAGGGCGTGATGCGCGACTGGCCGCGCAAAGCGGGGTTTTCCAGCACGAGAACGCGGCGCTCGGCTTCTTCAGCGGTAAGCAGGCCGCCAGCCTCCTCCACCATCGGTTTCACGTCGTCGAAGTGCCAGATGGCCGGGGCGGCGATGGATTTCGGGCTCTTGGCGACGAGGTCCTTCAGGACCTCCCACAGCGGCGCCATGTCGCGCTGGGAGATCTTCTCGTAGAAGGCCGCGCGCTTCGGATCCTTGCTGCCTTCGTAAACCTTGGCCTTCTTGTCGCTGAGCTGAGCGGCGCTAGCGGTCGCCATGCCTTCCTCCTTGCCAAACTCTTTGGATGGTTGCTTTGACAATAGTCGCAAATCGGCCCTGATCCTAGGGGCTGCCCACCGCGGCATATCTGCCATTCGGGCTTTCACCGGATGGGTAATTCAGCAGCCGAGGCCGCCGATCAGGTGTTAACCGAGCCCCCGTCCACCGCAATGGTCTGGCCGGTCACGAAATCGCTGTCCGGCGACGACAGGAAAACCAGCGCCCCGAGCAGGTCCTGAGGAAACTGGTCGCGCTTGAAGGCGCGGCTGCCGACCACGCGCGCTTGCAGAGCCTCGTCATGGGTCCCGCTGGCCACCAGCGTCTCGCTCATCACAAGGCCCGGCGCGAGCGTATTGACGCAGATGCCATGCTCGCCGAGTTCGCGCGACAGCGTGCGCGTAAAGGTCGCAATCGCCCCTTTCGAGGCGGTGTAATGCAGCATGCCCGGCAACCCCTTGTAGACGGTGCCCGAGCCGATATTGATGATCTTGCCGTACTTCCTCGCGATCATATGCGGGACCGCGTGCTTCACGGTCAGGAACGATCCCCGGACGTTGACGGCGAAAACCTTGTCCCAGAGGTCCACATCGATGTCCTGAACCTTGGTGTGCTGAAGCGGGGCGAACAGCGCCGCATTGTTCACCAGGATGTCGATCTTGCCGAACCGCTCGACGGTCTTGTCCATCAGCGCCTTGACCTGGTCCTCGCGGCTCACGTCGCAGGTCACGCTCATCGTCGCATTGGCCCCATATTTTGAGGCCAGATCGCGCGCCGCCTCTTCACCCCCTGAAATATCGGCGATGACGACGCCCGCCCCTTCTGCGGCCAGCGCCTCCGAATAATGGCGCCCGATCCCCTTCGCGCCACCCGTAACGATTGCGGTCCGCCCTACAAGCCTTGCCATGTCTGTCCCAGCCTTTAGAAAGTCGGCGGGACTTATGCACTGTTGTAGGAAGAAAGCGCAATATGACCGGACGTACCGAAGACCGCCTTGCCATCCGCGACCTGGTCGAGAATTGGGCCGTTTTGCGCGACGCACGGTTGTGGGATGAATTCCGCAAGGTCTGGCACGACGACGGCGTGATGCAGGCCACCTGGTTTCAGGGCACCTGCGACGAGTTCATCAAGGTCAGCCAGGAGGGTTACGACAAGGGCGTACGGATCCTCCATTTCCTGGGCGGCATGAATATCGAGATCAACGCCAACCGGGCGATCGCGCAGACCAAGATGACGATCTCCCAGCGCGGTCCGGTGGACGGCGTGATGTGCGACGTGGTCTGCACCGGCCGCTTCTACGACTTCTTCGAAAACCGCTTCAGCAAGTGGGGGCTCGTGCTGCGCCAGCCGATCTACGAAAAGGATCGCTGCGACCCGGTCGATCCGTCCGCGACCCTCAAGCTCGATCAGGACATTCTGAAGCTCTACCCGGAAGGCTACCGGCACCTCGCCTATCTGCAGCACAAGATCGGCTACAAGGTGAAGCGCGACATGCCGGGCCTCGACGGCCCTGAACTTGATGCGCTCTATGCGCGCGGCAAGCGCTGGCTGGAGGGCGGACCGCTCTAATACGCTGCAAAGAACCAGCGCGCGGGGGGAACGATCGCGATGGCTTCCATGCTCTTCTCGCCCTTCACGATGCGCGGGCTGACGCTCGCAAATCGCATCGTGGTGTCGCCGATGTGCCAATACGCGTCGGAAGACGGGTCCGCGACCGACTGGCACATCCAGCATCTCGGGAGCTTCTCGCTCGGCGCGGCCGCGCTCGTCATGACCGAAATGACGATGGTGAGCCGGGTCGGGCGCATTTCCTACAAATGCGCCGGACTTTTTTCGGACGAGAACGAGAAGGCGCTGAAGCGCGTGATCGATTTCTGCAAGTCGGTCGGCGTCGCGAGGCAAGGCATCCAGATCGGTCATGCCGGCCGCAAGGGATCGACACAGCCGCCGGGTCTGGGCGGCAAACCGCTGACAAAGGACGAAGGGGCGTGGGAAACGCTAGGACCCTCCCCGATCCCGTTCGGCGAAGGCTGGCCCGTTCCGCGCGAGATGACCGAGGCCGACATGAAGCAGGTCGCTGACGAGTTCGTCAGCGCAGTCCAGCGCGCCGACCGCATCGGTTATGATCTCGTCGAGATACATGGCGGCCATGGTTATCTGCTGAGCCAGTTCATCTCGCCGCTCGCCAATCAGCGCAAGGATGAGTATGGCGGCTCGCTTGAGAACCGCATGCGCTTTCCGCTCGAGGTGTTCGCCGCCTGTCGCGCGGTATGGCCGAAGGACAAGCCGATGGGCATCCGGGTGTCCGCAGTGGACTGGGTCGACGGCGGCACCACGATCGAGGATACGGTCGCCTATGCGAAGGAGCTGAAGAAGCTCGGCTGCGACTACGTCGACGTGTCGAGCGGCCAGGTCGATCTGCGTCAGCAGATCCCGTTCGCGCCGGGTTACAACGTGCCGTTCGCAGCGACGGTGCGCCGCCAAGCGCAGATTCCCACGATGACGGTCGGGCTGATCGCACAGGCGCGTCAGGCGGAAGAGATCGTCGCGTCGGGCAAGGCCGATCTGATCGCGATCGGCCGCGGCGCGATGTACGATCCGCGCTGGGCCTGGCATGCCGCCGAAGAGCTTGGCGTCGAGACCGAGTATCCGCCGCGCGGCAAGGCCGCTCATCCGTCGATGCGGCCGCAGGTGTTTCCCGCACGGGCGAAGAGCGCCTAGCCGACGCGAAAGCGAGGTCCCCGCTTTCGCGGGGACCTGCGCAGATTACACCTTCACCCGCCGCACGAACGCTCCGAATGCGTCGAGCTGCTGCTTCACCAGATCGATCGTGGGCTGATCCTTCAGCGCCACCGTCTGCGCATCGAACTTGTCCTTCGCGAAGGCGATCTGCACTTCCGGCTTGATGAAGACCAATGCGTCGATCGAGGCCAGCGTCTGACGCATGTGGTACTGCATGCGCGAGCCGCCGAGCGGACCGACCGACGCCGATTGCAATGCGACCGGCTTGTCCTTGAACGGCTGGTCCTTGGTCTTGGATACCCAGTCCAGCGCGTTCTTAAGCGCACCCGGAATGGTCCAGCCATATTCCGGCGCGACGATGATGACGCCGTCAGCGGCACGCAGGGCATCGCAGAGCGTCATCACGTCGGCCGGCACCGGCAGATCCTGATTGAAATGCGGAAAGCTGGCGTAGCCCGGCGCCGCCGTGATGATCATGTCGGAGGGCGCGAGAGACGGCAGGAGCCGCGCAAGGCTCGCATTGTAGGAGTCCTTGCGCAGGCTGCCACAGATCGTGACGATATTCAGGCTGTTCGCCATCGGAGCGGCTCAGGCCTTGTGCTGCTTGTGGCGCTCGATGAACTTTTCAAAGCCCTCGAGCTGCTGCTTGATGATGGTCCGGGTCGCCTCGTCCTTCAGTTCACCGGTCTTGTCGTCGAACTTGGTCTGCGCGGCGCCGACGAAGATTTCCGGCTTGTTGAACACGAAGGCGTCGAGGAACACCATGATGGTGCGCGCGTGATACTGCATGCGGGCGCCGCCGAGCGGGCCCATGGAAGCCGATTGCAGGCAGACAGGCTTGTTGGCGAAGGGCTGGTCCGTCATGCGCGACACCCAGTCGATCGCGTTCTTCAGCGCGCCCGGCACCGAGTAGTTGTATTCCGGCGTCACGATGATCACGCCATCGGCCGCGCGGATCGCATCGGCCAGCGCGGTCGCCGCTGGCGGAAAGCCTTGGGCCTGCAGGTCGGCGTTGTAGAGCGGCATTTCGATGGACGGCGATGCCTTGATCGTCATTCCGGCCGGTGCGAGCGCCGGCAGCGCGTTCGCCAGCATGCGGTTGAACGAGGCTTTGCGAAGCGAGCCGCAAACCGTAATCACATTCGACATTTCGGATACCTCTTGGACGCTCGATCTGAGGGGGCGAGGACGGGTGCCTTCCCGGCGGGCTCGCTAGATAGCGGGCACGGACCGAAAAGTCACCCGCATCAAAAGAAAAGGCCGGCGCCCGGGGCGCCGGCCTTTCCCCCTCTGGACGGGCGGAGCAGTCTTAGCGCTGCTCGATACCCGCCTTTTTCATCAGATCGCTCCACTTCGCGATCTCGGACGAGACGTGCTTGGCCAGTTCGTCGTTGGTCGAAGTCTTGACCACGATCCCTGTTTTCGCGATCGCCTGCTTGACCTCGTCCTTCGCAAGAACCTGGTGGACCGCCTTGGTGAACTTGTCCACCACCGGCTTCGGAGTGCCCGCAGGCATCGCGAGGCCGTACCAGCTGGTGACGTCGTAGCCCGGCACCCCGGCCTCGGCGAGCGTCGGCAAATCCGGATAGGCCGGATTGCGCTCGCGCGAAGTCACCGCGAGCGGCTTGACGTTTCCGGTCGCGATCTGCCCGCGCATGGCCGGAAGCAGTTCGAACGTCAGCTGTACGTCGTTCTGCATCAATGCGGTCACAACGTCCGGCGTGGTCTTGTAGGGGATGTGCTTGATGTCGGTGTCGGACAGGACGCGGAACAGCTCGCCCGCGAAATGCTGGGTGGTGCCGACGCCACCCGCAGCGCCGTAATTGTATTTGCCGGGGCTCGCCTTGGCCTGCGCGATTACGCCCTTCACGTCTTTCGCCTCGAATTTCGGCGATGACACCAGCAGCAGCGGCACGGTGCCGATCTGCGTGACCATCTGGAAGTCCTTCACCGAGTCGTAGGGCAGCTTCTTGTAGAGCGCGCCCGCGACCGCATGTGCGTTGCTCAGGACGAGCACCGTGTAGCCGTCCTTCTCGCTCTTGGCGACCTGATCCGCCCCGAGCGTCGAACCCGCACCCGGCTTGTTCTCGACCACGAAATTCTGGCCGAGCGTCTCCTGCAATTGCTGGGCGATGATGCGGCTGACGATGTCGGTGCCGCCGCCGGGACCATAGGGCACCAGGAATTTCACTGAGCGCGTCGGCCATTCCTGCGCGACCGCCGGTGCACCCACGGTGGACAAAATACCGAGGCCGACACCTGCCGCCACAAGCCACGTTTTCAGATTCATTCCTGATATCCTCCCGATTTTCGTCCGTGAACGCTCGCGGTGTCTCCGCGGCGCGTCGTGCTGGCTTCCTTGCGGCACGACTTGGACGCGGCTGTCAAGTCAGCGAACCGCGCAATCGATATTCTTGAGTACGTAGCGGATGCGACAGAATCGCCCACCTTCTCGCGTCTGCTCTCCGATCTCGGCGTGCCGCGCAGCAGCTTTTTCACCTTCTCAACAATCTCCTCGCACGCGCTTCACGATGCGAGTTGGCGAACGTGCGCCGCTCCATGCCGTCTCATCAGGCAAGATCGTGCTGTCTTCACCAGCGTGCGCCGCCGCCTCACTGCGAAAGCAGGCGATCGTCAACACCGACAGAACGCGCGGTTGCGCGCAATGCGTCGCACGTTTCCTCGGTGAGAGGGACACCCTCCCTCAACCGCTCGGCGCGACGCCGCGCCTCCGGTTCGCCTGGCAGCAAGACCGGCTCGTTCGCATCGATCGGCTTCGCGCTCTTCACATAGGCGATAAAGCGCGACAGCTCCGCGGGCAGTACATGGTCGGGGTCGATCCGCTTCGGATCGACGTAGAAGGAGAACATGCCCTGCGACCAGCGTTTCTCCGGATTGGATGCACCGTTTCCGGTAAGCGCTCCGCCGATTAATTCGCACATCAGCGCGAGGCCCGAGCCCTTGTGATCGCCGAACGCGCGCAATGCACCCTTGCCCTGCTTGTGGTCGCGCGTCGCCGACGACGGATCGTAGTCACCGTAAAGCTCGCGCGGGTCGCCGCTGGCTTTGCCCTCTGCGGAGACAAGCGCGTCCGCGGGCAGCTTCTTGCCGCCCTGACTGGCTACCAGCACCTTGCCCTCGGCAACCAGCGACGTCGCAAAATCGAGAATGACCGGCAGCCCGCCCGGATGCGGCATGCCGATGCAGACCGGGGCAGTCGAAAAGCGCCGATCGATACCGCCAAACGGCGCCACCAGAACCGAACCCGCGACGTTGACGAGGTGCACCGAGACGAGGCCGTGCTCGGCCGCCATCTCGGCCCATTCGCCGACGCGCCCGACATGGCCGGAATGGCGCAAGCCGATCGCGGACAGACCATGCGCCCGGCACTTCTCGATGCCGAGCATGACGGCCTGTGGCGCGATGGTTTGTCCGAACCCGAACTGTCCATCGAGGATTGCGATCACGGGCGTGTCGACCACCCGCTTTACGGTCTGATCCGCGATCAGCATGCCGTCGCGCTTCCAGGCCGCGTAGCGCGGCACGCGCGCAACGCCGTGACTGTCGTGACCGGTGAGATTGGCATTGACCAGATAACGGCCGATGCGTTCGGCTTCCGCGCGCGAGGAGCCAAGCGACGCGAAAATGTCAGCGACGAAATCCGCAAGCTCCTGCGCATTGACCAGCGGCATTGCTACGATCCTTCCCCGGCGGCGATCGCAGGCGCCACCACATCCTTCCAGCTCCAGATGCCTTCCTTCAGCCGGTTGTCACGCCGCAGATAGGTCGCAGCCGCCTCGATGCCGAAGACGCCGCTTCCGAAATCGTCCTGCAGGTCACGGAGGATGCCTTCGACCATGCGCGCATCGAGTGTGTGAGACGGCTCCCATTTCAGCCACACCATCGCGGCGCGTTTCGGATCCTTGCGGATGACATTGGACGCTTCGTCGATGGCCTTCGCGAGCACGTCGGGAAGTTTCGGATGCGATGCGAGCGAAGCTTTCGGCGAAGCCATCACCAAGAACGAGGTCTTGCCGCCCATGATTTCAGCCGATGAAGTGACGGCCCGCACCTTCGGATCGCGTAGGGCAAGCTGGGTGAAAGGCGGCGAGGAGAAATAAGCCGCGATCCCCTTGCCGGAGGACAACGCCTCGACCGAGTCCTGATGCGGCATCACGACAAGCTGCTGACGCACCCGATCCCGACCGCCAAACCAGGGGCTGGTCTGCATCCGCAGATACGTTACCTGCGGCGCGTTCAGCATCGGCACCGCGATCTTGTCGGCGGGCTTGATGTCGTCGAGCGCGCGGATATCCGGCCGCGCCGTCACAAGCACAAGCGGAAGTGTCGTGACACCCGATATCGCCTGCAATTCCTGTGCAGTCTGGCGCGTCGCATCGCGCGCCATCAGAAAGGCGGGAACGCCATAGGCGCCGGCCGCGATCTCACCCTTGGCGAGCGCCTGGCGCATGGGCGCCGCTGTCTGATAGCGGCGCACCACGAGCTTGCCGTTCAGGCCATTGGCCTTGGCATGTTTGTCGAAGAGGCCGAGGTCCTGCGCGATGAACAGCGGGAGAAAGCCGATGCCGTGGCCAACCCCGATCGCGATCTCACCCGGCCTTTGCGCGCGTTCGCTCTTGGCGCGCGTCTGCGCGGCGCAGGGCGCCGCGAAGACCAGCGCGACGAAAAGCGTCGCGAGTGCGCGCATCAGGCTTTCTTCTCGTCCTCGATCGGATTGACGAGAATGCCGACGCCCTCAATGTCGATTTCGCAGACATCGCCGTGCTTCATCCAAAGCGGCGGCTTGCGCGCGTGACCGACGCCTGACGGGGTGCCCGTGACGATCACGTCGCCCGGCATCAGAGTCATTCCCTGGCTGATATCCACCAGCGTCTCGGCGACCGGGAACAGCATGTTTGCGGTGTTGTCCGACTGGAGGACGTTGCCGTTCAGGCGCGTTTCGATCTTCAGGCCGACAGCGCCGGGCGGCAATTCATCGGCCGTGACCATCCACGGTCCGAAGCCGCCGGTCATGTCGAAATTCTTGCCCATGTCCCACTGTGCGGTACGGCGCTGGAATTGGCGGATGGAGCCGTCGTTGAAGCACGAATAGCCCGCGATGCAGGAATAGGCGTTGTCCATCGTCAGGTGCTTCGCCTTCTTGCCGATCACGATCAGCAGTTCGCACTCATAGTCGAGCGTCTCGGAGACCAGCGGGCGGATGATCGGCATCTTGTGCGGCACAAGCGAGCTGGTGCAGCGCATGAAGATCGAAGGCGCGGTCGGCTTTTGGTGACCGCCCTCCTTCGCATGCTCGAGATAATTGAGCCCGAGGCAGACGATCTTGCCCGGATTTGCGACCGGCAGCGTGTACTTGATCCCGTCCAGCGGACGGCGGGCCGCGGCCGGCGCCTTCTTCGCCGCATCCGCAATGGCGGACAGGTCGCCGCCCGAGCGCGCCAGCACTTCGCCGAGATCGGCAGGAATATTCGGATCGACGGCTTGCAGATCGATGACCTGATCGCCTTCCACGACGCCGAGATGCAATGTTCTGTCGAGTTCGAAACCGACGATCTTCATATGGCGGAAATCCCGATTGGCTTATTGGCGGACAGCTAGGGTCCAGGCGGGGGATGTTTAGCCGCTCGCCGTCCGCCCGCCAAGCCGGTGGGATTGCATGTCGCCCAACCGCCAGCGGCAGGTTATGGCTGTCCCAGCGCGCAGACGGCGAAATTGCCTTTGGCGTCCGTCCAGCTATCCAGCAGGGTCCAGCCCGCCCCGCGAGCCAGCGCGGCGAAGGATTGCGGGCTGTATTTGTAGCTGTTCTCGGTGTGGATCGTTTCGCCCGCCCGGAACTCGAAGCTGGCGCCGGCGACGGTGCCCCTCTGCCGGGCCCGGCTCGCCAGATGCATCTCGATGCGCTTGCGGTCGCGGTTGTAGAAGGCATGGTGCTCGAATGCGTCGAGCTTGAAATTACCTCCGAGCTCGCGGTTGATCCGGCGCAGCACGTTGAGATTGAACCGCGCGGTCACGCCCGCGGCGTCGTTATAGGCCGCGTTCAACACCGCCTCGTCCTTGACCAGATCGACGCCCACCACCATCACCGCACCCGCGCCCAGAATGGTGCCGGCATGGCGCAGGAATGAAGCGGCCTCGTGTGGTTCGAAATTCCCGATGGTCGATCCGGGAAAGAAGCCGATCTTCGGCAAATCAGCGACGACATCGGGCAATGCGAACGGCTTCATGAAGTCGGCCACAACCGGCAGGATCGCCAGATTGGGATAGCTGTTTCGCAAGGTCGCAGCCTCGGTATTCAGGAAATCACCTGCAATATCGACCGGCACATACGCCTTCAGCTTGCGCGCAGCGTCGAGCAGGAAACGCACCTTGATGCAGGCGCCGCTGCCGAATTCGACCAGCGCAGCGCCGGTCGGGAAATGCTGGACCATCGCGCGCGCCTGCATCCGCAGGATCTCGTGCTCGCTGCGGGTCGGATAATATTCGGGCGTGCGCGTGATCTCCTCGAACAGGCGCGAACCTTCGCTGTCGTAGAAGTATTTCGGCGGGATGCGTTTCGGACTGGCCGACAATCCCGCGATCACGTCATTCGCAAAGGATTCGCTGCCACTTACGGCGGGAGCCGCAAGCGGCGCCGCAAGCACGCCGGGTTTACGAGCCATTACACATACTCCGCGAGCCTGAGCCCGGTGAATTGCCAGCGTGCCGGCGGGTGAAAGAAGTTGCGATAGCTCACGCGTGCATGGCCACGCGGTGTCGCGAGCGAAGAGCCGCGCAGCACCATCTGATTGACCATGAACTTGCCATTGTATTCGCCGAGCGCGCCTTCAGGAGCGCGGTACCCCGGATAGGGAAGATATGCGCTGCGCGTCCATTGCCACACGATGCCGAACGCATCGTCGATCAAATCGAGCCGCGCGGCGACTTCCCATTCCGTCTCGGTGGGCAGATCCTTGCCCGCCCAGCGCGCGAATGCATCGGCCTCGTAATAACTCACGTGCATGACAGGCGCGCCGGGATCGACCGGCCGTAGCCCGCCGAGCGTCATCGCATGCCACCGGCCATCGACGTGTTGCCAGTATCCCGGCGCCTGCCAGCCATCGGCTTCACACCTGGCCCAGCCGTCGGATAGCCAAAGCGACGGCGTCGCGTATCCACCGTCCGCCATGAACTCGATCCATTGCGCGTTCGTGACAAGGCCGCGGGCAATGCGCATCGGCTGCGTCAGCACGCGGTGCTGCGGCCGCTCATTGTCGAAATGAAAGCCATCGCCATCGTGACCGATCTGATGGATGCCTTGCGGGATCTCGACGTAAGTTTCGCCGCTCTGCGCCTGCGGCGGCGACCAGGATTCGTCGTAGACCGGGTGCGTGGGATTTTGCGAGAACGCATGCAGGATATCGGTCCAGAGCAATTCCTGGTGCTGCTGTTCGTGATGCAGGCCGATTTCGATGATCGGTGCGATCTGAGCGAGAAGCGCATCGTCTGCATTCTCGATCAGGCTTTCGATCGCTTGATCGACATGCGTGCGATAGGCTGCGACATCCTGCGCATTGGGCCGCGTGATCAGCCCGCGCTCCGGGCGAGCATGTCGTGGACCCGCGGCGACGTAATAAGAATTGAACAGGAAGGGAAACCGCTCGTCGAAGATCCGATAGTCCGGCGCGTAAGGGATCAGCAGGAAGGTTTCGAAGAACCAGGTCACATGTGCGCGATGCCACTTGGTGGGGCTCGCATCCGCCATCGATTGGACGATCTGATCCTCGGGTGAAAGGCGCGCCGCCCGCGCCTCGGTCTCGCCGCGCACCGTCCGAAACGCGTCGACCCAGTACCGGCGGGCCTCTACCAGATCGTGGGAGGTGCTCAGTTCACGCAGACTGGTCGATTGCATCGGAGAGGTCCCTTGGGGGCAGACCCGGGAGAGATGGTGCGCCCTTGGTGAAACTCAATCAATGCCGGCGTGAATAGTTCCCCTTAAAGCCGCATCAGCAGATGGGAAATGCCCGCCCGGATCAGATCCGCGCGGACGATGACGCAATCCAGTGCCTTGTCCTCAGCGCAGAAACAGGAGCGAGACCACAACGAATGTCGGCAGCAAAATGGCCGATGACCACAGCATATAGCCGAAGAACGACGGCATCCGCACCCCCGCCCCGCGCGCGATCGCATAGACCATGAAGTTCGGAGCGTTGCCGATATAGGTATTGGCACCCATGAATACGGCGCCGAGAGAGATGGCGGCGAGTGTGGGCGCCAATGTCGTCATCAACGCTTTCGGGTCGCCTCCGGCCAGTTCGAAGAACACAAGATAGGTCGGCGCATTGTCAAGGAATGACGACAAGGCTCCAGTCAGCCAGAAATAGGCGACGTTGTTCGGTGTCCCGTCGGGCTGCGCGACCATCGCAATCAGCGGCGCGAATGCGCCCCTGGCGCCGGCGTGCAGCATCGCGATCACTGGCACGATGCATACGAAGATGCAGGCGAACAGGATCGCGACCTCCTGGATCGGCCCCCAGGAGAAGCCGTTGGCTTCGCGAGATTCCTTTTGTGTCAGCACCAGCGACGCGAGCGCAGCGAGAACAAAAATGATGTCACGGACGACATTCTGAAGCTCGACGTCGACACCGCCGATCGAAAAGCTGATGCCGGGCTTCCAGCTGGCGCTCATCAGGATCGCGGCGATGACGGCGGCGAGCAACAGGAAATTGACCCCTCCGTGAAGCCTGAGCGGAGAATCCGGCGTCGGATCGAGTGGATGATGCAGGCGCTCCTCACGCCGGTGCAGCAGCATGTCGATCACGAAGAACACGATCAGCAGAATGATCGAGACCACGAGCGTCGGACGCCACAGATGAGTCGTGGTCCAGAAGAAGTCGACCCCCTTCAGAAAGCCGACAAACAGGGGCGGATCGCCGAGGGGCGTCAGCGCGCCGCCGATATTCGAGACGAGGAAAATGAAAAACACCACTGTGTGCACGCGATAGACGCGATCGTCATTCGCGCGTAGCAGCGGGCGGATCATGATCATTGACGCGCCGGTCGTGCCGACGAAACTTGCGAGAAATGCACCGACCGCCAGCAGCAACGTATTCGCCGCCGGCGTACCGCGCAGATTGCCTTCGAGATAGATGCCGCCGGAAATGGTGTAGAGCGCGAACAGCAGCAGAATGAACGGCACATATTCCAGCAGCATCGTGTGGAGAAGCGTGTGAACGCCGGCAGTAATGCCCGCCGCCACGATGACCGGCACGATGACGCAGATCGACCAGAACAGCGCGAACTTGCCGTAATGGTGCTCCCACAGATGCGGATAGAATAAAGGTCCGGTCGCGATCGACAGGAGAATGCCGATAAAAGGCAGCGCCCACAGGAATGACATGGTGGCGCCGTCGAGACCTTCGGCGGCATGGGCGCTACTTGAGAACAGGGCACTACAGGAGAATGTGACAATGAACAGAGCGAGCGCGTAGCCCCCCACCTTGCGCCACAATTCCATCGCCGTCTCCCCCCAGTCTTGCTGACCTTTGCAATATCGGACTGTGGCTTTCAACGCCACGGCCAACGCCTTTGTCCGCCCGAGGGACGAATGCTTGATTGGTGCGCTCGGTTGCCGCAGGGTGCTGCCCGATGAAGCCCGCCGAGTCCGCTCCTCCCGCCCTGCCGACGATCGGCCCGGCCGACCGCCTCGGCGCGGTCGTCCCAGTGCCCGCGGCGACGACTCTGGAAGGCGCGGATCTTCGCAACGTTATCGTTCTCGCACATCGGCGAAACGCCAGCGGTATCGACGCCCCTGCTGTCACCGTGACCGATACCGCACGTCCGGTGCCGGCCGGCACCTGGCGCGATCGTACCCCCTGGACGGCCCTGATCGCCGGCGCGCTGCTGCTCCATCTCGGCCTTGTCGTGATGTTCATGCGCGACCCGGTGCCGATGCCGAGCCTCGCGCTCGATTCGATCTCGGTCGACATCATCCTGGGCGGGCAGACGGAAGCCGGTGTGGCTCAGCTACCCAGTTCGGTGGAATCGGCCCCCTCCCCGCCCACAGAAAGCGCTCCGCAGGCGACCGAACAGCCGCCGGACATCGAGGAGCAGAAGCCCGAACTGAGACCGCGCATCGAAACAGCGGAGCCGCAGCCCGAGGAGAAGCCTCGCGAGCAGATGGCTGAAGAACCGAAGCCGAAAAAAACACAGGCCGCGACCAGCGAACCCACGATCGAGGCCGCCGAGCCTGAACCCACGCCGGCACCCGCCGAGGCAGCACAATCGGTCGCTGCTGCGGCAGAGGTCGATCCGACGCCGAAAGCGCCGGAACCCGAGAAAACGAAGCCGGTGGAAGAGCCGGTCACAAGCCGGCCGCCTCCCAAGGAACAGCCGACCGAGACGCCACGCGAACAGTCGAAGCCGACGCCGCCGCGGGTCGCCGCGTCGCAAAGCGGGGTCGGGGTCGGCTCCTCGCGTGAGACGCGCGATTGGGCGAGCCGCGTGTCGGCGCACCTTGCCCGCAACAAGCGCTATCCGGCCGATGCGCTCGCCAGCGGCATCGGCGGCACAGCCAGCGTGGCATTCACGCTCGACAGCGGGGGACGCGTGACTTCCGTGCGGCTCGTGCGCTCGTCGGGCAATGCCAGCCTCGACCGCGAGAGCCAGGATCTCGTCCGCCGGGCATCGCCGTTTCCGCCGCCGCCGAATGGCAGGGCGTCGATCACCGTGCCGGTGAACTACAACGTGCGGGCCGCGCGGTAGCCGCTTTCACCTCTCCCCTTGGGGGAGAGGTCGACCGGGCGAAGCGAGGTCGGGTGTGGAGTATCGCGAGGCAGCCCCCTCACCCCAACCTCTCCCCCCGAGGGGAGAGGGAGCTCACCGTCTTTGTTGAAGACGCAAACTACGCCAGCGCAGCGACCGCCTTCTTGAACCCCTGGCCGCTCTCGTCAGCCATCGCCGCCTTGCGCAGGCCGGCGAGTTCGGCCGCGGCATTGCCCCGCGCGCGCAGCTTTGGAATGAGCGCCATCAGCGAGTCGTACTTCTCGCGCCCGCGCTCATGCGTGTCACCGTAGCCCTTCACCAGACCGATGAGATGGGCCACTTCGACCGCGAGGGCATAATCCTCGCGCGCGATCTCGACCACTTTGGCGAGCCATTCGGTCTGACGCTTGTCCTCATCGATCCAGCGCAGCGAACGCGGGCGCAGCGGCTTCAGGCTGGCGACCACGTAGAGCAGCATGAATCCGCGGATCGACGAGGTCTTCACCTTGCGACCCTTCTTCGTGAAGGAATCGACGATGCCGCGCACCCAAGGTGTGTTGAGAATGAACCGCCCGAGCGAGGCCGGAAGCGTCTCCGCAATTTCCTGCGTGCGCGGGTGCATGTACTCGACGATCTCGAGCATCTGGCCGTCCTTGACGACCACTTCGTTGCGCACGCGCTCGAACCGTGACGCACGGATCTTCAGTTCGGCGACCCGCACCGTGTCCTCATAGGCCATGGCGAGCGCGAGGTTGCGTGCGACTTCGGTCAGCAACTCGTCCGGCTTTCCGGGGCGCGCTTTCTCGATCTCGATCACCGGCGCGAGCCGCTTGAGATAGAGTTTTGCGTAATCCTCGTTCTGATAATCGGCGAGGCGAACCACACCGGCGCTGACGATCGGGCGCGAGACGATCGACAGGGCTTCGTCAACCGGCGCCACAAGCGACTGCACGGCGGTATCACGCGCCTGCGGATCGAACGGCCGCTCGGCCGGCAGCGCCGGCGCATTGCCGGATGCCGCGGCTTCGAAGCCGGCATTGAAGGCGCGCACGCTCGACTCGACCCCGACGCCACCGCGCCGGATCGTGGCCTCGAACGCCATCTTCTGGAACGGCAGCGTGCCGGAACCGGCCAGCGCGCCGAACAACACCGCACTTACGAGACTCCCGGTTGCATCCGCGATGCTGGCCATGTCGAAGGCATGCAGACGACGCGAGGCCTCATCGATCGACTTCAGAATGGCCGTTGCGTCGACGCGGTCATCGGCCAGCGCCGTCCGCTCCAGCATCGTATAGACGCGGTGCGTCGACGTGAGGAGCGTGGTGCGGTCGGGCGTGACAAAACCGCGGGTCACAGCGCGGCCCGCTTCCATAAGCTCCGACGCCATCACGATATCGACGTCGCCCGGCACCGGCATCAGCGCCAGCACCGGCTTCTTGTCGCGCGCCGCTGCTTTCGGGAACAGCTCGACGTAATAGATGGTCGCACCGGTGCGCTGCGCCACGCCCGGCACGGACGTCATCTGCGCGAGATAGCCGCCATGCTCGGCGAGATCGATGATCCAGTCGGCGAGCACGCCGCCACCCTCGCCGCCCATGGCAAGAATCGCGATGGTGATCGGACGAATGCGAGCGGCGCCGCGAGTATCGACGAGCGGGGTGTTCATGCCGTCACCATCTTCTTTTCGAGCCGGCGCTGGAAGAAGCCGATCACCGCGTCACGCATGCGCTGCTTGAAGCGGTCCCAGCCGGTCGGATTGTCGATGATCGAGGCCTGGTAGAACGACGGGCACAGCACCGCGGCGTGTGCGACCTCGCCGCAATTGCCGCAGCCGACGCAGGTGTTGATCACCTTGGTGATCGGGTCGCGCCGCAGCGGGTCGGGATTGGGCGCAATCGTCAGCGACGGACAGCCGGACAGGCGGATACAGGAATGATCGCCCGTACACGTATCCGGGTCGACGCCGAACCGGTCGCGCACCATGCGCTCGCCGCGCTTCACGGCGTCACGGATCAGCGGCTTGATGCGCCGCTGCTTGTTGAGCATGCATTCGGACGACGCGATGATGACTTTCGGGCCCTTCGTCTCGGTCGTCAGAGCCTCGCGCAGCGTGTCGCGCATCTTGGCGACATCGTAGGTGCGCGTGATGTGCCGCACCCATTCGACGCCGACGCCGCGAACCGCCTTCTCGATAGGATGCTGGGTCGAACGCGTTTCGACCGTGCCCGCCGAGGACAGGATGTCCTGGCCGCCGGTCGCGGCGGCATAGCCATTGTCCACGATCAGCATCACGCCATCGGTCTTGTTGAAGACCTGATGACCGACGCTCGAGACCAGTCCGTTGTGCCAGAAACCGCCGTCACCCACGACCGCGACAGGACGCTTGCCGCCCTGCCCCGATAACGGAGAGGCGCCGGCGCCGCCGAGGCCGTAACCCATGGTGGCCTGGCCGAGATTGAACGGCTGCAGCGCCGCGAAGGTGTGGCAGCCGATGTCGGCGCTGACGTGCAGCGGGCCGACTTCCTGCTGCACGAGCTTCATCGCCGAAAAGATCGGCCGCTCCGGGCAACCGGTGCAGAACGACGGCGGACGGCCCTGCACATTCTGGCCGAGCGTTTCGAGCGCGGCCGGCAGACTTTTGTTGGTCTGCTTCGGCTCCTCGGGCAGCAGCAGATCGGGGCGATGCAGCGTGCAGAATCTCTGGATGCCCGCCTTCAGCACGCCGCCGGTATATTCACCGGCCATCGGCAGCACGCCCTTGCCTTCGACCTTCGTCTGAAGATCGGCCTTGCGCAGGATGGTGTTGACCGCCTGCTCGATGAAATTCGGCTGGCCTTCCTCGATCAGGAGGATCGCCTTCTTGCCGGCACAGAACTTGATGAACTCGTCGTCGACCAGCGGATAGGTGGCGTTCAGCACATACAGCGGGATGCGGCTGTTGCCGTAGATGTCGGCGAGACCGAGGATCTCCATGGCGCGCAGCGTGTTGTTGTACATACCGCCCTGCATGACGATGCCGACATCCGACACCTCACCGTCGAAGAATTCGTTGATCTTGTTGTCGATGATGAACTGCACCGCGGCCGGCCAGCGGATGTCGATCTTTTCCTTCTCGTGCTCGTAGGTGAAGGGCGGCAGTGCGTACCGGGAGATGTCGCGCTGGGGATTTTTGAGTGCATCAAGCCGCGTGTAGTCCGGCCGCACGTTGTCCTTGGCGATGAACGAGCCATAGACATGGCAGGCGCGGATGCGAAGCTGCAGCATCACCGCCGTGTTGCTGGCCTCCGAAAGCTGGAAGCCCTTCTCCACCATATCGACGATGGTCTGCACATTCGGCCGCGGGTCGAGCAGCCACATCTGCGACTTCATCGCAAACGCATGACTGCGCTCCTGCATTATCGAGGAGCCCTCGCCGTAGTCTTCGCCGACGATGATCAGCGCGCCGCCTTTCACGCCGCCGGACGAAAGATTGGCGAGCGCGTCGGAAGCGACGTTGGTGCCGACCGGTGCCTTGAATGTGCACGCGCCGCGCAGCGGATAGCTCACGGAGGCCGACAGCGCCGCGGCCGCAGCGGCCTCGTTGGCAGACGACTCAAAGCGGACGCCCAATTCCTTCAGCATCGGCTCGGCATCGTTCAGCACGTCGATCAGATGCGAGATCGGCGCGCCCTGATAGCCGGACACGTAGGAAACGCCGGATTGCAGCAGGGCCTTGGTAACGCACAGGATCGCTTCACCGCGGAACTCCTGTCCCTCGCCAAGCTTCAGCTGCTCGACTTCCTTCTTGAATGAACGCTCCGCCATCGCCTTCTCCGAACTGGCCGGGATGTTGCATAACCCGCGACCGGGCCTACCGGGCCAATGATATAGTGGACCCGATTATATTCAAACGAATATAATTCGGAACAGCCGGACCAAAGGATATCAGAATGCGCGTGAATGTGATTTTGGCAGCGGCCGCTGCGTTTTTGTGCAATGCGTCAGCCGCGCCAGCACAGGAAGTGACCCTGCGTGCCGTCTCCTCCTTCGCCGAAGGCAGCCAGATCTCGGCGCCTTTCGAGCGCTTCGTCGAGAAGGTGAACAAGGAGGGCAAGGGCGTCATCCAGATCAACTATATCGGCGGCCCGCGCGCGATTCCGCCCTTCGAAGTCGGCAATGCCGTGCGCTCCAAGGTCGTCGATATCGCCAATGTCGCGGCGGCGTTCTATACCAACCTCATGCCGGAAGCCGACGCCATCAAGCTGCTGAACAAGCCGGCGGCCGAGCAACGGAAGAATGGTACCTGGGAGCTTCTGACCGACATCCACCGTCAAAAGCTGAACTCGCATTATCTGGCGCGGCTTTTCGTCTCGGTGCCCTACCACATCTATCTGAACAAGAAGCCCGAGAAGGTGGACTTCTCCGGCCTCAAGGTCCGCGTGACGCCGGTCTATCGCGATCTCGTCCAGGTGCTTGGCGGCACCCCGATCACCACGCCTCCGGGCGAGGTCTACACCGCACTCGAGCGCGGCGTGGTCGACGGCTACGGGTGGCCAGTCCTCGGCATTTTCGATCTGGGCTGGGAAAAGGTGACCAAGTTTCGCATCGATCCCGGCTTCTACAGCGTCGACGTTGGCCTGTTGGTCAACCAGGACGCCTGGAAGAACCTCACCGACGCGCAGCGCAAGGTCCTGACCGATGCAGCTCTCTGGCTTGAAGGGCTCGACGCCACCGAGAATGCCGAGCTGGTGAAAACCGAGCGCGAGCGTCAGGCCAAGGCCGGCGTGCAGACGATCGATTTCGGTCCCGAGGCCTCAAAGGAATTCGTCAGGAAGGCCAACACGCTGGCCTGGGACGCAGTGATTGCGAAGTCCCCCGAATTCGGCAAGAAGCTCCGCGCCCTCAACGGCGAGTGATCCCCAAAGATTGCCGGGCGCTGATCGCGCCCGGCAACAATTGACTTTTCAGGGCCAAGGCTAGACCGTATTCAAACGAATACAATCGGCGAAATGCCAGGTCCTGGGAGGGGTTGATGAGAGCACATTTTCTAAGCGCGACGCTGGCCGTGTCGGTGATCGCGCTGTCCGGAACTGCACAGGCGCAGGAAGTGACGCTGCGCGGCGTGACTTCGTTCGCCGAAGGCACGCAGTTTTCCAAGGGATTCGAGCGCTTCATCGAGAAGGTGAACAAGGACGGCAAGGGCATCATCCAAATCAACTATATCGGCGGCCCGCGCGCGATGCCTCCGTTCGAGGTCGGCAATGCGGTCCGCAACAAGGTGGTGGACATCGCCAACGTGACCGGGGCGTTCTACACCAACCTGATGCCGGAGGCCGATGCCTTCAAGCTGATCAGCAAGCCCACGGCGGAACAGCGCAAGAACGGCACCTGGGCGTATATCAACGAGCTGCATAACCAGAAGCTCAATTCGTACTATCTCGCGCGCCAGTTCGTGTCGGTGCCATTCCACATCTATCTCAACAAGAAGATCGACAAGGTCGACTTCAGTGGTCTGAAGATCCGGGTCACGCCCGTCTATCGCGACATCGTGCAGGCCCTTGGCGGCACGCCAATCACCACACCTCCGGGTGAGGTCTACACCGCGCTCGAACGCGGCGTCGTCGACGGCTACGGCTGGCCGATCCTCGGCATCTTCGATCTCGGCTGGGAAAAGGTGACCAAGTTCCGCATGGAGCCGGCCTTCTACAGCGTCGAGGTCAACGTGCTGGTGAATCAGGATGTGTGGAAAAGCCTGAACGACGCGCAGCGCAAGGTTCTGACCGATGCCGCGCTCTGGCTTGAGGGTCTCGACGCTACGGAAAGCGCCGAACTCGTTAAGGCCGAGCGCGAGCGGCAGGCCAAGACCGGCATCCAGGCGCTGGATTTCGGTCCGCAGGCTTCTCAGGACTTCCTCAAGAAGGCGAACGACGTCGCCTGGCAAGCGGTCATCGCCAAAGCGCCGGAGACCGGCAAAAAACTGCGTGAACTCGCAGGAAACTAAACCTGCGGCCATGGACGATCCTGATCCGCGCCATCCATCATCTTCGAACGATGGAAGGCCGGGTCGGGCCCGGTCAGAACCGCATCATCCAAGGTCGTCCATGTGACCCGTCTGTCTGAACTCTACGCCAAGTTTCTGAACTTCCTTGCGGTCCTTGCCGCCTTGCTGCTGCTCGTGATGGTCGTCATCGTCACCGGCGACATCCTGCTGCGAAACCTGTTCGTCAAAGGCCTGCTTTGGGCGAACGAGGTTTCGGAATATGCGCTCTACATGATTACCCTCCTGACCGCGCCATGGCTCCTGCATCGCGGCCAGCATGTGCGGCTCGATCTCCTGCTCACCGCCGTGCCGAAGCGCCATGCATGGCTGTTCGAAGCCGTCGGCGACATTGCCGGTTTCATCGTCTGCCTGATCATGATCCGCTACGGCACGCTGATGACGCTGGATGCCTACCGCTCAGGCTCGATCACCATCAAGAATCTCGTCTTTCCCGAATGGTGGCTCCTCGTGCCGCTGCCGATCGCCTTCGTATTGCTCGCCATCGAATTCATCTTCCGCTTCCAGCGGCTGCTCAAGAACCGGACCCCGCGCGAGGAGGCGACGTCAGTCGCCTGAACGATGATGGGATGGGGTGAAGCAAGCATCTTGCTGTTCGGCGGTCTGGTCGCATTGATGGCGGTCGGCCTGCCTGTCGCGTTCGCATTCCTTGCGATCAATATCGTCGGCGCATTCGTGTTTATCGGCGGCGACTCCGGCCTGATCCAGGTCAACCGCAATGCCGTGCAATCGGTCACCGCCTTTGCGCTGACGCCGATTCCGTTCTTCGTCCTGATGGGCGAAGTGCTGTTCCAGTCCGGCGTCGCGATGAAAGCGATCGACGCCTTCGCGTTGTTGATCCGCCGCGTCCCCGGGCGTCTGTCGGTGATCGCCATCGTCGCGGGCACCGTGTTTTCGGCGATCTCGGGTTCGACCATCGCGACAACGGCGCTGCTCGGTACGCTGATGCTGCCGAACATGCTGGAGCGCGGTTACGAACCGAAAATGGCGATGGGTCCGATCATCGGCATCGGCGGCGTCGACATGCTGATCCCGCCCTCGGCGCTGACCGTGCTGCTGGGCAGCCTCGCCGGCATCTCGATTTCCGGGCTGCTGATCGCCGGCATCATTCCCGGCCTGCTGATGAGCGCGATGTTCCTCGGCTACATCATCCTTCGCTGCTATTTCAATCCGGCGCTCGCGCCGGTCGAAGACCTCGATGAGGCGCCGTCGTTCTGGGAGCGCTGGCGGCCGTTCGTCGTCTACGTGCTGCCGCTGCTCGGGATCTTCGCCCTCGTCGTGCGCGCGATGACGGCCGGCTGGGCCGCGCCGACCGAAGCCGCTGCGCTGGGCGCAGCCTGCACCATCGTGGCCGCCATCCTTTATCGCAGCCTGACCTTCGAAAAGCTGATGAAGGCCCTGCTCGGCACCGTCGCGGTTTCGGGCGTGATCCTGTTCATCATCCTCGGCGCCACCGTGTTCTCGCAGGTGCTGAGCTTCTCGGGGGTCGTGAATGGCATCAACAGCCTGATCACCGCGCAAAATCTCAGCCCGAGCGCCGTGATCATCGGCATGATCCTGATCCTGATCTTCCTCGGCTGCTTCGTGGATCAGGTCTCGATGATGCTGATCACCCTGCCCTTCTTCATGCCGCTGGTGATCAAGCTCGGTATCGACCCGATCTGGTTCGGCGTGATCTTCCTGATCTGCATGCAGCTCGGGCTGCTGCACCCACCATTCGGGCTGCTGCTGTTCACGATGAAGGGAGTCGCGCCGCCGCACATCACGATGAACCAGATCTATCTCGCAGCCCTGCCTTATGTGTTCGTGGCCATTCTGGTTCTGGCGATGATTTTCCTGTTCCCGCCGATCGCAACATGGCTGCCACGACTGCTCGGGACGTGATGGCCAGGGATCTGCATCTCGACGACATGCTGCCGTATCTGATGAACCGGCTGATTGCCCGGATGAATCAGAACCTCGCAGACGATCTGCGAAAGCGCGGCTTCACCTTCCAGGACTGGCGGATTCTCGCCGTCCTTGCCGTCCATGAGGGCGCGAACCTCACCGAGCTCGCCGAGGCGACCGTGCTTCCGCAGCCGAGCGTCAGCCGGCTGGCCGCCAATCTCGCAAAGCGAGGCTATGTCAGCCGTGAGAATGGCAAGACCGACTCACGAAATGTGCATCTCTTCATCACGCCGAAGGGCCGTGCAGTCTATGACAAGATGCGCCCGCTCGCGGTGTCGGAATTCCGGGCCGCGATGAAGGGCTTCAGCAGCAAGGAATCCGAAAACCTGCGCGACGCGCTGCTGCGCATGATGAAGAACCGCAAGGTGAAGTTGCTGCCGTAAGGCGCCGGCGGGCTACCAGCCCGATCCGCCGCCTCCGCCTCCACCACCGCCGGACGAACCGCCTCCGCTCGAACCGGAGGAGCCGCTCCCGCCGCTCGATCCCGGCGCCGTCGAAGCCGACGCCACCGTGCTCGACAGCGTATCGCCGACGCGACTCGCAAAACCGCCCCAGTCATTGTTCGACAAGCGGTCGCCCGTATACCAGGCCGCCGTTGCGGCGCCCGCGGCCGCGGCCGCGGCGAGCACGCCGGCAAAACGCTCGGCCCAGCGGTTCTCGACATTGAGCGCCACCGCATAAGGCAGGTAGCGCTCGAACAATTCCGGCGTCTTTTCGGGCGGGTGCAGATAGTTCAGCCGATCCTCCTCGGCCACCCCGAGATACTGCTTGAAGCCTTCGATCTCGTCCATGACCTTGCGGCCCTGCACGGTCGGCGCCTTCAGCAGATAATACGACATCGCGATCAGCGGCGCGATCAGCACCGGCATCATCATCGCGATCATATAGGGGCTGACGATGGACTTCGTCGCGTCGTAAGTCGCGCCATACAGGACGGCGAAACCCGCCACTGCAAAGGCGCCCGCGAAAAGAAATCCGAAGATGAACGCGAGGAAACCGGTGCGTCCGGTTATGAAGCCGGCCAGGAACGCCGTCATCACGCAAAGGCCCGGCGCCGCGAACGCCGTGCCAAACAGCATGGCGCCGCCAAGTTCGGCGCCGTAGCTCACGAACACCGAAAACGCGACAGCTGCCGTGAACAGCACCCACAACAGGAGACCGACATTCGACCACCCGTAGTTGTTGGCGAACATGGTCTTGAGATACAGCGCCCTGAGGCGCCTGTGTAATTCGTCCTTCGCCTTGCCGATCTTCTTGTGGTTGACGTTGTCGAGCAGAAGCGACGAATCCTTCAGGAACAACTCGCGCGCCATGGCCGCGACCGGCGTCGAGACATCGCGTGCGCCGGTGAGCGCCGTCAGGCGCATCTGCTTGCCGGTGTCGTTCAGTTTCACGCCGCCACGCACCGCGAGATCGAGAATGGCCGAGCTGAAAGTCCGGTTGTCGAACTCCATCTCGTACACGTAGCGAACCGCCGGCGCCGACATGTCCTTCGGCGGCGTGAACAGCGGGATGATGGTTCCGCGTGCCGGATCGCGCCCGACCTTCAGCCAGGCAAACAGGTAATAGCCGAGCAACAGCAACAGCCCGATGCCGCTGACAACAACGGGCAGATTGTCGGTGAGCCAATAGCGCGCGAGTTGAGCCTGAGTCGGCGGCGTGACGATGCCTTTCGGGAACGCGGCGGCGACGGTCAATCCGTTGCGCGCCGGAAGCGGTCGCGTCGTGCGAAACACGATATAACCGGGGCGCTGTTCGACGATCCTCGCGTCCTTGCCGTTTGCGCCCTGCGGCCCGGTATAGAGCGCCGTCTGAATGAAATCGACCTTTTCCGGCAGCGTGATCCGCGCTTCCGCGACATCGATCGGGAAAGTCCATCCAGTACCGGTCGCGTTCCAGTACAACTCGTCGAACGTCTCGAAGAACCCGATCTGGCGCGTGGTGCGGTAACGGATGACATAGGTGTTGGGACCGAAAGGCACCGTGCGGTCGCCGCTGCCGATGCGCACGCGTACGCCGTTCGAAAGGCTCTCGGTCGTATAGGTTTCCGGGTTGCCGTTGCGGGTGACCGAAAGCACGTCGAAACCGACCTCGACCCTGCGCCCGTCCCTCCCGGTGTAGCGGGTCGGAAAATCGCGCAGAATACCGCGCCGGATCTCGTGGCCTTCGGCCTGGACGCGGATGGTCTCCGTGACAAGCAGGTCGGAGTTCTTCTCGACCTGCACGTCGCTGATGAATTGCAGGATGCGCTCGACCGCCGCAGCCGGCGCACAGCCCGCCGCCAGCACGACCGCTGCAACAAGCGCACGCAGCGCCGTGGTCATGACGCGCTCCGTTCGAACGAAACATTTGGCAGCACGCGTCCGGCGCCGTCCAGTTCGAAGAAGTCCGCCTCCGTGAAGCCGAGCGGCCGTGCGATCATCACATTCGGGAACGACTGGATCGCGATATTCAGGTCGCGCACCGCACCGTTGTAGTAGCGCCGCGCCATCTGCAGATGGTCCTCGATCTCGGCCAACTGCTCCTGTAGCTTGAGAAAGTTCTGGTCCGCCTTCAGGTTCGGATAGGCCTCCTTCAGCGCGATCAGCTTCGAGAGAGCGCCCTCCAGCGCGCGTTCCGTATCCTGCTGCGTCTTCACATTGGAGGCTGCGATGCTGGCCGCGCGGATCGCCGCGATGTCCTCGAACAATTTCCGTTCATGCGCGGCGTAGGCTTTCACCGTTTCGACCAGGCCGGGCACGAGATCGGTGCGCCGGCGCAATTGCACGTCGATCCCGCTCCACCCTTCGCGCACCAGATTGCGACGGCGAACGAGGCCGTTGAAGATCACGACGCCGTAGATCAGGACTGCGACGAGGATCGCCGCGGCAAGATAGGTCATGGCAGGACAGCCCCTCGCGGCGAAGCGCCGCAATGGAGTGACTAATAGGACGGACCGATAAGGTTCAGAAGGCCCGGCCGATCAAAGCATCGAGAGAATAAGCGCCGCCGCCATTGGCGAGAAAGTAGAGCGCGGCCGCAGTCCACAGCAGCGGATATTCAAATCCGCCCTGATTCCAGAAAAAGCCCTTGCGGTGCTCCCAGATGCTGAGCGCCAGGAGGATCACGATCGGGATCGCCACCGGCCGTGTGAAAAACCCAAGCGCGAACATTGGACCGCCAGCCAGTTCGGTCACCACGATCACCCAGGCCCAGAGGCGGCCCGGTCGATAGCCGCCGTTGTCGAGCAATTTAGCGAAGTCGGTCACGTTGCTCACCGGACCGCCGGACTTCGGGAAAAAGCCCATCGACATGCGCAGGCCATGCGGCACCAGCGACAGCCCGACCACGACGCGCAGAACCATTTCCGCGAGCGGCGCGGCGGCAGCATAGAGGCCTGCGAGCTGCGGGATAATGAGCGAGGTTGAATCGTTCATGGATCTTGCGCAAGGCGGGAGGGCAGTTAACGTGATGGCGAATCATCGCCGCGTCAATGCGGCCCGCCAAGGATGCGTTTGCAATGCGATCAGTTCTGACAGCGATGACGATTGCCGGAGCGATCGTTTTGGCCGCGGTCGCGTTGGCCCCCAACGCCGCACATGCCCAGCATCAACCACTCATCAAGCAAGGGCTCTGCGGGCACGGCGGCAATGTCCCGGTCTGTGCCGTTAAGCAGAAGACGCTCGTGACCTACGTGAACTCGTGTGTCGCGCTTGGCGTGCATGCACGCGTCATCGCCATGGATCGTGGCTGCATCGAGGGATGTCCAGCGCGCTATGCGCCGGTCTGCGGGACCGATACTGGCGGCAAGCGCCGGCTCTATGGCAATGCGTGCGAGGCGGAAAAGTCGGGAGCAACGGATATCCGCAAGGGGACTTGCCGCAAGCTCTTCCGGCGCATTGCGTCGCCTGGCACTTCCGTGGGCGCAGTGCCCTGACGCACCGGCCCTGAAACACGACATCACATTCGCATGAAGTGCCCGTTTTCGCGGGAACGCCCCGTTGATGGCGGAATTGCCACGCAGTATGCGTGACTGCGCCTCTCGGTAGCGCATCCTCACGCGTAGCATCCAGCACAGTGGAGTTTACGGACATGGCACGCGACAGCGCATTCCCCTCGATGACGGCCCTGCTCGGTCTGCTCGCGATCGCGGGTTACCAGAACCGCGACAAGATTGCGGAAATGCTCGGCAATCTGACCAAGGGCAGCACCAGCGCGGGCGGCGCGTCGCCCGGTGCCGATGCCGCTTTGCCGGGCGGCCTTGGCGGACTGCTTGCAGGCACGAGCGTCGGCGGGCTTCTCAACGGCGGCCTTGGCGAACTGATGGAAAAATTCAATCAGGCCGGACACAAGGACAAGGT
>NZ_DATMRV010000279.1:0-29710 GCF_035565795.1 Pseudorhodoplanes sp.
AAGCGAGTCGGGGATCACGGCAACGGCTATCGCCCGACCGTGCTGACCGACGTGCCGGACGATGCGGACATCATGCAGATCGAGCCGTTCGGACCCGTGGTGCCAATCACGAAGTTTACCGGCATGGAAGAATTCGTGTTACGAGCGAATGCATTGTCCTACGGCCTCGCAGCCACCGTATTCACCGGCAATCTTGCCATCGCACGCTGGACCGCCTCGAATCTCGAGGTGGGCATGGTTGGCATTAACGACACGGCGTTCGGGTTGCCGGAAACACCGGTCTGCGGTGTCAAGGACAGTGGCTACGGCCATGAAGGCGGAAGTGAGGGCCTTGGTGATCACCTTGTGACCAAATTCGTGAATGAGTTATTTTAGCGCAATTTCCGCCGGTTCTGCGTCCGGGATTGCGAGACGATAACGGGATAGAGCATCCAGCGGCGAAAAAACCGTCGCAGTCGATACTCCGGGGTTCAACCAAACTAAAAAAGGCGTGTAACATGGAATTACCGATCCCCGCTGCGGACCGCATCGTGCCCGAGGCTAAGGACACGTCGATCATCTCTTCCTTTTCCAAGGGATTGAAGGTCATTGACTGCATCCTAAACGCCGGGGGGACGGTGTCCGTGGCTGAAATCTCCCAGCAACTGAGCATGGACAAGGCGTCGGCCTACCGCTTCCTCAGCACGCTCGAGCGTCACGGGCTGGCGCGAAAGGACCCGCGTACGCGCCACTATTCGCTAGGGCCGCAGTTCCTCGTTTGGACGGCCAAGGCGACCGAGATGAACTTCGACATCATCTCGGTCGCCAAGCCGCATCTCAAGGAACTGGCCAACAGCGCCGGCCAGGAGGCGCATCTGGCCATCCTCTCCAGCAACGAAGCATTGCTGATCGACACGGCCTCTCCCGAAACGCCCATTTCGGTACGCAGCCTCGTGGGCGTGAAGGAGCCCCTGCATTGCTCGGCTCTGGGAAAATGCCTGTTAGCCTTCCAGCACGAAGGCGAGCAGGCACGCCTACTGAAGGCGCTGCAGCTGCCGTCGCTTACCGAGCGCACAATCACGGATCGGGCCGTGCTGGTCGCCGAGATCGCGAGGATCCGCGAGCAAGGATATGCCACAGACGATCGCGAGCACATTGATGTCCTTACATGCGTGGCGGCCCCGGTCTTCAGCGGAGACGACGTCGTGGCCTCGGTCGGCGTATCGGCGATCTCCGCAACGGTCAACGCGCAGGACATTCGGCGCCTGGCCAACATCACGAAAACGGTGGCACGCGATTTTTCGACCCGATACCGGTGCGCCTGAGATGCCGGCCAGTGCCGGCAGCATTTGGAATGCGGAAACCCAACCCGATGTGAGATCGGGCCGGGCCGGCATGGTGTGGCCGTCGAGGCTCTATGGCTCCAGCGCACCCTGCAGGAAGTCGAAATCGCATCCCTCGTCGGCCTGAAGCACGTGGTCGCGGTAGAGCATATCGTAGCCACGTGGAGCGGGCCGCTTCGCGACGGTGCTTGCCGCCATGCGCGCCTCCAGTTCCCCGTCCGGTACCATGAGATTGATGCTGTGGTTCTTAACGCTCAATGCGATCTTGTCGCCGTCGCGGATCAGACCGATCGGCCCGCCCGATGCGGAATCGGGCGCCACGTGCAGGACGATGGTGCCGTAGGCCGTGCCGCTCATGCGGGCATCGGAGATGCGCACCATATCCTTGACCCCGGCGCGTGCGAGCTTGGCCGGGATTGGAATGTAGCCCGCCTCCGGCATGGCCACATCGCTGAGCGGGCCTGCATTCTGAAGGACGAGGAAGTCGTCCGCAGTCACGTCGAGGTCGGGATCGTCGATGCGGGCGGCGAGATCCTGCAACGAGGTGAAGACCACGGCGCGACCGGTCTTCTCGAAGAGGTTCGGGTCCGCTGCCGAGCGCTTGATGATCGCGCCGCGCGGGGCCATGTTACCGAAGACAGCAAGCAGACCGCCGTTCTCGCGAATGGGGTCGCCGATAGACTTGACGACGTTCCTGTCGACCCAGGCGTCCGCCGCCTCGATGCGGTCGCCGATGGTCTCTCCGGTGATCGTTTCGCAATCGAGATGTAGGAGGTGCTTCAGTTCGCGCATGACGGCCGGTATACCGCCGGCGGCGTGCAGGTCTTCCATGTAGGAGGTGCCGGTCGGCTTCAGGTCGACGAGCACGGGGGTCGTGTCGCTGATCTCGTTCATGCGCTTCAGGTCGATCTTCAGCCCGAGGCGCCCGGCAATAGCGGCAAGATGGATGATCGCATTGGTCGAGCCGCCGATCGCCATCAGGATACGCACGCCGTTTTCCAACGCCTTTTCCGTGATGATCTTTTTCGGGGTCTTGTCGGTACCGATCAGCGAGACGGCGATGCGGCCGGTCTCCTCGGCCATGCGCAGGCGATCGGCATCGACGGCCGGAATGGCGGCTGAGCCTGCCGGCATCATGCCGATGGCTTCGGCAAGCGAGGCCATGGTGCTGGCCGTTCCCATCACCGCGCAAGTCCCGCTGGTGGAGGCGAGGCGCTTTTCAACCTCGTTGATGCCCTGGTCGTCCACATCGCCGGCACGATAGCTCTGCCAGAACCGGCGGCAGTCGGTACAGGCGCCGAGACGTTCGCCACGATGGCGGCTTGTCGACATGGGACCGGCGACGAGCTGGATCGAGGGCAGGCCGGCGGAGGCAGCACCCATGAGCTGCGCCGGCACGGTCTTGTCGCAGCCGCCGAGCAGAACTACGGAATCCATCGGCTGGGCGCGGGTCATTTCCTCGACGTCCATCGACATGAGGTTGCGGAACTTCAAGCTGGTCGGGCTGAGGAAGACCTCACCGAGCGAGATCGTCGGGAATTCGACGGGCAGCGCGCCCGCGGCAAGTACGCCGCGCTTCACCGCCTCGATCATCTCGGGAAAGTGGCGGTGACAGTTGTTGAAGCCGCTCGCCGAATGGGCAATGCCGACGATGGGCCGGTCCAGCATCTGGCGGCTGTAGCCCATCGAACTGGCGAAGGAGCGGCGCAGATAGATGCTGAAGCCCCGATCGCCATAGTTGGTCAGACCGCGGGAAAAGCCCTTGTCCTTGCAGGAATTGTTGTCTTCGTCACACATGGCTTCCTCCTCACGCCATCCGCATCTTGATGTACTTGGCTTCGAGATAATCGAAGATCCCGAGCTGGCCGCCTTCGCGACCCATGCCGCTTTCCTTGATCCCGCCGAAGGGGATTTCGGCCGCGGCCAGCAGCATGTCGTTGACGCCAACCATGCCGACCTCGAGTGCTTCCGCCGCTTTGTTCGCGCCTTCGAGCGATTGCGTGAATACGTAGCCGGCAAGGCCGAAGGAGACGTCATTGGCGCGCCTGATCGCATCGTCGAAGTCGGAGAACCGAGCAATCGGCGCGACCGGGCCGAAGGGCTCCTCGGTCATGATCAGGGCATCGTCCGGCACATCGCCGAGAACCGTCGGCCGGTAGAAGAAACCACGGTTGCGATCGGCGGGGATCTCACCGCCGGCCAACAGCGTCGCACCCTTTGCAAGCGCATTGGAGACCATGCCGACGATACGCTCACGGCCGCGCGCGTTTGCCATCGGCCCCATCTCGATGCCGTCATCGCTGCCACGGCCGATCCTCAGGCCATTGGCGACGTCGGCCATCGTGCGGGCGAATGGCTCGTAGATGGAGTTGTGGACATAGAAGCGGCTCGGCGAGATGCAGACCTGGCCGGCATTGCGGAACTTAGTGCGCGCGCAGAGCGTCGCCGCGGCAACCGGGTCGGCGTCTTCCAGCACAAGGACCGGGGCGTGGCCGCCGAGTTCCATCGACACCTTCTTCACCGTGTCTGCGCATTGCTTGAGGATCAACTTGCCGACGGGAACGGAGCCGGTGAGCGAGACCTTGCGGATGATCGGCGAGGCGATCAGGTGTGAGGAAATATCCGCGGACTTGCCGCTGACCACGTTCAGCACGCCGGCCGGGAGGCCTGCTCTGATGGCCGCTGCTGCGATATGCAGCGTGCTCGACGGCGCTTCCTCCGAGGGTTTGATGACCACCGGGCAGCCGGCCGCCAGCGATGCTGCGATTTTGCGGGCGGGCAGCAGGGCAGGAAAGTTCCAGGCCGTGAATGCAGCGACCGGTCCGACGGGGTCGAAGCGCACGTTGAGGCGGACATTGCGGTCCCTGCCGTCCAGCACGTGGCCGAAGATGCGGCGGGCTTCATCCGCGTACCAGTCGAACTGATCGACGGCGGCGCCCCATTCGCCCGCTGCCTCCGCAAGCGTTTTTCCGGTCTCGGCGCTCATGTCGCGGGCGGCACGATCCGACACCGTGCGCATTTCCGATGCGATCCCGCGCAGGATGCCGCTTCTTTCCCATCCCGACACCTGACCCCAACGCGGGGCCTCCCGGGCGAGCACGGCAAGGATCTCGTCGAGATCGGCCGCATCGGCCGAGGGAAGATGGCCGATGATCTCTTCGTCGACAGGATCGATGACGGGCCGCGTGCCGCCGCTTCGCGAAGCGCGCCAACGGCCATCGATGAATAGTCCGAATTCGTCATACATGATGGATCTCCTTCGGCCGGGTTCAGATCGATTGCTGGGAATAGAGACGCTCGACGTCGGTGACCCAAGGCCCAACGTTCCACCGGCCATAGGCGCCGAGGCCTGCCAGCGGATCATCCCCCCAGAAAACCGGCACATGGATCAGCGAAAGGCCGTCATGTGCATGACCCTTTTCGAGCGCTGTCCAAAGTTCCCTGCGGCTGTAGCCACCAAACAGGCCGAGCACGCCGTCGACGGACGAGGCGAGAGTGGCGAAATCGATGGCTACATCGTCACTGGTGCCGAAGTCCGGGCCGAACTGCGAGGCTTGCAGAGACGAGATCGCGCCCATGCGGCGATTATCGAACACCACGACCATGCCTTTGGCCTTGTGGACCAGCGCATCGATCAGGATCTGGGGGTTCATCATGAAGGAACCGTCGCCGGTGAAGGCAATCATGTAGCGGCTGTCGTCGGCGATGCCGGCGGCCGAAATGGCGCTTGTCGCAAAGCCCATGTAGGATGCGCCCGTTTCGGTGATGGTCTCGAACGGTACGTCGTCCTCGACGAGCTGGAAGCCGTTGGCCTGCACGTCGCCCGCGTCGAACACCTTCAGCGCGCCGATCATCTTGGCGAAATCCGCGACCGTCTTGACCGCGCTCGGCTGTGTCAGCACAGTGCGCTGCCAGACCGGGTCGCGCAGCGTCACGTCGTCTGTGCGCGCCGCCTTGAAGGTGCTCCACTCGGCCTTCTTCGCGGCGCAGGCGGCCAGCCATTGCCCGGCTTCGGCCTCGACCGCAGGGTCCGCCACCGATGCCTTCACGGCCGCCGTCAGTCTCGAGAGGACCGCTGAAATGTCGCCGGAAAGGATCTGCGTGTTGTTGTAGTGCGAGGCATCGTCGATGTTGCCGTTGATATTGATGACGGCCTGTGCGTTCGGATATCCTGTGCCGGAGCAGTCGGCCTGGCAGACCGAACGCGAACCGATGACGATCAGCAGCTCGCAATTTTCCATGGCATAGTTACCGCTAATTGAGCCTTTGCTTCCGCCGACATGCATGTTCTGCGGATCGGCGTCGGCGACGACACCCGTCGACCCCGGAGACAGGACAGCGACGCCGCGCGAAGCCTTGAGGAACGAGCGCACGGCTCCGGCATGTTCACGGCTGCCGCCGCCGAGCTTGATCGCGATCCTGGCGAACTTGCGGATCGTCGCCGCCGCTTCGGCGTAGACCCACTCGTCGACCGGTGCGGAAACCGGGACCTTGATCCGGCCGGGGAGGCTGGTCAGCCGCAGGTTCTTGATAATCTTCGGCTGAACGTTAATCGGGAAGCAGAGATAGAAGGGCGAAGCGAAGTAGGGCCGGTGTACGGCATTGGTGCCGCGATGGAGGGCTTCGCGCAGGGCCTCGGCGGTGTGCAGCGTATAGGAATCGCCGAGGATTTCGGTGAGGCGGCCGAATTGGTTCTGACGCGCCCGCGGAATCTGCTGCATGTTGTAGCCTTCGCCGCGCGTGGTCTCATCCCCGTAAATATGGTAGATGCCGACGCCGTTCGATGCTGCGGCTAGAGAGCCGGCATAGGCCTGCAGCGCGCCTGGTCCGATGGAGGTCAGGACCGCCGGCGTCTCCTTGTAGGCCCAAGCGAGCGCGGTCGCCGCATGCGCCATCGAAACTTCGTTACGGCACGGATAGAATTTCGCCACGCCCTCTTCGCAATAGACGCGAAGGATCTCGCCGAAATCCGTGTTGCCGTGGCCGAGGATGCCCAAATATTTCGTGATCCCCTGGCGCAGCAGGCCAAGCAACAGTCCCTCGGACGCGGTCACGTCGATGAATTCCGGCAGGCTTCCCGCTGCTATTGCCCTGTCGATATGGCCGCAAGCGGCTATTGCGCGGGCGCGTGCCCGCACGTTCTCGTCCTCCATCGGACCCTCCATAGATATGTTCCGTTTCCTCACCGACAGCGCCGCTGTGGTGTTCATCTCTTGCGGCGCCCGCGCAGCCGTTCGATTGTCCCGATGCGGCACGGGTTGCGAAAAACCCGTGCCCGCAGGGCGGCCTACAGCTTGAGTACGGTCGACAGCCCGCCGTCGATGGTGATCGCCTGTCCGGTCAGATACGACGCGGAATCGGACGCCAGGTATTTCACGAGCCCAGCAATGTCGGCCGGAACGCCGACCCGGCCGACCGGCGACCAGGCATAGACCGGCCCGGACTTGCTGGCGTCGGGACGCACCGTATCGCGGCCGGAATCGACCGAGCCGGGGCAGATCGCATTGACCGTGATCCCGGAATCCGCGACGTCGCCTGCCAGCGACACCGTCATCCCGAGGATGCCCGCCTTAGAGGCGGCATAGGCGACGCGATCGAACAGGCTGCGGATAGCGGCTGCCGATGAGATGCTGATGATGCGTCCGCGCCCCGATGCACGCAGATGCGGAAGCGCGTGCTTGGTGACGCGAAACGCACCGTTCAGATTGACATCGACGACGAATGTCCATGCCTCTTCCGACACTTCACTGAGATCCGCCCGGTCCGCACCCTGCGGAGCGCCGGCGTTGTTGACCAGGATGTCCAACCGTCCAAATCTGCCGACCGCGCTGTCGACGGCCGCCTTGCACGAGTCCATGCTGGTAATGTCGCAGACTTCCGGGAAGACCAGCTCCTCGCCCAGTTCCCGGTTGATCTCCGCGCAGACCTCTGCCAGCGCATCGCGGTTGCGCGCAATGTCCGTAGCAACCACCTTCGCTCCGTCCGCAGCCAGTGCCCGCACGATGGCCGCGCCGATTCCGCGCTTTCCGCCACATCCGGTTACCATGGCGACGCATCCGTCGAGCGCATCTGTCTTTTTCATATCTTCTCTCCGGTCTCAGCTTTCTCAGAAATTCTCGCCGAGTGCGGCAATGCCGGCCGCACCGATCTCCGTGTCCATCGTCCAATGGCTGCCGCTCACGCCGATCGCGCCGATTACGTCGCCATTCCAGCAGATCGGCTGGCCGCCGCCGAAAACGATCAGCCGGTTGGTGCCGATGGCCGCTCCGGCCCTCAGCGGCTCGTCGGCCTGGATGGTATCGAACCATTCCTGGGTGCTCTTTCCCGTGGTCGCGGAGGTATAGGCCTTGTCGGTTGCTACCTGCACGGTCGACAGGGCGGCGCCGGGCATGCGGGCGAACGCAACCAGCCAGCCACCCTCGTCGAGTACGGCGATGGAAACGGTCTTGCCGAGTTCCGTGGCACGCTTGATCGACCCGTCGATCATGCGCTGGGCCGCAAAGCAGGTAATTGATGATTTCTTAACGGTCACGTCCATGTAGTTTTCCTCGAATTACACCTGATCGTCTGTGATGCTGTCTTGTCACAGCGGAAGTGGTCCCGCCCGCGCCCCTTTGCGGATCATGTCGGCGGGAGCCGGACGTTAAGCGTTGGGTACACCCGGATTGCGCGATCCGGGTGTACCTTGGTCCTTTAGTTGCTGGGATTGAGATTGGGCAGGTCCGTCCGTACCCACTTCTTGTAGATGGCCTTCAGCTTTCCGTTTTCCATGTTTTCGGTGACCCAGGCATCCAAGTAGGTCTTCAGCTCGGGTTCGTTCTCGCGCAGGCCCACAGCATAGGGGGAGCTGCGAATCAGAAACTTCTGTTCAAGCGGATTTTCCGGACGCGTCTCGTTAAGGATGGGCACAAGCGCGCCGGTGACGACAGCAATTTCTGCCTGGCCGGACTTGATGGCGGTCGTGAGCGTGGAATCGTCGTCGAACCGGACTATGTCGGCATCCGGCGCGCCTTCCGTCAGGAAGTTGTCGGCGGTCGTGCCGCGCGTCACGCCTATGCGGCGACCCTTCAGATCTGCGAAACCGGCGATCTGGTCGGCCTTCGGGGCCGCGACGATGATTTGCACGGCGCCGTAGGGCAGAGAGAAGTCAACAACCTCGTCGCGTTCCTTGCTGATCGAGAAGGTCGCCATCACCACATCGGCTTTGCCAGTCAACAGGAACGGAACGCGGTTGGCGCCCGTTACGGGAACGAATTCCAGCTTCACGCCGAGGCTTTCGGCGAGCAACTGCGCGGCTTCGACATCCGATCCGATCGGCTTCAATTCTGCATCCAGCGTGCCGTAAGGCGGCACAGACATGTCGGTAGCCACGCGGATGACGCCCTTTTCCCGGATGGTGGCCAGTTGGTCCGCATTCGCAATGCCAAAAGACCCGGCGACGGCGACCGCGCAAAGCATGACGCGAAGTAACTTCATGTGTTTTCCTCCTCTAACTCTGGTTGGTGTTCGGATCGCTAGGCACCCGGATCGGCAACATGTGGAAGAGATGATCTCCAAATCCCCCGGACTGGCCGCCGCGATTCATCCTCCCGCTGCCTCGAAATCCTCTTGCATCATCCGGAAAAGTTCGTAATAGTCAACAGGAATTCGCAATAAGCAACCTTGCGAAATTCGTCGCTGCCGGATGCACACGGATCGGGCATGGGAGGCGGTCGTCGCGCCCGGCCGTTTGAGGGGGCAAAGACGGCATAGGAGCGTTTCCCTGAAGGCCGCAACGTCAGGACGGGTCCGCGCGGTGGGCGACACCCCCGCAGAGTGCCGTTTCGACGGGAATGACCAGCATTCCTGCATCCGTGTACGGAAGGCAGTCACGTGGTGGGAGCGTGCGAAGAACAGTGGACGGGCGCCGGGCCATCGGCCCGTCAGAATGACGCCTTTAGCGAGGCAAACTGTCGAGGAGGAAAACATTGAACTATGAATTCGACTTCACACCTGTACTGTCGCAGTGGCCGCTGCTTCTGGATGGCCTTCTCACGACAGTGCAGTTGACTCTCTTGACCACGGTCGCCGGCATCATCACCGGTTCGTTGCTGGCGGTCACCTATACGGCGGGGCCGCGCTGGGCGCGCATCGTAGTCAAGACCTATGTCGAGATCATCCGCAACACACCACTGCTGATTCAGGCGTATTTCCTCATCTTCGGTTTTGCCGCGGCCGGATTCCGCATTCCCATCCTCATCGGCGCCGTCATCGCCCTGACGGTCAACGTCGCGGCCTATACTACAGAGATAGTGCGGGCGGGGATCGAGAGCCTGCATCAGAGCCAACTCGAGGCGGCCGAATGTCTCGGCCTCACATCGCTACAGACCTATGTTCACGTCATCATCAGGCCGGCGGTGGAGCGTGTCTATCCAGCGCTGACCTCCCAGTACGTGCTGCTGATGCTGTTTTCGTCAATCGTCTCGGCCGTCGGGGTGAACGAGTTGTTTGGCGTTGCCAACCGCATCCAGTCGGTCACGTTCCGCAACTTCGAGGTCTTCGTGGTTCTCGGCGTGATGTATTTCTCCCTATCCGTTCTCGTCCGGGTGCTTTTCAACCTGATCGGGCTCGCGCTGTTTCCGCGCCTTCGTCGACTAGGAACGCCGCTATGAACTACGTTTTCGCGCTTTCCCTCGTCGAGGGACTGAAGAACACCATCGTCCTGTCGCTCCTGAGCTTCCTCTTCGGCGGACCAATCGGTGCGATCGTTGCCCTTGCCCGCATTTCGCCCGCCAGCGCCGTCCGGAAGCTGGCGGCGGCCTATATCCAGCTAATGCAGGGCATCCCGCTGCTGGTCCTGATGGGGCTCTGCTATTTCGGACCGATCCTTTTCGGCTTCAACGGGGTGACGGAACTGTTCGCGGCCACTCTTGCGATGTCGCTGTACACCTCGGCCTTTGTCGCTGAGATCTGGCGCGGCTGCCTGCAGGCCGTTCCCAAGGCGCAATGGGAGGCCGCCGAATGCATTGGTCTCAGCCGTCTGCAGCGCATGTGGTACGTGATCGTCCCGCAGGCTCTGAAACTGTCACTGCCTCCCACGGTGGGCATGATGGTACAGGTGATCAAAAACACGTCGATAGCATCGATTGTCATCGGCTTTCCCGATCTCAGCTACAACGCGAAATTGATAAACAATACAACGTTCCAGCCCTTCATATACTTCGGTCTGGCCGGCGTCTTGTATTTCTGTGTCTGCTATCCGCTATCGGAGCTGTCACGCACACTGGAGAGGAAGTTGAATGTCGGCAATCGTTAATATGAAAGGCGTCCGGAAATCCTTCGGCGCGCTGGAGGTCCTCAAGGATCTGAACCTAACGGTCAACAAGGGAGAGGTTGTGGCCATCGTCGGCCAATCGGGATCTGGAAAGTCGACGGCATTGCGATGCTTGGACCGCCTGGAGACCATCCAGGGAGGCGAGTTGTGGGTCTGCGATCACGCCCTCCACGCGGCAGATGTCGACAAGGCACGCCTTCGCCGCGATGTCGGGATCGTTTTCCAATCCTACAACCTCTTCCCCCATATGACGGCTCTCGAGAACGTGATGCTGGCCCTGCGGCTGGTCAAAAAACTGAGCCGCAAGGAATCGCAAGACATCTCGTGCCAGGTTCTGTCGCGCGTGGGGCTGGCCGAGAAATTCCACATGTATCCCGAACAACTGTCGGGCGGCCAGCAGCAGCGCGTCGCGATCGCGCGCGGACTTGCGCTGCAGCCGAAGCTGATGCTGTTCGACGAGGTGACCTCGGCCCTGGATCCCCAGCTGACGGGAGAGGTTCTGCGCGTCATCGAGGGACTGGCGAGCGAAGGCATGACTATGATCCTGGTCACCCACGAGATGGACTTTGCCCATGACGTGGCCGACCGCGTGGTCTTCATGCACGAGGGTCAGATCAACGTCGATGGTCCGCCGTCGGTTCTGGATACGCCGCCGACCCGCGAATTCGCCAATTTCCTGCAGAAGTCCGCAACGGTGCAGTGACCTCTGCCCCGAGCGGCACCGGGGCCCGGCCGTGTTCGGGGCCGGGCTCTGGCGATACCTTGCCCGGCGTCAGCCTTCCGCAGTGCCTAACATGTCAAAGAGGAGAACAGACATGGTCACGACCGCATTCCACTCCGGGTTGCTCGGGGACTTTCCGGTTCTGGACGCCGTTCGCGTCATCAAGGACTACGGCTACGACGCCGCCGAACTGAACGGTGAAATCCTGCCGTGGGCGGCCCCGCATGTGGGGCCGGACACCGGTCGCGCCGTTCGGCAGGAACTGGCGCAACTTGGTCCCTTCGCCGCCCTCAGCGCGCACCACGCGGACTTCGGCAGCTCGGACGCCGCGCGCAACGAGCGATCCCTCGAACACACAATCGGAATGCTTGAACTGGCCAGCGATCTGGGCATCGGCGTCGTGCACGTTATCGCCGGCGAAGGCGCCGCCGCAGACCCGCTACGGAGGTCCCTTCACGCGGCTCTGGCCGTCGCTGACCGGCTCGCCATCAGCCTGTCCCTCGAGCCGATCGTCAATCGGCTGATCGGCACGCGCAGGAGCGCGGAAGATCTGTTAGAGGACATTCCGGCGCTCGGACTTAACTTCGATCCCTCCCACCTGCAGGTAATGGACGGGGATGTCGTTGGCGCCGCGCGCGCGCTTGCCACGCGGGTAAACCATGTTCATCTCAAGGATGCGTCGGGCTCGCCCAATGCCTTCGAATTCAACCAGCTCGGCAAGGGCGCCGTGGATTTCGACGGAATGCTCTTGGAAATCTTCGCAGCTGGTTTCGATGGGGCGATTTCGATCGAGCACGAAAGCCACTATTTCTCGACCGATACGCGCCCCCTGAACCAGGTATTGGAGGAAAGCAGGCTGTTTTTGGAAGCGCTCATCGAGCGGACCACGCCCCCTAGCCGCCTGTAGACGCCCGAGGCGGCATGATCGCGAAGCTTGCCGCGTCGTTCCCTTCAACGAATCACCGGCCTTGGATGAAGGGCTGATGTTCCTTTCCGCGCGGAGATGCGGATCGAAGCCTCGGTTCCGCCGGCCAACACTATGGAGACGAAACATGACGTATGGACTACAACTAGATCCGGAAAAAACCGCAGTTGTTATTCAGGGAACGCAGCGCGACCTGCTCGACCCCGACGGGGTCCTGTCAACGCCCGGCATCCGGAACCACGTCGAATCTCAGGGCATGATTGCGCATATCCGGCAGATCGCGGAGACGTTCCGCGCGCGGGGGGCCGGCGTGGTCCATGTCCTGTTCGTCATCGAGAAGGATGGCCGCGGGACGAAGGCCAATGCACCGCTCTACAGGGGCGTACTGGCGGCCGGCGGCATTCGCCGCGGCACATGGGGCGTCGAGCCGATCGATGCGCTGGCGCCGCGCGAAGGCGACTTCGTCATAGAGAAGGCACGTGAGAATCCCTTCTACAACACGACGTTCGAAAGCGTTCTTACCGGTCTCGGCGTCGATACACTCGTTGTCGTCGGGGCCCTGACCAGCGGCGGCATCGAACACACTGCCCGTCATGCCGCCGACGCGGGCTACAGGGTCCTCGTCCCCGAGGACGCCGTCGCCGGCCAGAGCGCCACCTCGCATCGCAACACGATCGAAGGATTTCTGCCGGCCGTGGCGGAAATCACCACGACCCGCGACATCATCGACGCCATGCAACACGTGGCGCACTGACGCGGACTTGTCACGTTGGATCAGATTCGACGGCTCGGCGTCCCCTTGCGCCGTCTGCCGGCGCGGTCACCCCTGATCAGGCGGCTTTATGGCGGTGCGCTGGTACTAACGCGCTCCGCTTGGAGATTGACCTTGCCCCGTTGAAATAATCCATTTTGAAGTAAGCTCTGGCCCACCGTGAGGACCAGGTAATGAAGCGCAACCGTTTCACAGACAAACAGATCATCGGCCTTCTAAAGCGTGTCGCCGTTAACCGGATTCAGGATTGAACGAAGCCGCTTTCGCGGCAGTTGGGGCGTCTGATTTGCATGGCGTGTCTCTGGTTTGAAGGATTGGCTGTTTTGGCCAACCTTTGAACAGGAGATTATCATGAGTGAGATGAGCCCTCTACGCCAGCGGATGATCGAGGACATGACGATCCGCAACCTGTCGCCGGCGACGCAGCGATCCTATTTGCATGCGGTGACGAAGTTCTCGCGCTATTTCGGGCGATCGCCAGACCGACTTGGACTGGAAGACGTGCGCGCCTTTCAGGTGCATCTGGTGTCGACGGGCCTGTCATGGCCGGCCTTGAACCAGACGGTCTGCGCGCTGCGGTTCTTCTTTGGCGTCACCCTTGGGCATGATGAGATACCGGAGCGCATCGCCTATCCCCGTACGCCATCCAAGCTGCCGACGATATTGAATGGCGACGAGATCGTGCGCTTTCTCGAAGCGATACCAAGCCTGAAGACAAGAGCAGCACTGACGACAGCTTATGCGGCAGGGCTGCGCGCCTCGGAGACAGTCAGTCTCAAAGTCGGCAACATCGACAGTGAACGAGGTGTCATCAGCGTCGAGCATGGCAAGGGCGGCAAGGATCGAACCGTGATGCTCTCGGGTCAGTTGCTGGGTATCTTGCGGACGTACTGGAAACTGGCACGACCGCAGTTCTGGCTGTTTCCGGGCAGGGACGAGACCATGCCGATCAGTGTCCAAGTCTTGCACTCGGCCTGCCGTTCGGCGCGGACTGCCGCTGGCATCGACAAACGGGTGACGGTGCATACACTTCGCCACAGCTTTGCCACCCATCTTCTGGAAAGCGGGACCGATATTCGGATCATCCAGGTTCTCCTCGGCCACAACAATCTGTCCACCACGGCCCGCTACACGAAGGTATCCAACAGGCTGATCCGCAGCACGACCAGCCCGCTCGACCGCCTGACGCTGGAGGTGGTGCCGCCAGGCTGAGGACGTCTCGCCATGGTGGCGGGACTGGAGGTGGCGGACATCTTTCGCCGCCAGGGCGAACGATATCGTCATATACACGACGCTCATCTCGGGCGTGTCGAACGTCGGGTCATGAGCGCCATCGAGATGTGCCGGACAGCGCGCCTCGGCGGGCATGTCCAGCAGTGCCAGGATTGTGACACGCTCCGCATCGCCTACAATTCCTGCCGCAACCGGCATTGCCCAAAATGCCAGGGTCAGGCGAGCCGCGACTGGCTTGACGCGCGGCAGGCAGACCTTCTGCCGGTCGGCTACTTCCACGTCGTGTTCACCGTGCCGCAAGAGATTGCGGCGATCGCCTTCCAGAACAAGGAGGCGGTCTATGCCATCCTGTTTCGCGCTGTCGCCGAGACGCTGCGCAGGCTTGCCGCCGATCCCAGGCATCTCGGCGCAGAGATTGGCTTAATTGCGGTGCTGCACTCCTGGGGCCAGAACCTGCAATATCACCCGCATGTCCATTGCATCGTACCGGGCGGCGGATTGTCGGCCGACCAGTCCAGATGGGTCGCCTTTCGGCCAAACTTCTTCCTGCCCGTACGGGTCCTATCCCGCCTGTTCCGGCGGCTGTTTCTCGAACAACTGAAGCACGCCTTCGAGCTCGGCCAGCTTCAGTTCTTCGGCGATATCGCCGGCCTGGCCCATTCGGCTGCCTTCAATCGAGCGCTGAAAGCGGCTCATCGTATCGGCTGGGTGGTCTATGCCAAGCCGCCATTCGCAGGACCCAAACAGGTGCTGGCCTATCTCGGTCGCTACACCCATCGCATCGCCATCTCCAATTCCCGCCTCGTCAGCATGGACGGCGATCGCGTCACCTTTCGATGGAAGGATTACCGAACCGGCGGTGGCCAAAAGCGGATGACGCTGCATGCACACGAGTTCATCCGTCGCTTCCTGCTGCACACCGTGCCAGACGGCTTCCATCGCATTCATCATTACGGTCTGCTTGCCAATGGTCATCGGCAAGTGAAGCTGGACCTCTGTCGAAGGCTGCTCAACGTCCCGCCGCCAGAACAGCAGGTCGAAGAACCGGAGGCAGGGCCAACTCCTGTGGCACATCGATGCCCCTGTTGCGGTGGAGCCATGACAATCATAGGCGCGTGGACCCCACTCCAGCCTGTCTGCCGACCAGCATGGGACGACAGTTCATGACTATGCCCGGAATTCGATCAGTCCAGCGATCAGCGTCGGCATGTCGAGCGGCCGCGGGAGCCACGCTTTGGCCGATTACGCCGGTGGCACATAAAAAGAACCGGCGCTTGGTGTCAGAGCCATCTCAACCCGCCGACAGGGCACCCCAAAACATCCTGTATGCCGCTTTGGTTCTCCTGCCTCATCAATCAACGAGGTCCTTTGAGGCACGACCCCACCAGACGCCATCGACCGCAGCGGCGAAATCCCCATAGCGCAAAACAACCCGCGCCTTCGTTCAATCCGGCTTCAATGAGGTCCGGTCAGTGAATGCCGCACGCTAGCGGCCGGACCTCACAGAACCCTCCAGATTCCTGTTTGGCATGAACTATGATTCTTTGCCCATGGAAGGAGAAGCGCCATGGGCAAACCGCATCCGATCGAGTTGCGTGAACGTGTCGTTGCGTTTGTGAATGAGGGGCATAGCAACCGTGAAGCCGCTCGGCATTTCCGGATTTCGCCTCGGTTCGTCAACAACATGATGATCCTGCATCGGTCATCCGGTTCTCTGATCGCCGCCAAGCAGGGCCAATCGATCTCGCGTTCGGTCGAGGTGCCGAAAGCATGATCGAGCTCCATGAACGAGGAGCTTGCGCACATAACGGTTTCCCCGTTTGCTAATGCCGAGAAGCTTTTATTTGCCGCCGGTCGAATATTCTCACGGTACAAGGCCAGCTACGCGCTAGATTGCGGGCTTTTTAAAATTGCAGCCCGCTACCAATGGCGGCAAGGAGTGCTGCTGCCCCCATAGCGCCAATTCCAGGGCTCGTCATGAGACGTCGGGCAGCATCCTCTCGACTGGCGATCGCCTCAATTTCGCGTGTGACGTCACCAATGCGTTGCTCTTCTGGGACGTTGCAGATGCGATTGATAGCGATGAGCGAACGTAATCTGCAGCGGATTGAGATTTTGTCGAAATTGGTTGCCAAGCGCATGACGCTGGAGCGCCGTCCCATCGTGGATCGCAGACCCGGTCGCGAACAAACGGCATCAGATTGATAAAGCGCATACTGGCATGATCCTACCGGCGAATCCCAAGGCCCTGCATCCGGGTGAGCTGCTGCTTCAGTGTGTGCTCATGGCTCAGTTCGGCAAAGCGCGTGCGCTCCACCATGCGGGCGGTCGTCTTAATCTGCTCAACCTGCTTCGCCAACTCCGGACGTTTCTCGAGTTCCTTGGCGAAACTGCGAGGATCGGAATGCCCGAACCGCTGCGTGAGCGCATTGGCGACCAGCTTGGCCTCCTTGAGCGCGGCCTGGCCCTCGCGGGATGATCGCAGCTCTGCGATGAACTGGCCCCTCTTCTCGACCGGCGTCTTTTCCACCTGGGCGATGATTTCGGCGCTGCGCGGCGTAAGGCCGGGAACCTCGATTACATCACGCTTTTTACGCTGCCACTCTTCGGACTTTCGCTCCTCGCCAAGCCGCCGCTCCCAGGCTTCGGAAACATAGCCGATATGAGCGGAAACCGACCTGGCGTAATGCAGCGCCTCTTTCCGCTCCTTGTTGTCCCCGAACATGCCAGACTTGCCGCGTAGCTCTCCAAACCGCTCCGGCTGCTCAGCCATGGCCTTCGCCATGATCTTGCCGTTGCCCTCCTTCTCGGTGATGGCGGTGCGCAGCCGCCCAGTCACCTCGTCCGGATCGCGGAACACGTGCCGCGCTACAGACTCCACGGTGTCGAATCTCTGCTCGATGACGGACATCGCCTTTTCACGGGCCACGTCCTCGATGCTGCGATCGTGGCGGGTGATCGCCGGCACCAGGGGAGCGGGCTTGTCGGCCTCCGGCTGCAAGGCGCTGCGCTCTCCGTCCCGATCGCTGGCCGCTGCACGGCCATCGCCGGCGCCAGCCGGCGACATGACCTCCGACCACCGGACGCGGCGGGAACCTTCCCTCTCCCCTTCCTGGCCGCCCTGCCGATCGCCATCAGTATTCCGGGCGAGATCCTTGCGAGAATCCTCGCGGCGAACAGGGCCGGCCAGATCGCCGGCACGTTCCTCGTAAACCTGCTGGCGCTCTGATGGCCGGCCCTGCTGCTCCCGTTCCGAATGGGCCGCACGGGACGAAAACTCCTGCGCCAGGTTTGGGGCGGGAGCAAGTTCGATCTCGCTTCTGATCCCGAACTGTTCCGCGATCCCGCGCCGCTCGGCAAAGTCCCTCACATAATCTAGCGTCGTTTCCTTCGCGCCGGAACGCGACAGCCGGCTTTCGAGCTGCTGGTAGGACAGCTCGCCACCTTCCACGACGCGCCACGAATTGCGCTCGGTCTGGGTGCCATCCGGTAGCGTGACGGGGGTGGTCCCTTCATGCTGCAGGCCGATCCTGTCCCCGATCGCCGGCGAAGCCTCCTGCAGGGCGCGCTTGAGATCGACGCCCCACACCGTCCGTTGATCGCCCTTGTCATTTTCCAGCGTCACGAAATAACTCTCACGCGCTTCCGGGTTGTGCTCATAGGGCGCAGCGCCATGGTCAACGAGGCGGCCGGCATTGGTGAACTCGTCTTGCGCTGCATAGAGCTGTGCCCCGTCGCGATGGCGCGTCATGGCGACATAGGTTAGATGCCGGTCCATGGTGCCGGAAGCCAGCACATAGGCGCGATCAACAGTGGCCCCCTGATTTTTATGGATCGTCGTCGCATAGCCGTGGTCGATCGCCTGATAGCTGTCCGTGGGAATGCTGACGCTATCGCCGCCTCGGCCGTCGAGCTGCGCGACGATGCGCCCCTGTTCGACATGCTCGACGGTGCCAAGCATGCCGTTTTTCACACCAAGATCACGGCTGTTTTCGAGGAATACGATCCGGTCACCGGGGGCGAAGTCGCGCTTGCCGTCATTGGTCTGGAAAGTCAGTTCTCCACCTTCCTCGCCGTCGCTCAGCCCGTGGCTGCGCCCCAGCTGATGGCGGTCCTGAAGCTCGGAACGGATAGCGGCATTGAGTGCCCGCACATCGGCACGGCGATGCGCCATGGCAACCCGGGTGCCGTCCGGACGCTCGTCGCGGTCGGCAAGATAGTCGCGCACGATCCCGGCCCGTGCTTCGTCCTGGCTCGCCGCAAAGTGAATGTCACCATGATCCCGATATGCGGCCAGCCCCTCGGCCGTCTTGTGGGTCGCGAAGGCAACCGACGCCTCCCGCTGCCAGTCCTGGCGCTGACGTCGAATGTCGGAAAGTTCGGCATGGCCGATCTGCTCGGCAATCGCCCGGAAGGGTGCACCAGCCCCGATCGCCTGTAGCTGCTCATGATCCCCGACAAGAACGATCTTCGCCCCTCGCGCCTCGGCCTCTCCGATAAAGCGGGCGAGCTGACGGCTCCCGACCATGCCGGCTTCGTCGATGACGAACACATCCCCGCGGCCGATCGTCCCGCGATCGTTTTCCCAACCGCGGGACCACGACGCCAGAGTGCGGCTCTGGATGCCGGAGCTTTCCTTCAGCCCCTCGGCCGCCTTTCCGGCCAGCGCCGCACCGTGGACCTGATAGCCCTGCGCTTCCCATGCCTCACGCGCGGCTGCAAGCATGGTGGACTTGCCAGCGCCAGCAAACCCGACCACAGCCGCGATGCGCTCCGGCCCGGTAATATGTCCGATCGCGTGACGCTGTTCGTCGGACAGGCGAGCGGACTCGCTGCCCGAGCTTTTCCGGATAGCCGCGTCCTGTCGCTCCATGGCTCGACCGACATGCCGCCGATCGACACCATGGTTCTGCGCCTGGTGCAGCCGCTCCGCCGATCGCGCCATGCCGAATTCCAGATCGATCATTTCCCGCGTCGAATACCGCGCCTTCGAAACCTCACCCGTCTCCGGATCGATGCGCTCGGCCTGAAGCTCCACCAGCGCCGGCGAGGCCATCACCGACGCAAACGCATTCCGAAACGTCTGCGCGTCGTCGTTGATGTAGCGATGCAGGGTCTTCGCAATGTCGTACCGGTCGAATACGCTCTTCTCATTGCTGATCAGCGTCAGAACCTGTTCCGGTTTTTCGCGGATTAGTTCGGCATTGCGCTGCGCCGCCTCTTCGTCCAGCCGCGCCCGCTCGACCGCCATGCCCTGCCGTTGCATCTGCGAGGCATGCACGCCCATATGCTCGGTAGGTGAAAGCTCAAGGCCGCGCTCTGCATGCGAGCGGTGATCAATGCGAATATCCAGCCCCTCACGCTGAAGCTGGCTGTTGGCGATGCTCTCCCACGATTGCCTGATGTCGCGAAGCTGCATGTCGGTGGTCGCCATGCCATTCGACAACAGCCGTGCGTTCTTGTGCTCAAGATACGTCTTCTCGCCCAGCCCGGCTTCGCCAACCTGTCGCGTCGTCATCATCACATGCGCATGGTAATTCCGGATGTCGCCCTGCTCATGCGGCGCATGGATGGCAAAATCCACCGCCGCGCCATATCGGTTCGTCAAATCCTGAGCGAAGGTTCGCGCAGCCTCCACTCGCCCTTCTGCAGAAAGCTCGTGCGGAAGCGCAATCTCGAATTCGCGGGCAACACGCGCGTCCTTGCGCTTCTCCGCAAACTCTGCGGCATTCCACAAAGCCGAACGATCCAAAGCCCAATCGGCGGAAACGCCTTCCGGGAGCACGATCTCCTTATGCTCCACGCCTTCTTTGCGGGTGAAGTCATGCACAAGGCCATCGCGCTCATTGGTCAGGCGGACAGCGCAACGATATGCGGCCGACGCCACAGCGCTGCGGCCGGATGACCGCGAGATAGGCTTTGCGCTGAGATGGTAGATCGCCAAACGGTATTCTCCGAACCAAAAAGAGAATACCGTGCACCGACTTGCCCAGCAAGTCGTAAGTGCGCCCTTCTCAACTCAATCGCTACGCTCTTTCGCTGATCGGTGTGGCGCTCGCGGCAAGGTCGATGCAATGAACTGAGGCCGGAATTGTGCTGCAAAACCGCTGAAAACTCAAGCGCAACGGGCAAACGCTGGAAAAGGCGGCCGGTAATGATAGTCTAGGCGAACGACCGGAAAAGGAGATTTGAGGAATGGCGCGCAAAACGATCGAACAACGCTTGGCCGAACTGGATGCGCAGCGCGCCACGCTCAAGGCCCGGCTATCCAAGCAGGAACGCGCCAACGACACGCGCCGCAAGGTGCTGCTCGGCGCGCTCGTCCTGCATCGCCTCGAAAACGGCAAGGATGAGGAATTTTCCCGGCGCTTGGGCGAATGGCTCAAGCGTGAGCTGCCCGACTTCCTGACGCGGCCCGGTGACAAGGAACTGTTTGCCGACCTGATCGGCAACGCGCCGGCCGGGGAGACGACAGGCAGCGCCGGGGGGACGGCCGCATGAGTCAGGCAACGCTTGCATGGGCCGCGTTCAAGAACATGATGCGGCAGGCCGCGCGTGATCCGCTATGGGCGTTCGTCGCTCTGCTCGCCGCACCTTTCCGCATCTGGAAACCGCTTCTCGGGCTTCTGTTCCTCCTTGTTATCGTCCTGTTCGTCGTCGGCTTCGGCGGCCGCTTCGCTCTCGAACAAATCGGCTTCCGCGTCGGCTCGGTGCCGGTTCTCCTTCTCGATCTCGTAACGCTGCTGGTAGTGCTGGCGCTCGCCTTCCGCTTCCTCACCAATCCCCTGATTATCCATTTCGGGGATATGGACGGCGAAACCCACGGCTCGGCCCGCTTCGCCACTGACAAGGAAACCGCCGCCCTCGCCCGCGCCGATTCCGGCCTGCTGATCGGCCGCGATCCGAAATCCTCAAAGCTCCTGCGCTATGACGGCCCGGCCCATCTGCTGACGATGGCACCGACGCGCACCGGCAAGGGGGTGGGAACCATCATCCCCAATCTGCTCACCGCCGACCGCTCCGTGATCTGCATCGACCCCAAGGGCGAAAATGCCAAGATCGCCGGCCGCGCCCGCCAGCAATTCGGCCCGGTCCATGTCCTCGACCCCTTCGGCGTCACCGGCCAGCCCTCGGCCGCCTTCAATCCTCTCGACCAACTCGACCCGGCCGGCCTCGATGTCGCGGAAGATGCAAGCACCTTGGCCGACGCCCTCGTGTTCGATGAACCGGGCATGGCCGGCGAAGCGCATTGGAACGAGGAAGCCAAGGCGCTCATTGCCGGCCTGATCCTCCATATTGCCGCCAGCGAGCCGCGCGACAGGCGAAACCTCGCCACCCTGCGCGAAGCCCTCACCCTCGCCCCTGAAGCCTTCGCGGCGCTCCTGAAGGACATGCAGGCGTCAACCGCCGCCGGCGGCCTGATCGCCCGCGCCGCAAACCGCCACCTCGGCAAATCCGACCGGGAAGCGGCCGGCGTCCTCTCGGCCGCGCAGCGCCATACCCATTTCCTCGACTCGCCGCGCATGGTCGCGGTCCTCGGCCGATCGGATTTCCGCTTTGCCGATCTCAAGCGCCGCAACGCCTCGGTGTTCCTCGTCCTGCCGCCCGATCGGCTCGCCACCTATTCCCGCTGGCTGCGCCTGCTCGTCGCGCAAAGCCTGACCGACATGGCGCGCGACCCCGCCAAGCCGGCCGTGCCGGTCCTCTACCTGCTGGATGAGTTCGCCGCCCTCGGCCACCTCACCCCCGTCGAGCGCGCAATGGGCCTCATGGCCGGCTATGGCGTCCAGCTCTGGCCGATCCTGCAAGACGTTCACCAGCTCCGCGCCACCTACGGGCAACGCGCCGGCACCTTCCTGTCAAACGCCGGCGTCCTACAGGTGTTCGGCGTCAACGATCACGACAGCGCCCGGCTTGTCTCCGATCTGTTGGGCCAAGAAACCGTTGTGTTCCAGACCATGAGCCGCGCGCTCGATTCCGACAAATCCGGCATTTCCTATGGCGAGCAACACACGGCCCGCCCGCTGCTGACCCCTGATGAGGTCCGCAACCTGCCGCAGCATGTCGAATTGCTGTTCCTCGCCGGGCAACGGCCGATCGTCGCCGGAAAGCTCGCCTACTATGCCGATCCCGAGTTTCGGGGCCTGTATGACGCTGCCTGACGTGACAGGAAGCGGACCCGGCGCTTTGCGCCGGGACTTTGTTACGAACGGCCCTCCGGCTCTCTACGGCGCTATTGGGGAGCGCGTTCGCCTCCGTGCCGGCGCGGCTTGCGCCGCGATCCACCGCCGACCTGGTGCAAGCTCTATTCAGGGAAACGCCCGGCCGCGACGACAGCCCCCCGGCCGGCCCGCTCTCATCATCTAGGGCCGTAGGGACGGCCGGGGGGCGGGCCACACACGCAAGCATTAGCGTATTTAGCTATTTACGTATCAACGTGCATAAGGCTCGATCGGCGGCAATCCGTGCTGTGCCAGAACCGCCGAAAGCCCGGCCTCGGCCATCGCCTGAATTGTCGTTCCCTCTGCATCCGCGAGCTGGCGAAGGCGCTGCCAGTCCGATCGCCGGACCTTGACCGTAAGCGCGACAGTCTCGCCCCCTCCCCTCTTTCGCCTCGGCGTCGGGATTTCCACGGCCGGGCGATCGTCCTCGATCGCTGCAAGGCTGGTGGCCTCCGCGCCGGCCTTCGGGCGGGTGAAGGCCGCGAGGCCGGTTGCTTTCTTTGCCATAGGTTTCGCTCCTTCAATACGCGCTTACGTATTTAGCTATTTACGTTCTAACGTGCCTTTAATCCACGCCCACAAAGCCCGGATTTCCTCCGCTGCTTTCCCTTCGGCCTCGAACTCCGTCACGGCGCTGCCAGTCGTGACGGCGCGGGCGAACGCGCGCCGGTCGGTAATCTCGCCGGGTACGATCGGCAGTCCGTAGGCTTCCAGCGCCGCGCGCGTCTCCCCGATCTCGGGCGCACGGAACGGGCAGGCAGACAGGACGAACGCGCCGCGCACTTTCGCGGCCGCCACGATCTCGACGGCGGCCGGGACCGCAGCGAGGTCAAACGCGGACGGTCGGACCGGAATCAAGACCAGCTCCGACCTTCGGGCGATCTGGCCGGCCGCCGGGGCGGCATGGGGCGGGGCGTCCACTACGGCCAAGGTCATGCCCTCGCCCTCGGCCGCCCTAAGCGCGGCGTCCAGCTCCCCGGCCTGCGCCGTGGCGACGATCGGCGTTCCGGCTTCCCGCGCGCTCGCCCATGCGGTCGCGCTCTCCTGTGGGTCCGCGTCGATGACGCAAACCCGTTCGCCGGTCGCCTCGGCCGCCACGGCGGTATGAACCGAAAGCGTGGTTTTTCCGCTCCCGCCCTTCTGGCTCAAAAACGCAATGACGTTCATGCGTCAATCCTTCTTTGCGTGAATACGTATTAAAGCATATAGCTAAGGACGTTACTACGTCTTTAAGCTAGTGCGGCCATTCCTCGGCCGGCCAGTCGCGCGACGTGTGGATGACGCGCACGATCACGACGCTTTCCCGGCCCCCCACGTCCCGCAGCTCATAGGCGATGATGTAGGGATGACGGGCGAGGGACTTTTCATAGGTTCCGCTCACCCGCCCCGGCCGGCCGGTCGCAAATTCGCCGAGCTTGTTCCCGGCGTCCTCGATCGCATCCACGACCCGTTCGGCGGCGAATGGGTTGTCCTCTGCGATATAGCGCAGGATTTCGAGGTTATCCCGCTGCGCCTCAATCGACCAGACAACCGGCCTCATCCGCGCGCGGCTTTCCGGCGCTTCGCTTCCTCGATAACCTCACGCATTTCCGCGACGGCCTGCGCATGGGGGATCACTCGGCCGGCCGCTGCATCAGCCATGCCGCGCTTGATACCGTCGATGATTTCAAGCTCGCGATCGACATAGGCGGCGACGGCCTCGCCGGCGAGGAAGGATTTGCTTCGCTGCGTGTCGTTCGCGATCCGGTCGAGCTTTTCTTTCACATCGGGCCTAACCCGAATCGTCATGGTGGTGCTGGCGGTCATGGAATCGCCTCCGTGTGTTGAATTGTGTACACTCTAGCACGTTTTCCCGGCCGCCGCCATCGCCTTCTATCAAGGTAATACGTTTACACGTCAATACGTATTAACGTAAATAATTAAGCACCGACCTTGCCCTTTACTCCCTCTCGAAAGCCATAGGACGCTGGCCGCAGGCGCGAGCGGTGCGGATTAGGTAGTGGGGTGCCGTTTCCCGGCCCGCCTATACGCGGGCCGGAACCGCCGCAGGGCTGCGTAAGCAGCCCGAACAGCGGCGACCGCTTATGTTTTCCCTCTTAGATAAAGATCAGATGGGGATACAGTCTGGTTATCGGACTCACGTTTCATGAAGTTTTTCGCCATGCGCACAAGGGCCTGTCCTAGCGGGCTATCGCCGGCGTCGACCTGCGTTCGCTCATCGAGGGGCAGGGTGGTCTTGTAGGCGTCGATTACCTCGCTCCAAGCCCGCTGATCCTGTCCATGATCGGCGGGCGGGGGTGGAGCCTTGCCGAACCGTCCAAGGAACTGCCGGGCCTTCTCCGGCAGGGACAGGCGATAGGCGTTGCTGGCCTGCTGCACCTGTGGGCCGCGCCCTTCGTTCCCGGTCGGCTCATAGCGCCGCAGCCAGTCAATGAAGCCATGCGCCCGCAGATTCTTCAGCGCCCGCACGATCGTATCGCGCGACCGGCCTAGCCGATCCATGATCGTGGTGATTGACGGCTCAAGCCGGCCGGTGCGGAAGTCGATGAGATTGACGAACAGCCGCAGCACGTCCAGCGCCACCGATCCTAGCGGCCCGCTGCGCTCGCCCTTCTCGTGCAAGCCGGCCTCGTTGTAGATTTCGGCCGCCTTCAAGATCGCCTGCACGTCCTTGCGCGTCGTCGGCCGCCATATGCGGCCCTCCGATCGTCCCCGGATATGGCTATGCCGGCGAACTGGTGTCGGGCAGCGTGGGGCAGGGGGCGGAAAGATCAACCCTAGCGCGGTCTGTCCCGATCCCCGCAGGGCGGCCCGGCGCTCATGGGCGAGCGTCGTAAGCTCGCCGGCCTCGTCGTCGGTGAGCTGGCCCGCGCCGTATCGAGTCCAAACCTCCCGCATGATTTCATCAAGCGCGTTCCCGCGCGCGCAGCCGATCGCGGCCGCGTAGTGCGTCCTCAACATATGCCCTCGTCCTTCCATTTGAAGGACATGACAGCGCGGACGGCAGGCACGGCGCTCTCGTTTCCGCAAGAATCAATCTTGCGAATTGGAGTGCTCTAGCGTAGATAAGGGGAGAGTTAGCGGACCCCTTATCTACGGTGTGTCTGACGGCCTACAAAAACGCTCGACCGTTGGCGCGGTCGGGCGTTTTGCCGTTATGTCCCTTGCTTCGCTTCGATATAGAACCTCAACGCTTCCTCGATGATCGGCGCGCGCGATGACACGCCCCGTTCTTCCTTGATCCGGTCAAGTCGCGCGACCAGCTCAACGGGAAGATCGGTGTTTACGAAGGTGCGGCCAGCCTCACGCAACCGTTGTCGGTGCGCGGCCACGTCCCTCCGAATCCTATCAGAATCGCTTTTCATCGTTACTAGAAAGACCCGAAACCGCCCGATTCTGCAACCCTTTGCGTAAGGGGGCGAGAAAGGCACTACTTCTAAGGCCGGGGGACTAAACGTAGTTGCGTCAATGCGTATCCACGTCAATGCGTTCTATGGCCCGGTAGAGCGTGGCGCGATGCACACCCAAGAGCCGGGCAACCTCGGCCGGCTTCTTGTCCTCGCTGATGAGCTGGCGGGCGTGTGCGATCTGCTCGGCCGACAGGGCAGGGGGGCGACCGAACCGAACGCCCTTCGCCATCGCCGCAGCTCGGCCGGCGCTCGTGCGCTCATGGATCAAGCTGCGCTCGAACTCGGCAACGCCGGCGAAGAATGTCAGCACCATGCGCCCGGCCGGCGTCGTCGTGTCGGCCCACGGCTCGGCCAGCGATCGCAAGCCGGCCTCGGCGTGGCCGATCCGCTCGGCAATGTCGAGAAGATCGCGCGTCGATCGGGCGAGGCGATCGAGCCGCGTCACCGTCACCACGTTGCCCGGCTGCAAATGGTCCAGCATCTTCGCCAGCTCGGGGCGACCGCGCTGCGCGCCGGATGCCTTTTCCTCGAACACGCGCTTGCAGCCGGACGCTTTCAGCGCCGCGCGCTGCTGGTCGAGGGTCTGGCCGTCGGTCGAGACGCGGGCATATCCGATCATCATGGGGCAGGGGGCTTTCGCTGCTATGCTCACCACCCGAATCTAGCGGGTGCATCCCGTCGCGAAAATCCCTATTGTGCGACCGTCGCTTGTTTCGGGATTTTTGCGACTCTGGATGTTTAGGATTGCATGATGGTCGGAGGTAAGCCGGAGCTGTTGCTTTTACATGCCCTTCCTCTGGATGGGTCCATGTGGACTGAACAGGCGAAGCTACTTCCAGAAGCGACCTATGCGCCTACGCTCTATTCTCTAGGGGACCGCATAGAGGCATGGGCTAACGAAGCCCTGAAGCTGACGGCCGGGAATCGAATAATCGTCGTCGGTTGCTCTGTTGGAGGGTCTTGCGCTCTGGAGATAGCGACTATCGCGCCCAATCGTGTTGCCGCCCTAGTTCTTATCGGGACCAAGGCCAACCACAGGCCCGACCCTGCATTTCATGCTTCGGCTCTCGAAACGCTCCGCAAAGAGGGGCTTGAGACGGCATGGCAGCACCTATGGGAACCTTTGCTGTTCAAAGCGGCATCGCCTCGGGTGGTCAACGAAGCAAAGTGCATCACGCTTCGACAATCGCCCGAGGACGTAGCGCGAGGCGTGACCGTCTTCCATACCCGACCGAGCAGAGATCAAGCCCTTTCGGCCTTTCCGCGCCCGGTCATCGTAGTGAGCGGATCAGATGATGTAGCGCCCGGCCCCGAAACAAGTGCCAAACAGGCTGATCTGGCACCATCCGGCCGCCTGCATATTGTTCCCGAATGTGGGCATTACGTGCCTCTGGAACGGCCGAATGCACTGAACGCAATCCTCCGCAACGTAATAGCCGAGCATCAATCTTGAGCGCGGTCGTTCTGTCGCGGAAATCCTGACTTTCGCATCAAAATCGACGGCGCTGATTTTGCAGGGAAAAATCTGTCGCAAAAGTCGCGTGCGAAAGTCAAAGTTTCGCGACTGATATTTGCGACACTTCGCGGCCCGGATTCCGGGCCGCTGCGAACGTGGCGCAGGTTTCAGGATATTTGCGAAAATTCAAAATTGACGGCAAGGTATTCAGAACAGTGAAATCTTAGCGGGGAAGGATCGCAGATGCTGAAAACAGATACCCGCCAGGCGAACTGGCGCCGAGCCAATCCGGCTAAATATGACGCTCATCTTGCTGTACAGCGCGCGGTGAAGGCAGGCGATCTGGAGAAAAAAACTTGCGAGGTCTGCGGTGCTGAAGCGGTAGATGCTCATCACGACCAATATGACGAGCCTTTAAAAGTGCGTTGGCTATGCCGATTACATCATACGCGTCTTCATCATCACGGCGAAGATATGTTCCCGATCCGTCGCCCGACTGAGGGATAAAGGATATTATTATATATATGACAAAGCCCAATGCTCCGACATCATGAGAACGACTTAAAGCTGCCACTAAAATAAAGATTCTCTAGTGGTGACTAGTTAGTCTTAGTCCGTAATGTTGTCGAGTGTCGATTATCAGTCTATGGCTGCGCACGGTGAAGTCGCTCGGCTTCTTAAGCCAATGCACCCAAGCCCCTCAGAGCGGGTGAGCTGCTGTTTCATGTATGGTCTGGCTCAACTCGGCAAAGCGCATGCGCTCCACCATCGGGCAGTAATCTTGATCTGCTCGGCCTACTTCCCCAGCTCCAGACGCTTCTCGAACTCCTGGCGAATATGCGAGGATCGGAATCACCAAACCGCTGCGTGAGCGCATTGGCGACCACCTTGGCCTCCTCGAGCGCCGTCTCGCCCTCGGGGACGATCGCAGCTCCGCGATGACTGCCCTCGCGTCTTTTCCGGGCGTTCTCGCATCGCACGTGTCCGCTTTGGTCAAGATGATTGCTTTTTGCATTGGTTTTCCTATATGTCAAAGGTAATTCATTATGATCAACGCGATGCGGTCATTCCAAATGAGGGCAGCGCAGGCGTAAGACAGACCTCCTTTCACCACGCGCCGCGCGGCAGATAGAGACGTGATGTACGAAATGAGCGCGCCCTTTGTCGGCGGTGTTATGAGGACAGATGGCGGCCGAGCGACCCTCCCGGTCCTCGACCCGTGGGACGATGCGCGGATCGGGTCTATCACTCTTGCATCGGTCGACGATCTCGATGATGCGTTGACGGCTGCGGATCGGGGATTTCGCCATTGGCGCCACGTCTCGGCGTGGGACAGGGGCGTCGTCCTGAAGCGGGTCGCGGACCTTCTTCGTGTAGAAAGCGATCGCTTGGCGGCGGTTCTGACCGCAGAGCAGGGCAAGGTCCTGCGCGAGGCCAAGGCCGAAGTCGGCGCGGCCGCAGAGGTCTTTGATTGGGCCGGCGAGGAAGGAAAACGTGCCTATGGCCGGGTGATACCGGGGCGGAGCGCCAACAGGCATCTCTTCGCCAGTCGCGAACCGGTCGGGCCGGTCGTGGCCTTCACGCCATGGAATTTCCCGCTGGTGCTTCCGGCCCGCAAGGTCGCCACGGCCCTGGCGGCGGGCTGTTCGGTGATCCTCAAGCCGTCCGAGGAAACCCCGCGAACGGCCATCGAGTTGGCGCTGTTGTGCTATCGCGCGGGGCTGCCAGAGGATTGCCTTTCGGTCGTGTTCGGCGACCCGTCCGCGATCGCGGAACGCCTCGTCGCGTCCAGTGTAATTCGCAAGGCCTCGATTACGGGATCGATCAGGGCCGGTCGTGCTGTCGCCATGTTGTGCGGCCAGCATCTGAAGAAATGCACGTTGGAGCTGGGAGGCCACGCCGCCGCCGGCATATTCGCGGATGTGGACCCGGTGCGGGCGGCCGATGCGCTGGCCGCCGCCAAGTTCCGCAATGCCGGACAGGTCTGTGTCGCGCCCAGCCGCTTCTTCGTCCACGAGGCGATCCACGCACCATTCGTGGAGCGCATGGCGGAGATCGCGGGTGCCCTGCGTGTCGGCCCGGGCAACGGAACCGAAACTGACATGGGTCCGCTGGCCAATGGCCGGCAGCGGGATTCGATCGCGCGGGGCATCGAGGATGCGCTTGCGCGCGGCGCATCGCTGGTTACTGGTGGGAAGCGAGTCGGGGATCACGGCAACGGCTATCGCCCGACCGTGCTGACCGACGTGCCGGACGATGCGGACATCATGCAGATCGAGCCGTTCGGACCCGTGGTGCCAATCACGAAGTTTACCGGCATGGAAGAATTCGTGTTA